>RQOU01000087.1 GCA_008373165.1 SAR202 cluster bacterium | reverse complement strand
CCGATGGGTGAAAATGGCGAATACGCTGATCGCACCTTTGGTAAACAAGCGCTATCGGATGTTATTGAGATGCATATGCATTGGTATGACCAACGGTTGAAAGGCATCGACACCGGAGTAGACGAGGAGGCTCCAATAAAGCTTTTCGTCATGGGAAAGAACACTTGGCGCGACGAATATGAATGGCCTCTAGAGCGCACCGAATGGACCAAGTTCTATCTCTCGAGTGCAGGTAACGCCGTTGATGATGGTGGTAGCCTGCACCCAGAAATCAAAACTAGCGATCAAACCAGCGATAGTTTTATCTACGATCCGGGCAACCCAGTACCATCACTTGGATCACAATACCAAACGTATGATTTTTGCGGACCACATGATCGTTCTCACATCCAGCGCCGTCCCGATGTCCTGACATTTACAACCGATGTTCTAACCGAAGACATGGAAATTACAGGACCAATTTCAGCTACGATCTGGGCATCATCAGATGCGAAAGATACGGATTTCACAGCTACATTAACTGACCTCGAGCCTGATGGAAAAGCGATTGCTTTATGCGAGGGAATCGTCAGAGCAAGATTCCGCAATGGCACGGAAAACCCGGAAATGATGGTTCCAGGCGAAATCTACAAATTCGAAATCGATATGTGGAACACATCCAACAGTTTTATCAAAGGGCATCGTATACGAATCGAAATTTCAAGCTCAAACTTCCCGCGTTATAACAGAAACCTTAACAGCGGGAATCCCATAGCCAGTGACATTGATATCACAATTGCAAACCAGACCGTGTATCACGGCATTCAATACCCTTCGCATATCAACCTACCCGTGATACCAAAGAGATAAAACATGCCAACTTCACAACAGTCCTCCCAACCTACATATGGAGTCCACCTATTACGAGATGTGATGATTCCGATGCGGGACGGCGTTCGACTAGCGACTGATATTTACCTGCCCTGTCACGGAGACGGGACAGTTGTGGATGGCAAAGAAAAAGTACCCGCTCTTCTCGTCCGTACTTCCTACGATAAAACGGCTCCCGAATGGGATGACGTTTTCCCCTATTATGTAAGACGAGGCTATGCGTTTGTAATACAAGATCTACGATCACGATTTCGTAGTGAAGGTGACGGTTCCTACTTCCACACAGTAAACCCATGGGAAGGTGATGATGGATTCGACACCGTTGAGTGGCTCGCCACTCAAGATTGGTGTACGGGCAAAATAGGCACATTAGGATCGTCTCATCGTGCAATTACTCAAACCCAACTCGCACTTCGTAAACCCCCACATCTAAGTGCAATGTGGGTGGAAGCTGGTCCTACCAATATCTACAGACATGAAGCACGGGAAGGCGGGGCAATGTCTTTCCAGATGTTTGGAGCCATACACCTACACGCTCTGGATTGTCACGAAATTGGGAATGATGCCAATAAAGCCAAGCTCATCATCGACGCTATGCAAAATATGCGGGATTGGCTGAACAAATTTCCAATTAAACCTGGTGAAACTGCGCTAAAGGTAGCACCAAGTTTGGAAAAAACCGCTTTGGATTACTACTATCGCGGCGATTACGATGAATGGTGGAATCAAGAATGCTGTAACCAAGAACCTTATTTCAACCAACACGCTGATGTGCCAATGGTCATTGCATGCGGTTTTTACGATAATTTCGTCGGTGCCAGTGCCAATTACTACATCGAAATGAACCAGCGGAATGAGTCCCCCACTAGTTTGATTCTCGGCGCCTGGTGCCACGGCGGTATGCGAGCGACCGGTTCTGCTCACGGTGATGTAGATACCGGCAAAGAAAGTGTTTGGGGTAACGAGATATACAACCCCGAAAGGCTGGCTTTTTTTGACCAACATTTAAAGGGACTACCCAAACGTAAGAATGAATCACCGGTTCGTCTTTACGTGATGGGCAACCTGATAATGAATCACCGGTTCGTCTTTACGTGATGGGGACCGGTGACGGCACAAAGACCAAGTTTGGAAACCTGAATCATGGTGGTTTCTGGCGAGACGAGGCCGAATGGCCAATACAGCGAACACAGTTTCAAACACTGTTCATGCACAAAGATGGTTCCCTCGATTCATTCGAATCAATGCAACACGACAGTTCACTCACATACACCTTCGATCCTGATGATCCGGTACCTACTATTGGAGGCCAGTTAGTCGGAATGTTTGAAATTATCCCTCCAGAAGAAGGGGGCTTTGATACGAATAACGTGCCTGCTTTTATGGATCAGTGGACCCACGCAAGAAACAATTTAAGAGAGGTGGTAGCTGCTGGCGGATGGCATCAAAAAGAAGGACCCCAATGGAGCAACGCTAAAAAACCGTATAAATTATTGAAAGAACGACCTGATGTATTGGCGTTCGAAACAGATCCACTAGAGGACGACATCGAAGTTACTGGAGAAGTGATAGCCAAGCTGTGGATTTCATCCACGGCGGTCGATACAGATTTCACGGTAAAGCTGGTCGACGTGTATCCGCCAAGTGAAGACTACCCAGAAGGCTACCATCTCAATTTGGTAGACACGATTAGACGGGCACGCTACCGCGACTCCTGGACTGATCCAGAATTTTTAACCCCGGGTCAACCTGTTGAAATTTCAATCGCATTGTGGCCAACCGCAAATGTATTCAAAAAGGGACATCGCATTCGAATCGATGTTTCCAGTTCAAACTTCCCACGCTTCGACGTAAATCCAAATACAGGCGATGAGGTAGGACGACATACGAAAATGGTCAAGGCAATCAACACCGTTCATACAAGTTCAAAGTTTGCATCAAGGGTCATCGTCCCGATCATCCCATCCGAAGACTGAGTCATCGTGTTATCGTAAGTAATCTCGACAATCTCAAATATACAAATGCTTCGGAAAACTTAAACTATCGTTTTTATTAAACGAAACGCCCAATCGTGGTCGGTTAAAGGAATGCGTCCCACTCGCGTGGAGTTTCCGTCAAAACTTCACAGCCATCTTCAGTGACAACAGTCGTATCTTCGATATTTATACTTCCCACACCTTCAACACGCATCGTCGGCTCAACAACGACAATCATCCCTGGTTCGAGTGGCCGGTCATATCCTTCAACAAGGAATGGAGGTTCATGCGCTATTCTCCCTAATGAATGGCCAGCCTGAGGAGTTAGCGACTCATAACCCTCATCATCGAAAATCTGCATTGTCAGCTTATAAAGGTCAGAGGGCAAGACACCCGGTCGAACGGCTTCTCTAAGTTCTCTATTCATGCGCAATATTGCCGCATGTGCCTGCTTCGCCTTATCGGTAAGTTCCCCATCCCAAGCAAGAGAACGAGACTGATCAGATACATATCCATCCCACCAGCCGCTGGCATCTATTCTAAGAATGTCTCCACGTTTCAATTTCTCATCAGTGGGACCAGCGAAACGCGCACCTTTTGGGCCAAAACCAACGTCGGTCCACAGGTGACGAGAAGCTCTTTCTGCAAATGCGACACCAAGATATCGCTCTAAATCCCATTCAGTCATACCTTCGTAAGCAAATTCTGCGTAAATCGAATTTACAACTTCACTCGTTATCTTCGATGCTTTTCTAATCCGATTAATTTCTTCCTCTGATTTGATAATCCTAAGTTCCCAAAGTATCGGCTCGGCATCTACCAGAGTAGCCATAGGCAAGAATTCACGTAGATTTTCTACAAAGTGCATCTCTATGTGTCGCCATTCAACCCCAATCCTTCCCTTATCAAGACCTTTTTCTCGTAATACCTGAGCCACTCTAGCAACTGGATTATCAGCCGACTCCATTTGGCCATCTGAACCATCAACAAAAAACACTGGACCCCAGTAACGGATGTCTTCAATCCACATACCGTAATTTTCTGGATAGCCGGTTTGGGTCGATGGAGCTACGTAAAAAGGCCCAACTTTCGATGGAGCTACGTAAAAAGGCCCAACTTTTTGATCGCGTGGAAGACCAACAAAGGAAGCAGCATAATTTTCGCCATCTTCCGTCAGAAAGTTTTCTTTATCGAACCACCGCATCCATTCAACATCAGTTAGATATTCAACATTTGGCTTCGTTCCAGCCAAAATCACATCGATATCACGAGCGTGCATTTCAGCAGATAATTTCTCATAATCAAAAAGTCTCATAGAATTCACTTTCGGACACTGAGGTGACGACTACAAACAATACGTTTGACCAAGCCAACGATACAATCAGCAAAGTTTGAAAAATTTACAAACTATTCTTCTTCGTTAGATTGTCTGGAAGCTATGACCTTATTAGCCTCTTGGGCAGGCAACGGCTCATAGTGGTCCATTATCGCCGTGAAGTCTCCGCGAGCATTGGTCAAAGATCGCAAGTCAGCCGCGTAACGCTGCATTGTTGATGCTGGAGCTTCCGCAATTATCTCTGTTACTCCGTTACCTTTGGAATCCATTCCACCTATCTGAGCACGTCGCGTACTAAGATCGCTCATAACATCGCCTGCACAATCTTCCGGAGTAAGAATCCTCAACTTCATCACTGGTTCGAGTAGGGTTGGTCGTGCTTCACGAACGGCTTGACGAAACCCCATGCTCGCGGCAATCTCAAATGCCATACCAGATGAATCGACAGAGTGAGAAGATCCATCTGTAAGCATGACCGCGACATCTACGACAGGGAATCCTGCGACCACACCGCTGCTAGCCGCATTGCGAACGCCTTTCTCGACAGCTGGAATGTAATCCTTGGGAACATTACCTCCTACAACCTTGGAATCAAACGTTATTCCCTTGCCTGTTTCTCCAGGAGAAATATCTAGGACTACGTGGCCGTATTGTCCATGCCCACCAGATTGTTTTTTGTGTTTATAAGAAACGGATGTCTGGCCTCCGACGGTTTCCCTGTAAGCGATGTTGGGCAGCGCAGTATCGAGATTAACTTCAAATTTACGCGCTATTCGCTCTATCGCTAGGTCCACATGAATATCACCAAGCCCGTGAAGAACAGTCTCCGAAGTATCCGTATTTCGTTCCAATTCGAGTGTCGGATCCTCTTCAATAATTCTTGACAAAGAATCGGCCATTTTGTCGAGATCTGATTGGCCTCTTGGTGAAACCGCAAGTGCAAACACGGGTGACGGAAGATCTACTCCACCGAGTTTAATTTCAGTTGCCTTATCACATAAAGTATCGAATGTCTTTGTATGGTTGAGTCTTGAGATAACCCCAATATCACCACGTATAACCGATTCAACACCGGATGTTTCTTTGCCAGCAGCTACATAAACTTGGCCAACTCGTTCATTCTCACCTCTGTTGGCATTCCATAGTTGAGCATTTGAATCAAGCGTCGCACCATAAACTCGAAAATAGGAAAGCTTACCCACAAATGGGTCTGCGGAAGTTTTAAATATTAGATTTGCCTGCGCCCCTTCTGGAACCGCAGGGACCTCTACATCGTCAGGCGAGGGGAAAAGAGTCGTCATTGCATCAAGTAATTCGCCCGTTCCAATGTTATTCAAGGCAGACGCTGCAAAAATCGGAACAATGCTACGAGCCGTCATACCAGATTTAATGGCTGCATTAACCTCATCATCGCTCAGAACCTCGTCATCCAGATATTTCATCATCAATTCATCATCAGATTCTGCAATCGTTTCTATCACCGATTCTGAAAGATCGCCGGTTGAAACACTTCCGAATGATTCCCCGTCGCCATCCACACTATGGACGGGAACACAATGCCTGCCCCAGGACTCGACAATTTCTTCGCATGTCTGCTCAAACGAGGAATTCTCTCTGTCAAGTTTATTTACAACAATTGCAGATGGGATTCCCAGATCTTCAGTGTAGTTCCAAGCCTGTTGAGCGCCAATTTCAATTCCAGCTGCAGCGGAAACAACTATGATCACAGCATCAGCAACTCGGAGTCCTGAGAGCATATCTCCACGAAAATCCGCGTAGCCAGGAGTGTCTATGACATTGATTTTATGGTCTTTCCATCGACATGGAAGTACTGCAAGCTGAATACTTGAGACTCGTCGTTGTTCTTCAGGTTCATAATCAGAAAGGCTCGTCTGATCATCAACTTTACCCTGACGATTGGTCCCGCCAGAAGTAAAGAACAGCGCATCAGCCAGTGAAGTTTTGCCCGCTCCACTGTGGGCCACAAAGGCAACATTTCGTATTTGACTCGTGCTCAAATCAGCCATCTAGTTTGCCTCCAAACATCTCAGGTGAACTGGGCAAGTCCCACCTCAGCTTACTAAGTCTGGTTCATAATCTGGCCGATATTAGCATTAGATCGCACGAATTGATATCAAAGCATCTGAGAATAGGACTATTCATCAAGCCTAAATTTAAATTTTTATACCCTGGCAGTGTTTCAGCGAAAATTTGCATCTCAACCTGACTCAGAGTTAGTCTGAATCAAAATAAAATAAATAATGGTTTTATTTGTCTTAAAAGGCTCCAAAAAATAAACCGCTTATCAAGGGATCACATTCAAATGTAAGCACTATATGGTGTATACATCTAACATTGAATAGATCGATAGATAACACGCTCCAAACAACCGACACTATCCTATAAACCTATAAAACTGCCGATTATGACTACATCAAATGATGAAAAGACACCGTTCTTTAGCTTCCCCCACCCGATGAACTCGAGCGTCGCACGAGTGGTGGCGGGAGGAGTAGTGATCATGTCTGTAGCAACGATCTTACTCGATCAACCATTAATCACTTTATTGATCTTGTATGGATTCATTGCCCGTGTTGCTGCAGGACCCCGTATAAGCCCACTAGCGATTTTAGTCACAAAGGTAATAGTACCCACATTAAAATTACCTTATCGACCGGTTGCCGGACCCCCAAAACGCTTTTCAGCAGGTCTCGGAGTCGCATTCAGTGCTACGGCAGCTATCCTTTCATTGGCTTTCGGGCTGAACGGCGCAGCCTATGGTGTGCTTGGTGGATTAATATTTGCCGCTGGATTAGAAAGTATTTTTGGCATATGCGTAGGTTGCTACATTTTTGGATTACTCATCAAGGCAGGAATAATCCCAGAAAGTGTTTGCGAAGAATGCGCTAATTTCGAGTTACGCGTAAAACGTATGGCAGACCAAGGTCTGCGACCCGACGGGACTCCACTTAGCAATTAAAGCGGGTTGACGTTTCGTCTGTGAAAAACGGTCACAGACGCGTTAAACTTCTCCCCTTGACTTGTACTCTTCAAACAACTTCTTTGTATTTTCGTTGAAGGGATAATATTTGCCGGGAGACCCGGGGTTCTTACGAAGTTCTAGTTTAATCACGCGTTCAATCTTTTCCCGTTCGGCGGCAATCTCTAAAACGCGCTCACACATAATCGAGGGAACAACAACAACCCCGTCCTCATCACCAACTATTGCATCCCCAGGTCGTACAACGACACCACCACATGAAATAACTTCGTTTACACCCCAGGGCTGCATCACAGCAGGACCTTGTTTAGCAGTGGAGGAATAGGCGAAAACTGGAAAGCCGTAATCCTTAAGTTCAGCCGTGTCTCGGACCGAACCATCAGTAAC
>RQOU01000086.1 GCA_008373165.1 SAR202 cluster bacterium | reverse complement strand
CTTTCGGTCGAATCCACTCCGCTGCTCGGTTCTTTAGGGCAGGTTTTGGGTGAACCCGTTGTGGCTCCATTCCACGTGCCTCAACTCACGAATTCAGCCATGGACGGGTATGCTGTTTTTTCTTCTGATACGACAGGGTCAACCAAGAATGCACCGAGTGTATTGCCGGTCATTGGTGTTGTTGCAGCCGGACAGATAGCAGACCAGCCTTTAAAACCAGGTACTGCGATACGGATTATGACAGGTGCCCCCGTTCCGGAAAACGCTGACGCAGTTGTTGCATTTGAGGACACAGATGAGCTGGAACGTGGAGAAACTGTAAAGTCAGACGATACTGTAGCTATACATATTGAGGCAGAACCAAATGAAAATATTCGCCAGGCAGGCGAAGACATTCGTCAAGGTGACAACGTATTTCAGGTCGGACATATTTTAGGTGCTGGCGAGGTTGGCGTTATTGCTTCCTTGGGGCGTTCCGAGATTCAAGCTGTGCGCAGACCAGTTGTTGCGATAGTTTCAACAGGTGATGAACTCTTGCAGCCGGGTGAGGAATACAGGCCTGGAAAGATCTATAACTCTAATGCTTATAGCATCGCAGCTATGGTGACCAAATATGGAGGGATTCCAAGCGTTCAGGGAATAGCGAGAGATACAGTTGAATCACTAGAAACGGCACTAGACGGTGCGCTTTCTGCGGACTTAGTTGTCACGTCTGCAGGAGTCTCAAAAGGTGACTATGATGTTGTCAAAGATGTGTTGGCATCCAAGGGTGAAATTGCTTTGTGGTCTGTACGTATGAGACCAGCGAAGCCACTGGCTTTTGGCTTACTTGACCGCAAAGACGGAACCCGAGTTCCGCATCTCGGTCTTCCTGGCAACCCTGTGAGCGCCATGGTGGCATTTGAACAATTTGGACGTCCGGCTATGCGTCTTATGATGGGTAAACCACAGGTAGAAAAACCTTCGATAGATGCGTTAATGGATGATCGGATCAATAATTACGATGGGCGCCGTGTATATGCTCGAGTACACGTGTATGTAGATGATACCGGGGCATATCGTGCAAAATTGACTGGCAACCAAAGCTCTGGTGCATTGAGTTCGATGGCTATGGCAAATGGATTAGCCATATGTCCCGATGACATTGGTATGATTGATGTAGATGAAATTGCCAAGGTCGAGATGCTCGACTGGCCAGATGATATTTTTTAGAAATTTATAAAGCTCCATTATCGTGGGCAGAAAAATATATGACCAATCAGACAGAACAGACACAAGAAACCGTAGCAGAGCCGGAACCAGAGCCTAAATACCAGGTCGATGCCAAGGCCTTCGATGCTACTGGTAGATCATTTGCGTATGCCGTTTATTCCAGGTTGTCGACAGGAGGCAAAGCTGTAGTCGATGATGGCAAGACACCAGCGGGCTTCGGGACTGCTGCTGAATATATGAAGGTGATGGGTAACGTTTGTGCAAACGAGCCTGAATTCCTTTTGCCTGGTACTCCGATCACGGAAGCAGTGTTCAGGCTGTTACTTGCAAATTCTAATAAGGCGATGACGCTGGCGGAGATTCAATCTGGTCTTACAGATGCATGGGCTAGTGTTATTTATCTGAAGAACCTTACTGATGAAGTTTTGAGTCGAATGCTCGAGCAAGAAAATGACTATTTCATCAGACGGGCTCCTACCCGACGCCGGCGCCGTAGCACGAAAAGTTAATTGGTGCGATCATCGTCGCTTTTTACTTTGTTCTGCGTAATCTTTGAATCGTTGGACGATCTGGCTTGTCGATTATGTAATGTCACTTCTAGCGATGTTTTTTGTTCTTCTTCCTTAAACCATCTGAAGAAAAGTATGGTCATAGTAGTCAGGTAAACGAAATTGCCTGGAATCCACATCAGCAGTCCACCTATACGCTGGTCTTCTGTGGGTGACCAGCTGAAATGTCCGGGACTGTCCAGATAAAAGTCGAATAAAACCGATTTGGACAGTGTGATAATTGCAGCCAGGACCGCCGTTGGAGTTACTGCTAGCAGCAGGTAAACGATTCTCTGAGGGTGCGTAAGTTTGGTGCGAATAGGTGGTGGCCCTATTATTGGCCACCAAAACAGAACGGCTGTTGTGAACATAGTGAAGTGCATGAAAAGATGGAGCCACTCATCTCTCAGAGATTGGTTGTAAGCTTCTGGTATGTGCCATGCGTATAACGTGCCTATGAAGACTGGTAACGCAACCGTTGGCCTTGTAAGTATCCTCATGAGCTTGATGATCACTCCTGAGTCTGTCAGCGCGGTTCCAACTCCCACGCGTAAAGGACGAGGCAAAGCCCATATGTAAGCGGGCATTGGCCTGGCTAGCAAGAGGAGCGGTGCAGCGAACATGGCGATAACGATGTGCTGTGACATATGGGCAGCGAAAAGGTCGCCTGAGTAGTAGTCGAGTGGGCCGGCTAGGGCGATTGCCAAGAGGATGAGACCAAAAAGACTTGCAGTGAATTTATGCCAGAAGCGTCCGTCTCTATCAGAACGAATGGCTAAGCGTGTGGTGCCGATCAAATAAGCACTGGTTATCAAGAGGAACAATACGGCCGGAGGCGATGAGAAGTCCCACGCAAGTGCGAACTCCCCGAAACTATTGATCAGGTCAGGCTCTTGGCCGTCATTCATAGCGTCGATTCATTATTGATATCTGTCACCCTGTAATTGGGGCCAGTCTTGTGGGGATTTGGCTTGTGCCTTGCCCGGTTTCTTGACTTTTGCGTAAGTCAGTATTGGGTTATCGGAGAATCTTGGGATTCCGATTAGTTCGGTGGTTGGTTCCCGAATTCTAATAGAAGCAGGAGCAGTGTGAATATGAAAATCCCAACAACCATAGATGCTCCGAACAGGTACGTAAACAATCGATGATCAAATCGTAAGTGCATGAAGAAAGCGACTACGCCTATAAACTTTAAAAGCGATAGGAACAGCAGTAATGGTATATACCAGCTACCGAGTCCTTCCACAGCGAATAACCATACTTCTACAAGGGTGACGATAGATAAGAAAAGACCAACAAGCCAGTAAAAACCCGGTCCTGCATGCGAGACCCCACCATGTGTGAGGATACGCCACATATTGCCTAACCACGCACCACCGATTGGGCCCTCATGGGGTGGGTTAGGTTCATTGCTGGGTGTGTGCGGGAGGTTCCACCAGCCGTTGCCGTCGTGATGCGTTAATTTTCGCCAAAGACTGGCCATTATTAAATCCTCTGCCTATCTTTTATCGCTATCAGTGGGTAATTGTTTCCATACCAGGTGGTGGTGCATCATTTGCTGAAATCAGATAGATAACTGTAAAAATCACGATCCAAACAATGTCGACGAAGTGCCAGTATAAGCCTGCAATTTCTAGATCCAAAGCGTTGTCTGAGCGGAGGGCTCCATTATTTGAGCTGTACGCGAGGAATGCCATCCAAATGACCCCGATTGTTACGTGGGCGCCGTGAATACCGGTGAGTATGAAGAATGTCGTTCCGAAAATATTTGTTCTAGGCGTTAAACCCAAATGAGCGAATTCTCTGAATTCAACGAATTGGAATCCCATGAATATTGCACCCAAAACCACTACCACCAGTATCCAAAGTGTTCCCTTGTTCTTTTCGCCTTCTTTCACGTAGTGAAGAGCTAGGACCATTGCAAGAGAACTCATCAGCAATACGAAAGTAGATACCGTCGTTATTGGAATATTCAGAACTTCCGATGGATACGGACCGACAAGGCTCTTGCCTCGGTATACCAGGTATGTAGCGATGAATGCTCCGAAGAACATGACGTCTGAACCCAGGAAAGCCCACATGAGGAGTTTCCTGTTATTCAGACCGGTGGAGGTTTCCTCTACCGGCGTATGATGTTCTGTTATTGCGGCCTGTGTCACGTTCGTTGAATCCTTGAGATGGAAATTGAACTCTTGTTTTCCAAGCTAATTACGTTGGGTCGTTTACCGGTTCCATTGACCAGCCGAGCATACCCCATATAAATATCGGTACACCAGCAGCGATTACATAGGTGTTTGTCAGGAACCCGATGCCGAATATGGCGATGCCTACTCCGAGTATGAATGGATAATAGGACTTGTCAGGCAGGTGTATGCCTCCATGTCCCCCGTGATCATCTCCGTGTTCTTCTGCATCATCAGCACCTACTGGGGCATCTTCTTCAACTACAAGATCATGCTCGTTGTGGTAGTACTCTGAGATGGTTTCGGGATGCTTCTTGAACCAAAAATCATCTCTATACTTCACCTGGGGTACTTCATCAAAATCATGTACTGGAGGTGGGGAGGATGTGGACCACTCGAGGGTTCGTCCATCCCATGGGTCAGCCGGTGCTATTTTTTTATTCATTCGTGAGTAAATCATGTTGATTATGAATAGAAGGATTCCAAAACCTAGTATGAACCCTCCAATTGATGCGGCGAGGTTTGACCCCTCCCAGCCCATGTTCTCAGCGTATGTATAAATACGACGTGGCATCCCATCCATACCAAGCCAGTGTTGCGGGCCAAACTGCAGATTGAACCCGATCATCATCAAAGCCCAGTTGGCGATACCAAGTTTTTCGTTCAGGAACCAGCCTGTGAATTTTGGCCACCAGAAGTAGATCCCGCTGAATATTCCGAGTAAGGCGCCACCTACGAGAACGTAATGGAAGTGGGCTACGACGAAGTAAGTGTCCTGTTGCTGAGAGTCGGTAGGAGGTGATGCGTGCATAACACCGCTAAGCCCGCCAATGGTGAACATCGCGATAAACGAGATAGAAAACAGCATTGCCGTGTTAAGTTGAATATTTCCTCGCCAAAGTGTGCCAATCCAGTTGAAGATTTTCACTCCTGTTGGAACAGCGATAAGCATCGTGGACATCGCAAAAGCGGTATTTGCCGCGGGTCCCAGGCCAACAGTGAACATGTGGTGGCTCCACACAAACCAACCCATGAATCCGATCACTATCCCTGCAAAAACAACGAATGGGTAACCAAATAATGGTTTCCGTGAAAAAGTTGGTAATACTTCGGATACGATGCCCATAGCAGGAAGGATGAGGATGTAGACCTCGGGGTGACCAAACAACCAGAATATGTGTTGCCACATGACCGGGTCTCCACCAGCTAGGGAGTTGAAGAAGTGGGTACCGTAAACACGGTCAGTTTGTAACTGGATACCTGCGACCGCAAGTATTGGCATGGCCAATACCAGTAGGACAGACGTTATAAGAGTCATCCATGTAAATACGGGCATTTTGAACATGCTCATGCCTGGTGCACGCATGTTCATAATCGTGACAATGAAGTTGAGTCCGGCTGCGATTGAAGCGACACCGAGTATATTCAATCCGACGACCCAGTAGGTCATACCCAGTCCCGGGTTAAATGTCACACCTGAGTTTGGTGCGTAACCGAACCAGCCTCCGTTAGGCGCATCACCTGTGAGCCAGCCTGCATTCATGATCAACGAACCGAACAGGAATACCCAGTAACTGAGCGCGTTAAGACGTGGGAAAGCCACGTCACGGGCACCTATCTGTAATGGGATGAGCCAGTTAAAGAATGCAGCGGATAACGGCATGATTACAAGGAACACCATTGTCGTACCGTGCATGGTGAAAAGTTGATTGTAGAATTCAGGTCCGATGAAGGTGTTCTCTGCTGAAGCAAGCTGCACGCGTATCAGTAGTGCCTCAACACCAGCTATCAAGAACCATAAGAACGACGTAATTCCGTATAGGGTTCCGATACGTTTATGGTCGACTGTCCCAATCCAGCCCCAGATCCCCGTTTCCGATTGGGGACGGGGGAAGAATCTTGGGAATGTCAGTGCATTTGTTGTCACTATTCAGCTCCGCTGACAGGCTCGCTAATTATGCCTGCACAGGTAGTTACTTCATGGTCTTTAGATAAGTTACAAGGGCATCAATCGAATCGTCACCAAGTTTTTCCCAATTCGGCATCAGTCCTGGAGTGAATCCATCAACGATATAGGCATCAGGTTCTCTTAGTGATTGTTCAAGGTATTCATCGGCACTCAGGCCATCCACACGGTTTCCGGCTTGGTCTCCTATGCCAGCCAACCCAGGGCCTACGATCTTGTCATCTCCAGTTGAGTGGCACGCAGCGCAGTTCGTCGTGAATAACTCAACAGCGTCTACATCTCCGCCAGTCGACGCACCCATTGTCTGGTCTGTGGTACCTGAACCAGGCTTGAGTGATAACAGGTATTTCGCTATATCTGAAATTTCATCGTCGGTGAGTTTTGCTTTACCGTCAGCGGTCTTGTAGATGGCCGCGTGATCCTGCATCCGAGTTCCGATTTTGATTGATGATGGGTCGGTGATCCACTCAACCAGTGATTCTTGATTAAGGTCTTTGATTCCGGAAGCCAATGTTGAACGAGTCCCGAAATGGGTGAGGTTAGGTGCAGAGACTATGCCTGAGTTTTCAATATCCGACACCCATCCGTTCCAGCGCGCTTGTTGAGAACTTATTTCCTGTGCGTAAGATCCGGGCGCTGTTGAGTTAGTGGTGTGGCATGAGGAACAATTTCCAGCGAACAGAGTCTTTCCTGACGCTTCGGCTGAACCAGCTGCTGGCGGATCGGATGCAGTATGCATACCAGCTACCCATGCATTGAAATCTTCTTCGGTGTGTACGATTACCCGGAATCGCATGTGCGCATGAGCTATTCCACAGAATTCTGCGCACTGACCGTAGTATTCTCCCACTTCGTCAGCCATCATCCAGAGGTAGTTGTCATTCAGCGGGACCATATCAACCTTGCCGGCGATTTTTGGGACCCAGAAACTGTGTATAACATCTTGTGATTCGAGTTTGAATCCCACCGGGCGGTTTACTGGAATATGAAGTTCGTTGGCGGTTATTACCTCATGGTCAGGGTATCGGAATTCAAACCACCACTGGTGTCCTATTGCCTCGACGCTCAGGACTTCCCCTCGGTCAGTTGGAGCGCCATTTTGTTGCTCCCAGATATCAGTTAGCGTCGGAATTGCGATGGCAATTAAGATCAGGACTGGAATGATTGTCCATGTGATCTCGAGTTTGTCATTGCCGTGGGTTTGGTAGGGAAGTTTGTCTGATTTGGAGCGACGCCTATATCTGATACTCGCATATATGACCGCTCCTTCTACAAGGATAAAAACGACTACCGCGATCCAGAATATGAATATGAACAGATCCGCTTGATCGGAGGCTACTGGACCGGCTGTGCCGAATGTGGATTGATTATTGTCAGGCGTACATGCTGCAAGAAGTCCTACGGCAACGGGGACAATTAGAAGTAGAGCAGTACGGAGTGAGACTGGAAGCTTTGAAACTCGATGCATCTGGTAGCGGTACGTAAATTTCTGATTATTAGTTTACTGTCAGATTCCTGACAAAAAAATACCGACAGCATAGATCGGCAAGTAAAGCGTTTAAATTATGAGAAGCCTAACATCCGTGATTTCTAGCCGCAACGGTTATTGAATCCTGAATAAGTTATCTTTTTCGTTTGCTTTTGATTACCGGATTTACGTCAGTGAGAGTAGGTTTAGTTTCATGGGGAATAAATTATTAATCGCTACACGCAATTCTGGGAAGATTCGTGAGTTTTCACGAATGCTGTCCGAATTATCGACAGACATAGTGTTTGAGATTGTAGGCCTTGACGATCTCGGGATTGATATTGAGGTAGAGGAAACGGGATCTACGTTTGAAGAAAATGCGGTACTCAAGGCTCGGCAGTATGCTGAAGCGTCAGGAGAAGTGGCACTGGCGGATGATTCAGGTCTGGTTGTTGATGCATTGAGCGGCGCTCCCGGGGTCTTATCAGCCAGATATGGTGGTGATGGGCTTGACGATCAGGGGCGTGTTAATTTGCTCTTGGAGAATATGCTTGATGTTCCTGGATGGCAACGCTCTGCCCGATTTGTTGCGGTGATTGCTTTAGCTGGTCCGGGCGTACCTGACGGGCTTGTAACAAGTGAAGGTGCGATCGAAGGCGCTATCACGCACGAACCGATCGGGCATGATGGCTTTGGATATGATCCTGTATTTTGGATACCCCGTCGTGCTAAAACAACTGCTCAAATGTCAGCTGCTGAAAAGGATGCTATTAGCCATAGGGGTAGAGCGCTACGACGGATGAGTGGCACTTTTAAGGTTTTGTTTTCGAGTTAATTTCTACTGATGGTAATGATTGTGACGATCCGTCACAATAATATTGAACAAACGGTTCGATACGGTTAATTACGGGCGTTCTTACTGAACATCATGTCTCAAACTGCTGATCCTTACGTTTCCAAATCTGTGACCGATAAGTTCGGTAGGCGGGTTCGCGACTTGCGTATTTCTGTGACGGATCGCTGTAATTTCAGGTGTCCATACTGCATGCCCGCTGAGGTTTATGGGGAAAAGTATGAGTTTTTACCGAGGCCTCATATTCTTTCTTTTGAAGAAATCGAGCGGTTAACAAGATTATTTGTGAGAATTGGTGTGTCGAAGGTTCGGATTACTGGTGGGGAGCCACTCGTCCGGGCGAATCTTCCCGATCTTGTGTCGAAATTGTGTGTTATTGACGGCATTAATGACGTAGCGCTAACAACTAACGGATATTTGCTTGAGAACAATGCACAACAATTAAAAGATGCTGGGCTGAATCGGTTGACTGTTTCGCTTGATTCAATAGACCCTGATGTATTTAAAGAGATGTCAGGGCGTCCGCAGGGGCCAACTAATACTCTTGCAGGCATAAAAACAGCTGCCTCACTTGGTTTTAAACAAATCAAAATTAACGTCGTCGTTCAACGCGGTGTCAACGAACACACGTTGGTTGACACTGCCCGGTACTTCAAAGGAACTGGAGCTATCGTACGGTTTATTGAATTTATGGATGTCGGAACCAAAAATGGCTGGGAGCTCTCACAGGTTTTCACGTCCGATGAAGTTATCCAGGCCATTAATACAGAATTTCCGCTGGAGCCCATTGAACCCAACTACAAAGGTGAGGTGGCGAGCCGGTACAGATATGTTGATGGTAGTGGTGAGATTGGTGTTATATCTTCAGTGTCTAAGCCGTTTTGTGGTGATTGCACAAGGGCTCGACTATCTACTGACGGAAAGTTGATTACCTGCTTATTTGCATCAGGTGGTACGGATCTCAAAACTCCTATGCGTTCAGGGGCTACCGACGCAGAACTTGCCGCGATAATTAATAAAGTATGGACAGGTAGGAACGATCGCTACTCGGAGTTGCGATCGAACGATACGGAGTTCGAAAATGATTCAGATGACAGCAAAGTTGAAATGTATTACATCGGTGGTTAGTCCTGCGTATCGCCATGTTGCTATTTCAGGATAGCTTTAGGTAAATGTTAAAAGATATGGATACGACTGTTTATGCTTTTTCGGATGGATCAGCAATTGGAAATCCGGGCCCTGGTGGATATGGGGTAGTTCTCAGATATGGTGAAAATGTAAAAGAATTTAGCCAAGGTTATGTTCGCACCACAAATAACCGCATGGAGTTGTTAGGTGCTATCACAGCTCTGGATGCCCTCAAAAGTCGTCAGCGGGTGGTGCTGACAACAGATTCTCAGTATGTGATTAATGGGATTGAAAAAGGATGGGCCGCTAGGTGGCAGGCAAACGGGTGGATGCGCAATAAGAAAGAGCGGGCTCTTAATCCTGATATGTGGGAACGGTTGTTAAAAGCATGTAATCGACATGATGTACGTTTTGAGTGGATTCGCGGACATACAGGACATCCAGAGAATGAGCGTTGTGATGAATTGGCGAATAGTGCTGCGAGGGGTGGAGATCAGATACTCGACGAAGGATTTATAGAGATAGGTGTCTAAATGACCGAACGATCATCTAACTTAAGTCATATTGATGAATTAGGTAACGCACGGATGGTAAATGTTGGATCAAAGTCCGTGACGGATCGATCTGCTGTAGCACGTTGTGAACTTCGTATGCTTCAGTCCACACTCGATCTCATCCGGTCAGGTGGTTTCGATAAAGGTGATGTACTAGGGGTAGCGCGTGTGGCAGGAATTATGGCCGGCAAGCGGACTTCCGAACTTATTCCGTTATGTCATCCGTTGAATATCGATCAGATAACAATTGATTTTGAGGATCTATCAGATGGGGTAGGTATCGCTGTTACTACGACTGTGCGTACATCTGGTAAGACGGGTGTGGAGATGGAGGCTTTAACCTCAGCAAGTCTAACCGCACTGACCATTTACGACATGTGCAAGTCAGTTGATCGTGCTATTAGTATTGAAGGATTGAGGCTATTGCGTAAAAGTGGTGGAAAGAGCGGTGATTACGTATCGGGTTGATCCTTAGTTTGTTTACTAATTGATAAAGACAGTGATATCCGATGTCGTTGACCACGGTTAAGCCCGTGGCTAACATGATTGGCTGGAACCTATGATCATGGTTTCTGTTCATCATAGTGGCGATGTAGCTCAGCTGGTTAGAGCGCGCGCTTCATAAGCGTGAGGTCGTGAGTTCAAGTCTCACCATCGCCACCATTCATATTTCTACGCTCTGATCTTCGATGTATTCGTTGGTTATTGTCTTGGATAAGACTTTCGGAAGGTATAATTTGAAATCAGGGCGATTAGCTCAGTTGGTTAGAGCGCTTGCTTCACACGTAAGAGGTCGGAGGTTCGAGTCCCCCATCGCCCACCAAGTGGGTTAATTTACAATTTAACCTCTTGTGCCGAGGTGGCGAAATGGCAGACGCGCTACGTTCAGGGCGTAGTGCCCGCAAGGGCGTGCGAGTTCGACTCTCGCTCTCGGCACCATTTTTTTTAATTGGAGTAATATTCATATATGCGTTTATTGCATAATGCGCTTGTAGCTCAGCTGGATAGAGCGCAGCCCTGCGAAGGCTGAGGTCGTGGGTTCGAATCCCGCCAAGCGCGCCATTTTTGTTATTTAGATTGGGCGGTTAGCTCAGTTGGTTAGAGCACCTGCCTTACAAGCAGGGGGTCGGAGGTTCGAGTCCTCCACCGCCCACCAATCTCAATTCAAACTGAAGAAGTCCTTGCAGAAGTGCAGGGGCTTTTCGTAAAGTTGCAGCAACAAACCCAAATAAATAGGCAATCACCAGTGTGATAAACCCCAAGCTGTTCGTCGTTATATGGATTGTCGTGACAATAATCTGGCTTCTTGGAAAGAAGGCTGTCGGCTTCGTGTCCGGATGACCTATGAGGTCTCACTGAGGCTGATATCAAGAGACGTATCCAAGGGGTCGCCGATACTTGCCACGTGACGTATTAAGACAAATAGGTTTGTGGGTGTCAGGGTGTTAAGGCTTTTAGCACTTGCAGGGTTTCTGCGCGATATTGTTATTTTCTAGGCTTGACTTCAATCTGGATAAAGTCACTTGAATGCCATGTGATACTTCTGTCAGTCGCTGCTTCAAAGTTCCAAATATTAAACGTCCAAAAGGTGTAACGTATTGGATTTCACAGCGAAGTGTGACCACTGATTCAAAATTAGACTGTGCACGTATCTCCCATGTCCAGCGAGTCTGTGGGCGCATCCACCAACCCAAAGGCCTAACGTTATAGGAGAAGTTTTTTTCGGGTAATGCGCCAGTTACCTCGCAATAACCTTTCCATCGCATCCAACCTCTTTTGTTGGATCCAATGAATTTCGCTCCAATCAGGTTATCTGACGGTGGTTTCTTCCATATCACTTGAACACATTCAGGACTCCATTCTGATACGCGAGTCACATCAGAAACAGCGTTCCATATTTCCTTCGGCGGTACCTCTATTTCGATAGATATAGAAGTGGAATTTATTTGGTTTTTAACCATAGTAGTAATAGGCAGTATGCCATAAAGCTGACGCGTCGTTAGAGGCATGTACTATAAGAAATTGATGTGTGGGGGTTAGGGTGCTGCAATTTTTAGGCGGTTTTCGTGAAGTTACAGCAATACGACAAAATAAATAGGCAATCACCAAAATGAAAAACTACCTCAAGCGTTTCGTCGTTATATGGATTGTTTTGGCAATAGCTTGGGCGATTGGGAAGATGGTCTCAGGTTAGGCTGTTCACTTCGTCTACGGACGACGTATGCGGTTTCAGTGAGGCTCTCATATCAAGGGTCGTACGAGGTTACGCACTCCTTAGGCAAACAAAATCGAATCTACATCTAATACAAAAAATAAACCAAAGTCTTCATCTATAAAAGCTTCATTGGAAATTTTTGCAATCCAAGGATTTCCGTTCCTACTAATTGCAAATGCTGCTGCGTTCATGGGATTTCAGGTCCGCAACATGGGACAGTCTTGGTTAGTTCTTGAGCTAACAGATTCATCGTTTCTAGTGGGGTTAGTGAACGCTATGCCAGCTATGGCACTGTTAGTTTTGAGTCCTATCGGGGGAGTAATCGCTGACAGGTACGACCGACGCTTGGTAGCTCTATACGGCCGATTGGTCGTTGCAATAATGTCTTACTTTGTTGCATTCCTTGTAGGCTCTGGAGCCATAGAGTGGTGGCACTTAATGGTCACCGGAGTTCTGATTGGAATAGCATTTGCGTTGAGTAACCCAGCTAGTCAAACAATAGTTATGGATGTTGTTGGGCGAGAGAGAATGGTCGCAGCTCAATCATTGAATACAACTGTAAGTAATCTAGGGAACATGATTGGACCAGCGATTGGAGGCATTCTGGTAGCGACATATGGAAACGCTTCGGTTTTTTGGTTGATAGCCGCCATATACACTGTCGGTTCGTTAGGTTTCATTGGCGTAAAAACCAAAAAAATGCCCAACGTTCAAGGTGGGTGGCAATCAGGATTCGAGCAGATGTCGCAAGGAATGAGATATTCCTGGAACACCAGCCAGATCCGATGGCTACTGATAATGACTATGGGAGTCATTTTTTGGGGAATTTTGCAGCCAGTGTTGCCAATCTACGCTCGTGACATCTTGGAAGTAGGGGCACGTGGTTTCGGGTTCATATCCGGTGCATGGGGGGCAGGAGCTCTAGTTGCAGCGCTAGCAGTTTTTGTTCTTGGTGGAATGCCCAAAAAAGGGCTTATGTCGATTTTGTCAGTGTTCGTAATGGCTATCGGGCACTCTGTATTTGCAGCTTCAACAAATTATTCTATTTCGTTGATTGCCATATTCGTGTCCGGCGCAGCAGGTGGTATATGGATGACATCTGTATTCGCCCTGTTGCAAACGGCAGTTGCCGACGAAATGCGTGGCAGGGTAATGGGACTAGCAATGTCATCTCTTATGATGATGGGATTTGGATTGGTGCTCGGAGGAACAATTGCTGATCTATTAAGCCCAGCACTTGCTTTATATATTTCCGCGATCGGTTGGTCTTTGCTAGCAGGTCTCGCTTACTGGAGATCTAGTGAACTGAGATCACTTGAATAGATATCATAGGTTTTCATAATCAAAAATTACAATTCTAAGAATTTTGCTTAATCAGACTTTCAACATACTTAATCTGTGCACACTAGTGCTTCGATAATGATGTATATGAAATTCCAGATTAAACGCCATGCTGTTATTTCAACGCTGATATCGATTAGCATTGCCGTTTTTATTGCATGCACCGTACAGCCGGCAAGTCAGAACACATCTTCGGAAAGCCTAGTTGACGAAATAGCATCTGACTCACTAATAAAAGACTCCGTCGAAGCCACTGTTCAAGCCGAAATGGCTATTGAAGCCACTGTTGAAGCCTTTATAGCTGAAACCCAGACAGCAGAGGAAACTATCAATGGTGAGATATCCCTAACCCGGGAGAGGTACGCGCTGCACGATGCAGCCTGGAATAACTCTCTCGAT
>RQOU01000085.1 GCA_008373165.1 SAR202 cluster bacterium | reverse complement strand
TTACTGACCACGCCATACTGGAGGATATTCGATGAACGATAACTTCCAGTCAAATCCAATCCAAGTTGATGTTGAGTCTTTTCCTAGACCAGAAAAAATTCCCATCAGGTTTGACGAGACATGGTTTGCATATGACTCCGTGCCAGTGGTTCGCGATATAAATTTTTCGATAATGCCAGGCGAATTTGCTGCCATTTTGGGACCTAATGGTTCAGGCAAAACCACACTGATGAAACTCGCGCTTGGCCTACTTAAGCCAAGTTCTGGCAGAGTTCTCTTGTTTGGTGAGCCTTCAGATAATTTCACAGATTGGCATCGCATTGGATACGTACCCCAGAGAATTCAAACGACAGAGTATCGCTTTCCGGCATCTGTTAGAGAGATCGTTCAGTTCGGGGCTTACTCTGGATTCAGTTTTTTCCGGAGTTTTAAGCACAATGAAAATAGTCGCGTTGACGATGCTATGGAGTTAGCTGGAATACGGGATCTTGCAGGTCGTCGTGTTTCTGATATTTCGGTAGGTCAACAACAACGCATGTTAATAGCCAGAGCGCTTGTGCGCCGTCCTGACCTGCTTGTCATGGACGAGCCTGTAGCTGGTGTCGATGCTGCAGGAGAAGATCAATTTCACTCTATGGTCCGAAGACTGAATCGCGATCTCGGGATCACGATTGTTATGGTTTCTCACGATATAGGAGCTGTTATGCGGGAAGCGACGACTTGTGCCTGCATCAATCAAGATATCGTTTTCCACGGTCCTGTTCACCAACTTGATGCAAATGCCCTCTCTGCGTTATATGGATTTCCGGTAGATGTGCTTATGCATGATCCCGACCACACGCATAGGTAATTTAATGCCAGAGATTTTCCAATATGAATTTATGAACAGGGCGATTGTTGCTTCTGTTTTGGTTGGAGTAACTGCTCCTGCGATTGGAATGTTTTTGGTGTTGCGTAGACTTTCTTTGATCGCTGACACCCTTTCGCATGTAGCTTTTGCCGGGGTTGCTGTCGCTCTTATAACGAAGTCTTTTACTCCAATTGTTGCGTTCATTGCGACAGCTACTGCTGCCGTTTCGATAGAAGAACTGAGGGTGCGGCGATTATTACCTGGTGATGCGGCCCTAGCTGTGTTCCTCTACGGAGCGCTTGCGCTTGCGGTGGTATTGATCAGCGCATCTGATGGATTCAACACCACAATATTTTCGTACTTGTTCGGAAGTTTGTTGTCCGTTTCCACCACAGACTTATGGTGGATGGGCATCTTGGCGCTGGTGATAGTGCTTTTCTTGTTCATGTTCAGATTCGAGCTGACACAAATTACGTTTGATCCAGATCTAGCGAAAACAAATGGCGTTCGTGTTCATATGCTTAATCTCAGTCTGGCCATACTTACTGCGGGCACGATCACGGTTTCAATGCGGGTGGTAGGTGTTCTGCTAGTCGGCGCTTTGATTGTTATCCCAGTTTTGGTGAGTATACGAGTCGTGAAAGGATTGACTTTAACGTTGATCGTATCTTCTGCACTTGGAGTATTCGTAGCCGTTTTTGGAATGGTTATCTCTTTCTACGCGGATTTGGCCCCAGGTGGGAGCGTTGTATTAATTGCGATTTCTCTCCTCATCATTGTTGAAATTGGTGCATTAATTAAGAGAAGTTTCTTTGGGGCATCTAAATTAATGCAAAGTAGTGATCATATTCATGCACATGAATTTCATGCTCATGGGGTTAATGAGAGCGCAACTGATGACCGGCACTCTCACCGTTAACTGTTTTGCGATTCGTCTTGTTTAATGGGGATGGGATTCTTGACGAACAGGAAACAACCGATTGAAATTGCAAGTAGACATATGGTTACCGCAAACATTATGTTGTATTCACCGGTTGAATCAAAAATCAACCCGGCTAGTATAGGTCCGATCAAAACAGGGATTGTTATACCTAGATTCGCCAGACCTGTGATGCTGCCGAACTGTTTCAGGCCAAACATATCGAAGATGACTAGTGGAGTTAGAGTACCCACGCCGCCCATTCCGAGCCCGAATACCACGATTGCGATCCAGGTAATGAAAGTACCGCTCGAAGCTAGCAGAATGGTCAATCCGATTCCCTGAAGAATCATGATTACTATGAACGAGATTCGTGCGGTAATAGATTCACTCAAGCGACCGAAGATCAATTTGCTTGATGCGGCAAAGAAAGCAAGCATGATCATCATGCCTGCAGCGATCGCTCTACTGAACCCCACTTGTTCTAAGTGAGGTACCAACTGGCTTACCACACCCGTTCGCACGAACTGCTGGAGAGTCATTCCGATCACTAAGAGCCAAAAAGCTGAAGTTCGTACGGCATCTGACACGGTCAATCCGGCACTTGAGTTCTCTTCTAGGGTCTTTCCATCTATGTGAGGGGCCCAACGTTTACCTTGCTCTTTTTTAACTTCATCTGCGTTATCACGAATCGTAAGAAGTATGATCAATGCCAGTCCAAGTAGCGCAATTCCTATCACCCCCCAAGTCCAACGCCAGCCAATTAGGCCTATCAATCCCGCAACAATGGGAACCGCAACACCGCTACCGATATTGTTTCCTGAGGTGACGAGACCCATCATTCTTCCGCGCGTTTGCGGGAACCATGTGAGTACCAGCCGACCAGCGGGCATCATAGTTGCCCCTGGTGTTCCTGCGAACATGATGATGCTGAAGAGATAGAACTGCCAGAGCTCGGTCATCATTAAGCGAAGTAAGAACGCAGTGGCTACAAGCAGGACTGACCCTGTCATGGTCCACCGTGCACCGATTCTGTCCATCATGTTACCGATGATCGGTGATAATAAACTTGCCACAACCCCCAGACTTAACGACACGTTCACCTGTGTTCTGGACCACCCAAATTCGTCCTCAAGCGGTTGTACGAAAAATCCGAAAGCGAACTGAACTGTACCAAGGGTTGCACCTATTGAGAGTGCCGACACTCCAACGATTAACCAACCGCGATAGATACCTCGAGTTTTTATTGCATTCGAACTTCGATTAGTCTTATCAGAAATCGGTCAACTCCGAGGTGGCTACGGATGAATGCAGTTGGCTTGAAATGTATTTATTGCCAATCCGATGAGACAATTTTGAACTTTTAATTCGACGTGGAGTTTATTGTGTCATCGTGGTTATCTGGGGATTTTTCTCCCTCCCATCCTTCTGCTTCGAGTACCTCGGAGGCACGTTTATTTTCCTGAATTTTATTCATGACAGCTTCATTGTGTCGTTCCCAGTATGCCCTGTCTTCTGTCACGAATTTATGTGATTCTCTGTAATCATCAAGCAGCCCGTTTACTTCGGGTATGACATATCTCGCCACCATGTCCCAACTTCGACGAGTGTCTTCTCGATTGGCCCAATCATGGGCGAATCCTATGACACATCCAAAACCGCCGGTGATAGCTACCATCTCGCGAATCTTTGCTACCAGGTCGTCTGGAGTACCGATTACAGCGACACTTTGCTCCGAGAATGCGGTCTCATCTACGGCTTCATCTGCTGTTTTGAAGATGGAGCCTTCTCCTCCACGTAAAGTTTTAACCGTGTATTCGTTGTTGTGACGCATCAATCCGTCACCAGCCTGTTCCCTCGCTTTTTCCCGTGTTTCAGCGATGTGCCAACTCATCAAGATACGCCAGTTTTTGCGGTCGACTGTATTGTTGTGTTTAAGGGCCGATTCTTCAGCGAAGCTCCATTGACGGGGCAGGGCTTGGAGTCCTGCAGTTGCGGTAGCTCCTATTGATAAAACACCAGCTCCGTATTTACCAGCCAGTGTCATTCCCGATGGACTTTTGGTTGAAGCTACAGCAAATTCCATATTTTCCTGGAATGGTCTCAACTGTAATTTGGCGTCTTGGAGTTTGAACCATTCGGATTCGTAACTGAAACGTTCCTCTCCATTGAAAAGTCGTTTAATAATTCCCATCGCTTCATCTTGTCGATCTCGAAGTTTCATTGGATCGATTGCTAGCGTGTGGGCATCCGATGGCAATGCTCCTGGGCCCGATCCGAATATCACGCGTCCTCGCGATTGGTAGTCAAGCTGTACCAGTCTTTGGGCGACCATGAATGGGTGATGGTACGGTAATGAAATCACCCCAGTGCCGAGTTTGATTTGCTGAGTACGCTCAGCTACTCCTGCCAAAAACAGCTCTGGAGACCCAATCATCTCCCAGCCACTTGAATGATGTTCACCACACCAGAACTCTTCGTAACCCAATCGGTCGAGATGTACGGCCAAGTCTAAATCGCTTTGTATTTGTAACGCTGGGCTTTCACCAATTGGGTGGTGTGGTGCGAGGAAGGCACCGAATCGTAAATGTGACATCTTTTTTCTCAAAGTTTTGGTATTCCCAAATACTAAATCAAAAGTCGGGCATGTCAGATACTACAACACATAGATTTGAGTGTTGGTTTGTTTAACGATTGGATTATCTGATTGAAAGGCCCTGCCCATGTAAAACAGGGCAGGGCCTTTATAACTTTCTGGTGGAGACGGGGGAGAGTCGAACTCCCCGTCCAGAAAGGTTTCCGTTTCGACTTCTACGAGCGTAGCCGTCGGTATTTATCTCATCGCCACACCCACCCCATCGGCGTAGCAAGTGTGGCGACCAGTTAGTGGAGCCTTAGATGTTCGTCACTAACGACCCGAACAACGCAACCTAGCATTTCATCTCTCGAACCCAACCCGCTAGGTCGGGGTTGGGTCGAAAGTCGCAGCCCTTAGGCCGCGAGAGCGAATTCTCGTTCGCCGTTTATGTTTTGCCGCTTTTTACGTGGTGCACGGCGCCACGGCCCGCAATCTAGCGGTGATCTTCCTGTCGAAACCACGCGTCCCCAAGATAACAATCCAATTCTATAACTGATTCATGGCTGAGGACTAAATTCTGGATTTCATGGCCCGATCAATCTCTCGTTTAGCATCGCGTTCCTTGATGGTATTACGACGGTCAACTTGTCGTTTACCTTTAGCGAGGCCGATCAAAAGCTTTGCCACTCGGTTTTTGATGTAAACCTTTAACGGGACGATTGTTTGCCCGTCTCTATGAACTTGATCATCGAGGTAATTAAGTTGTTTCTTACTGAGTAACAATTTACGGGATCGCGTTGGATCATGTTGGCCTTGTTCTCCGGCTGGTGCGTAAGCTGCTATGTTGGCATTTTCCAGCCAAGCTTCTCCGCTCTTGATGTACACGTAACCCTCAGCGATATTAATACGTCCAGAACGGGCTGATTTTATTTCAGACCCGAGCAACACCATTCCCGCTTCAAATGTTTCTTTGATGAAGTAGTCATAACGGGCGCGGCGGTTAGTAGCGAGGGCGCGTTGTTGTTCAGGATCTGGCATTTTTCAATTTTAACTAACTAGGCACGCTGAAATCTGTGTCAGGCGATACTTGTTTCAGTGATGCCGGGTAAAGTCATGATATTTTAGTGCACAGTCTACTTGCAGGAGTTAATTCACTATTTGGAAATCTAGCTGCTTGATAGCTGCCTCGACCTGAGGGTCACCGCCTTCATTCGTTTGAGGATTTGCCCCTAAGGCCTCTGCATCAAATTCGACTATAACGTCGGGTTCGACACCGACCTCCTCGATCAATCTGCCGTTAGGAGTGAACCAATGTCCGATTGTCAGATAGACACCACCGCCGTTGGAAAGACCCCTGAGCAAGTTCACACTACCTTTGCCGAATGTATTGGTGCCAATAACGACTGAACGTCCTTGGTCCTGTAGGGCACCTGCCAGAACTTCGGATCCACTTGCGGAAAAATTATCTACCAGCGTCACCATGGGTATTTTTGGGAATTTTCCTCCTTTTTTCACTTTCCATTCGTCTTTCTTACCCCTGGAGTCAACTTCGTAGGTAACTAGTCCGTCTGTCAGGA
>RQOU01000084.1 GCA_008373165.1 SAR202 cluster bacterium | reverse complement strand
GAAGAACTTTGTAAAGACATTTTTGGCCATAAGATGGGGATAGTTCCATACATAATGCCGGGGTTTGGTCTGGCAAAACGGACATTGGAAGTTTTTGAGCAAGATCCTGATGTTGATGGTCTCATACTCTTAAATCACGGGATTTTTACGTTTGCAGACGAGGCCAAAACCTCTTATCAGTACATGATTGATGCCATATCGATGGCTGAGGAAAAACTTGCTACTGGCAAAAGGCATGCTTTCCATTCTGTCTCAGTGACTCCCCGATTGAAAAACGTCTCGTCTCTTGCCCCCATAATCAGGGGCGTGTGTGTTTCTCAAGGTGAGCGGATTGGTAACGGGAAAACTGATTTGCGAAATAAGTTGATTCTTGAATCGCGAACTACAGATCGTATTCTTGAGTTTGTGAATGGAAAAGAGTTAGAGAGATATAGTCAGGCTGGTGTTGCTACACCAGATCACGTAATAAGGACTAAGAACCATCCACTAATTCTTAATCTGTCAACGACAACTGACCCCGCAAATTATCTGGAACATGTTAAGAAATCGGTCAAAGTGTTTCAGGAAAAATACGACTCTTACTTTTACAGGCAGGTAAAAAATAAGGGATTGGTAAAAACCAAGTTAGATTCGATCCCTAGGATAATTTTTGTTCCCGGTTTTGGACTGTTTGGGCTAGGCCTCACGCGTAACGACTCAGTAATGGCAGCGGATATAGCCGAAAGTTTTATAAATACAGTGAGGGGAGCTGAGTCTATTGGAAACTACAAGTCCCTCAATGAATCTGATGTATTCGATGTTGAGTACTGGTCCTTAGAACAGGCAAAACTTTCCAGTTCTGATAATCAGCCACTTGCTGGTAATGTTGTTGCGATAACTGGAGGTGGCGGAACGATTGGAAACGCGATTGCAGATGAGTTTAGTAAGCTCGGTGCTGAGGTGGCCGTTTTAGATCTGGATTTTGCCGGGGATGAAGGCTCATATTTCCGACTTGCCTGTGACGTTACTGATCCAGCAAATGTCAAACAGGCTTTCGAAAAAATCTGTAAGCATTTTGGTGGCTTGGATATCGTGGTTTCTAATGCAGGAACAATGTATCAAGGGACCATGGAAGATGTAAGCGACGAGACTTTGCGGAAGAGCTTCGAGGTGAATTTCTTTTCACATCAAACTGTAATGCAAAACGCCGTAAAAATAATGAAGCTTCAGGGAGTAGGCGGGAGCTTACTGTTAAACGTGTCGAAACAAGCGGTAAATCCTGGGGCAGAAGCCGGCCCATATGGCATAGCAAAAGCGGCCACTTTAGCATTGATGCGTCAATATGCGATAGAGGTAGGTCCATACGGCATCCGGGTCAATGCCGTGAATCCAGATCGTATACAAAGTGGGCTTCTCACTAAAGAAATGATTCGTTCACGAGCATCAGCGCGCGGGGTCAATGCGTCAGAATATTTGACTGAAAATATACTCGGTAGAGAAGTGACAGCTCAAGACGTTGCTATGGCATTTACCCACTTGGCGTTATCCCAAAGTACTGTCGCCAATGTTGCCACAGTTGATGGTGGGAATATTGCAGCTGCTCTCAGGTGATACAGGAATCCTGACTTCAAAGAATGGGATGTCTTAACTACGAACAAAGGGCTGTATCCCTAGAATCTAGTGACACCTTTTGCGATTGGATGCGTATAAGTTTAATTCGATGTTGACCGTGCTGCTAGCAAATTACTGAATCAGATTACTCTTGGCTTATGGTTTCAATTCCATTAATTCTTTTACCCCCTTCGGAAGGTAAATCTTCCGGGGGCGAGGCTTGTGCGTTAGATATAACCTCTTTGTCCTTTTCGTCTCTAAACAAAACTCGAAAACTGATGATAAAGGGCCTGGTAAACGCAAGCTCGGAACCTGAATATGCCCTGCGATTACTCGGTCTTAAAGGGAAGTCTCTTGATGCAGCAAAACTGGATAATATAAGTGTAGAAAATACTTTAACAAAGCCGGCTATCGAACGTTATACAGGAGTCATGTTTGATGCGATCGACTATCCGTCATTCAATGACGATGAGAAAGCAATTTTCGATGAATCCGTGTTTGTAATGTCCGGGCTTTTCGGGATGGTCAGACCGAAGGACATGATACCGATATATAAGTTGAAGATGGGTGCCAAGCTGCATGAAGATAAAGCCTGCTCTTTGATCTGGAAACCATTATTGACCGAGATAATTGCGCTGGAAGGCAAAGATCGTGTCATATGGGATCTACTGCCAGTTGAACACAGTGCTGCATGGGATCCTTTGGGTGTCACTGCTGCCACTCGGTTTACAGTCAAGTTTGTGCAACGTCGTCCTGACGGCAATCTTAAGACTGTGAGTCATTGGTCAAAAACACTCAAAGGGGCTCTGGTTCGCTTTCTAATTTCCAACGCTGAAGAGTCCGGTTCACCTGAAACGGCGATGACCTCAGTCTCGAGTTTCGTGCATCCCGAAGGATATGAGTTGAGCGAAGAGCTTACCGTCGAAAGTGATGCGGTAACTCAACTTGTTTTTGTTAAAGAATTAGTTGTGTAATTATTCATCTGATCTGATCATTTTGAGTTAGGTGACGGGTGAGCGTGATTTATTACGGACAAATAAATATTCCTGTACTGGTTTACTTGGTTAGCCGCAATTCTCTTGTGAGCGGATTTCTTGTTGGAGAGGGGTAAAATGTTTGCGGTTTTGACGTATTAAGTTTTTACCTTTTAGCAGCAATCACTAATGACACATTAGGAGCGATCAGCAGAAATGAAAGTCGGATTTAACATGGGAGTCGACCCGGTCGACTATAAAGCTGCTTCTGTGGATGAAGATGATCTGAAGTTTGCTGCTCAAATGGGAGCTACTCATGTGGTATTGCAGTCGTACGCTGACTCAGGAATCGTAAAAGGTGATGCGCGCTGGGAATACGATGATCTGGTACAGCTACGACACAAGGTCGAATCAGCAGGGCTTGTGTTGGAGGCTCTTGAGAATGTGCCCCTGAAATTTTACGATCAGGTGATGCTTGGTGGTCCAGATCGCGACCGGCAGATTGAGAATATGGTTTACACAGTTCGCAACATTGCCCGTGCCGGAATCCCTATTTTTGGTTATCACTGGATGCCTACTCTGGTCGGACGTACCTCTCTTAATACAAAAAATCGGGCCGGATCTCTGGTTACGTCATTTGATCTTGAAGAGGCAAACAAAGAGCCATTACTTAGGGAGCGACGCTATTCGGAAGAAGAGATGTGGGAGAACTTGGAGTACTGGATTAAGATCATAATCCCTGTGGCTGAAGAGGAAGGCATTAGAACAGGAATTCATCCATGTGATCCACCTGTTGAGTATCTGAAGGGGATTCCTCAACTTTTTCGTAGTTTTGATGCTTACAAACGCCTTATTGGCATTGTTGAATCACCATCAAATTGCATTGAATTTTGTCAAGGGACATTTAGCGAGATGGACGACGCGAAAAGCGATGGGATTTACGAGATGATCGAATATTTTGGCAAGCGACAAAAAATCTTATATGTACATTTCAGAAATGTATCCGACACGGTTCCGAAATTCCGGGAAGAGTTTATTAATACTGGGCATGTTGACATGTACAAAGCCATGCAATCTTACAAAAAGGTCGGCTTTGACGGTATGTTTGTTGATGACCACGTGCCTGTGGTGGTAGGGGACAGTAACTGGGGGCATCGTGGTAGAGCGTTCGCTAATGGCTACATCCAAGCATTGATGGACGTGGTCAACAATTAGTAGTCAAACGCTCATTCAATTTTTGTTACGCGAAGGTTGAGGAACATCTGCCATTGGGTCTTTTATTAATCTCGTTGTGCTTGGACTTGCATAAGTTGAACACGTGATTAAAGGGATCCATCGATAATCATGTCTATTACCGCTGGTTTTCCCGAATCGATAGCTGAGTTAATAACAGAGTCGATGTCAGCCGGGTCTTCAACTCTTGATCCTTGCATGTCATAGGCTTGAGCTTGTGCTGCGAAATCAAGCGGGTTCGGGAAATCCATAGCGAAATAGGAGTCTGGCTGATCAAATCCGTTGAGACGGTGATAATGGTTTGCGTTCACTTTTAAAACCCGGTAGGAAGCGTTATTACATATAACGAAGATAGCAGGGATGTCTGAATTTACTGCAGTCCACAGCGCTTGGATTGTCATGATAGCGCTACCGTCTCCGATCACGCCGATTGCCGGTTGCGACGGGCTACCGAGCTTCACACCCATCACTGCTCCCATTCCCCATCCGATTGCCTGGCCTCGACAGCCGTAGTAAGTGCCGTTTTTGGATGGAGACAGCGCATCGAATAACAGCCCACCGGTGCTGACCGAATCATTAAATACCGCAGAATTATCAGGTAGAGCCTTAGCTAGATGATCTACCATCATCGCCGGAGACATCGGTCTGCCCTTTGTCGAAACACTTGCCAGTTTCCTAAAGGCTTCTGAGTATGCTTTGCTTTCGGCGGCGGCTTCTTTTGATCGGCCTCTCACAGCTTCTATGTCTGAGCCATTTAGTTCGAGTGTCAGAGCTTCAGCTAGTTGTGCAAGAGCTTTACCAGGGGAGGCTACTATCCCTATGTCGGTTGGTTCTGACTTCCCGATGGCATCAGCGTTGATGTCGATATGGACTAACTTTGATTTTGCTCCTATGAATTGTCCCGGCTGATAGAAGAAATCTTCAAAGACTGGGCAGCCTACCGCAACTACTACGTCGGCTGACCGCACTGCACTGACGGCCTCCACTGTACGCATGTTAAGATTGCCCTGCCATAACGGATGGTTTGCTGGAAAGTTCACACCGGTCGAACCATGCCCGTAAGCCCGCATTCCGCCTGCCTCTGCTACAGCAACGGCGGAACTTGTTCCGTTTGTGTCTAAAACCCGGTCTCCGACGATTAAGATCGGCCGTTGTGCACCTGAGATCAAGCGACAAATATCTTCGATCAATTTTGGGTCAGCTGATGGCGATATGGCTGTTTCCGATGATGGAATCAGGTCCACATCAGCGGTGTCATCAAAAGCATTTGCTGACATAGCTACGAAAGTAGGTCCTGTGGGTGCGGTTCTAGCTTCTTGGAATGCTCTACGAATGACCGAAGGGACTTGCTCCGCGTGTGTGATTTCGGTGCTCCATTTAGCGTATGGGCGCGCCATATCTGCTAGGTCCGATCGCCCTGGGGCTATTTTTCGGATGTCCTTGTTTCCAGCGGTCATCACCATTGGGGTTCCGCCATAGAGTTGATCGATCATCAGGGAGAGGCCATTTGACATTCCGTTATCAATATGGAGGCTGACCAAGGGTACTTTTCCCGTCGATCTCGCATAACCTTCTGCAAGTCCGACGGCGACGCCTTCTTGTAGTACTAAAACGTATTCGATCGATGGATACTGATTCATCACCGCCATCATGGGCGCTTCGCTGGTTCCAGGATTGCCGAACATGTATTTGACGCCTTCGGCTTCGAACATCTTTAGTAGTGCGTGTTTGCCAGCTATGTGTACCAAAATCTGAAATCCCTTTCACAAAGTATTGTTTTCGACAGTGATCTGTTGCTAAAACCCAGAAGCGCCTTTGATCAATAGTTCCCTGAGCTGGGTTGCAACGATCTCGACCTCACCATCCTGCAGATTAAGAGGGTCAATCCACATGCACTGTGCAGGATCGCGATAGTCTGAGGCTATGTAAATACGTGGTGACCCGGCCTTTAACCTTTCGGCAATTTCCGAGTATGTTGGCCCTTTCCAGTCTTTGTTCAACACTATCACTGCGTGTGGTATGTAGTGATCATAATCGTGCGTTACTTTTGCAGATAACCCTGGAATTTCCGCAATCTGATCGACGATGAAATTCATCTGGTCGAGGTAGTTCTTCGTCTCTTTATTTTCATCAATATCTGTGAATACCTTAAGGGCTGCGAGAAGTCCAGCTATTTCTTCTTTGGAGACTTTCTGCGCCCTTGTCACACCTGGATTGGGCGCATTATTTAAACGAGCATATTCGATCCACTCAGTCTTGCCGACTAGGAACCCCGTACTTTGAGGTCCACGTACAGCTTTACCGCCAGAAAAACTAACCAGATCGGCCCCTTGACTGGTGTATTTCGTAAGATTTTCTCTTGGCGGAAGCATAGAAGCGCAATCTGCTAGGACTGGGAGCCCGTGGCTGTGGGCTAGATCGGAAAGCTCTGTGAGTGGTACCCCTGTTTTTTCTTTATAAGGTGATTCGAGATGAATTAGCGCCGCGGTATTTGGCCCAATTGCAGCATCGATTTCTTCAATAGTGCAGTCGGTCGTTCGACCGACTTCGACGAACTGGGAACCTGGGGCAAGATAAAGATGGTCATATACAAATCGATGACCTCTTTGGATTATCAGCTCATTGGGTATTCCATTCGTGATAGGCAGTTGAGCAATGCGTTCGGGATCATCCTTGGCCATGGCAGCGGCTGCTTGGACTACCAGCCCTCCAGACGCCCCAGATGTTACCGTTGCAGCTTCATTTCCCGTTAGTTGGGCAATTTCATTTCCAGCAGCAATTAGTAGTTCCTCCAAGTCGACAAATACTTCGCTCATAGCATTCATCGCTTCGGTGGATTCTGCCCGGGGTCGAGAGCCCGAGTGTTTCGTGTTCGGACCTCCTGCATTTATGAGCGGAGTGACACCAAGCTTTTCAAGTATCGAAAGACCGGTTGACTTGTTTGTTTCTCCGATGGAGTGAGTTCCATCCAATTTATTAGTCTCCACTTGCGTGACTAGATTCGGCTTTATTTGTTTCTATTTCCGGCCAATCGGGAATCAATTGCCTTTTAGTATTTTCTAGTAAAAGGATTGCAACTGCACCGGCAAGGCTGAATACTGCGGAAAGTATGATTGCCCATGTATACACGCCGGTGATGTCGAACACCAGACCCGGAAGCAAACCTCCTAGTGCCATTCCCAATCCGGCCCCGAGCAGTTGCCAGCCGTATGTTGCTCCCATAGGAGAATGTCCGTAATACTGTCTGTTGACCACGGGAAACGCGGTTCCCTCTCCTCCGTAGGGTATCGCCCAAAGGATTGCAAAAATGTAGAAGTCAAGGGTTGAATCCGCTGTGAGTAATAGAAGAACGCCCAGACCTTGTCCAAGAAATGAAAAAAACATCACCGTTTTTGCATTGAACTTATCTGCAAGGACCGGAGTGACAAATCTAGTTGTAACGCTAACCACTGACAGGGTGGTCAAGACTCCCGCTGCTGTGAGTGGTCCGAGTCCCTTTGATATGCCTAACGGGATTATCCCTACGAGTATTACAGCATGTCCTACACAACCAAGGAAATGGATGTTAATGAGGTTCCAGAATGCGTTTGTTTTGTAGACATAGCCTTGAAATTCCTGCTGTGTGGAGATGAATATATTACCGCTGGTTATTAAGGGTTTATCCGCAGCTTTGATGCCATAGGCTTGGCGTCCAGCCTCTTCGGGGGTGTTTCGGAAGAAAAGTAATATAAATAACAGTATTGCCGTTCCTATTGTTCCAACGAGCATGAACGCCTGACTCCATCCGACCGTGTCGAACAGCACAGCCAGTATTTGTACGACTAAGGCAGGCCCCAAGCTCCAGGAGACCATCATGATTCCGGTCCCTAGTCCTAAATGGCGACGGAACCATGCTGCTACTGCAGGCACAACAGGAACGAGCAGCATCGCCTGCGAAATTCCAAAAATCAGTCCGTAGGAGATATATAACTCCCAGATGGCTTGAGTTTGAGAAGTCCACATCATTCCTATGAAAAAAAGTATGGTTCCGGCCAGCATGGTGTTTCGGGCCCCAAATCGATTGCCAAGGTATCCTGCGATTGGTGATGACAAGGCGGTGACAATCGACATCAACGCGTAGGCAAGGCCGATGGATCCAGGAGACCAGCCAAATGTTTCGACAAGTGGGTCAACCAGTACCCCAAATGCCATACGAATGGCTGCGCCGACCATTTGAACTACACCCGCTATTGCGACAATTACCCAAGCATAGTGAGCGATTGTGTGTTGGTTAAGTCCTAATTTCTTGTCGAGCCAGAGTGCAGCGTTTCGCATTTGTTAAGTATCTAGTGAAGGGGGCAGGTCAGTAGTAAACCCTTTTCCCACCATTCAGCTTCCACGCTGGACTTTGTAATTCCAGCTTCGATTGCTCGGTCTGTTATACGGTCTGCAGAAGCCCATGCCCCGAAATAAATAAGAATGGCCAGGGTCCCAATAACCGAAGTCATCAAGAGTCCGAATCCTAGAAACGGCCTGTCAGCTATCTTGAAACCATCTAAGGCTGGACTGTCAATTGTTTGTTGAGATTGGGTACGGAATTTCACTGAGAAATCTTACGCTAGATAAACCTAAATGACATTAGGAAAGAGTCGCCACTTTATGTGATGAAATCCAGTCTTCATCGAGTTCGATTCCTAGTCCGGGCCCGGTCGGCGCTTTGAGGTTCCCGTTCTGGTCGATTTCCAACTGCTTGGTGACACCCCATTGATGGACTTCTTTTGGAAGCCAATATTCGAAATAAGTGCAGTTGATGGATGACATCATTACGTGCAGGTTGGCTGCATTTAGCGCTGAGTTACCTGCAAGGCCTATTTCACAGAATTTATTGAATCCTTCAACGAGTGACATCTGTTTTTTCAGCCCTGTGATTCCGATTTTCCTGACTGTTCCACGAATTAACCTCACTGCGTTCATTTGTATGAAATTAGCTGCCTCGTGGAACAGGAACCCTGTTGAGTCACTCATGTTGAGAGGTGTCTTTAGTCTGTTTGTTAGTTCACAGATAGAAGCTATGTCGTTTGCCGGGATAGGATCCTCAAACCAAAAATATTCGTTGGCATCCAAAGCGTGACCGACATAAAGCGCCTCTCGAAATGTGTAACCGTGATTTCTGTCCAGCATCAACTCCATTGCGCCACCGACGGCCTCGCGAACCTTTTGAACTGTGATAGCGGCATCACGCGCTGATAGTGGCCCCGGGTGGATTTTGTATGCATTGAATCCGTTTGATTTCAATTGGAGGGCTTCTTCAACAAACTTTTCTGGTTGTGCGTGGCGTGGCGGATATGTTGCATAAACTGGGATTTCCTGTCGTGCTGTGCCAAGTAACTTGTGAATTGGCTTGCCAGCCGATTTACCTGCTATATCCCATAGTGCTACGTCCAGTGGTGCCCAGCTTGGTTCAATTGGGGAACCGTGACCGGCTAGCACTGGAAGTTGATTCCATAGCCATTCCCTATCTGACCAATCGCGATTCATCATAATCGGTTTCAATTTACTGATTATGGAGTGCATTCTTTGTGATGAATCGGCACCCTGATCTCCAATAAATGCATGTCCTTCTAACCCGTCTTCTGTATTCACACGCAGCACACCCTGTCGGGTGGCTCCACCTAGGTTTGCTCGTTCATCTTGGACGAGCACAGCAGGAGGATTCCGTTCGATTACATCAATTGTGATATTGGTGATTTTCATGATTCAGTTGAGGTTTTGTTTATCCAGGAAATTGTCGTCTGATTATTTTAAGGGTGTTTTGTTTACTGGGGATGCTACACAAAGTGTTTGGAAGATGTTCATATTCTCTTTGTGGTCAATGGGCTGGCCTCGCCCGGCAGATTGAGTATAGGTAAGATGGATTTGTTTCTGAACTGAAATGAGGTGTCGTCACCTAGATCAGTGGTTGGCATAGTTCTTTTGTTTTGGTTATTTTGGAGAATCGATTGACGCGTGATACAGATTTCAAATTCATAGAAGGGCGAATTGCCGATCTGGTAGATGCAGCCATTCAACAGGATGGGATGCCTGGATTATCTATCGGTATAGTTCGTGGTGATTCCTTGGTTGTCCATTATTCCTTTGGAACCCGGAAGCTTGGCCACCATTTACCGTTTACTCCTCAAACGATTTCTCGTGTTGCGTCAATTACAAAGACTTTCACGGCGACAGCGATTCTGCAACTCAGAGATCTTGGGCAGCTTGAACTTGATGATCCTTTGCTCGTTCACATGCCCGATTTCACGGTTGCGTCTGCCCTGAAAGGGACACTTGAGAAGGTGACGTTACGACGTCTTATGACTCACCATGCAGGGTTAAGAACAGAGCACCCTCTGACAGATTGGAATGTGCCATCATTTCCGACATCCCGTGATTTACTAGATGGGCTTGAAGGCATTGAGGTGGTTATTCCACAGGATAGCCAATGGAAATATTCTAATGTTGGGGTCGGTCTATTAGGTCATGTAATCGAAGCGGTGAGCGGCCTGCCATATGAACAGTACATATTCGAAGAAATCACTGGTCCTTTGGGATTGCTAAACACCCGCTTGGACTTAGATTCAGATCAGGTCGGCTTGAAAGCTACAGGTTACAGTCGACCACTACCAGGCTCGCATGACCTTCGAGAAGCTCCGTACTCTCCCTTACTTGGCATTTCAGCTGCGGGCCAACTGCATTCTAATGTTGAAGATTTAGCAAAATGGATGTCGTTTCAATTCACATCGGGACGTGAGAACCACCAGAGTAAAGTTCTATCTGCAGCTTCACTAGCGGAAATGCATCGTCCTAGTTACTTGTCCAGTGATTGGACCAGTGGACAGGCGATTGGATGGCGAATGAACCGTCGAGATGATCTTGTGCTGCATAATCACGGTGGCGGGATTCACGGTTTCGCCTCGAACATGGTTTTCAGCTTGGAAGCACAGACGGGTGCTATCGTCCTAGCTAATGTCTGGCCAGCACCTACCCCTGTTAAGTTAGCTGAAGAAATCACGGAAATGGTTATCAGGGAGCTTGGCCCTGTTGTAGAGCAAACCTCCTCAGGCTTAGAGGATGTTGACGAACAAAAGGCTCAATCGTTCCTTGGCAGGTATTGGGCAGAACCAGGTGTTTTTGTTGACGTTGTTTATGCTGATACAGGGTTCGGACTCGGAGCTCCCAAAGAAGGTGATTACGGTTTACACGGTCCAGCATGTTTGAAGCGCGATCCTGGGATAGAGAACGATTTATCATTCCGCGTAGAAAAAGGGCGAGGGGCTGGCGAGCTTGTGGAGTTTTCACAGGATACCTCTGGCAAAGTAAAAGATTTTCGGCTTGGTGGATTTCTATACAAACGGGTTGATTAACCTTGTTTTTGAAAAGGAATGTCATATGACCGGCGTGTTCGAAATAGCTGACAATTTCGTAGGCACTGTGGCCAAACATAACCCGCTTGCTGCCACCCATATGGGTATCACGGGGAGTGATCATCTGATGCCGGATTATTCACCCGATGCGACTCATTCGTTTTATCGTGAGATCATCACAGCGCTTGGTCAGATGGAAGCTGCCGTTCCGCTGAATGATCGCGAGAGGATGTGCAAGGACACATTTATAGACGCGTCAACTGTTTCCGTTGAGCAGCATGAATCTCGTGATTATCTGCGAGATATAAATGTGTTGTTTTCACCGGTTCAAAGTGTTCGCTCTATTTTCGACCTTATGCCGAAAGATTCTTTAGAGGCATGGGAGAATATTGCCTCCAGAATGGAAAAGGTCAAAGATTCCTTGTTTACTTATCGGGAAGCACTCGACAAAGGCCGTGCGGAAGGATTGGTCGCTTCTCGCCGCCAGGTTAATGGCTGTGCCGATCAATGTGCAGTTTGGGCAGGGGATAGGAACAGCCCACCGTTTTTTGATTCAATGGTCGATGCTTTTGATGCCTGTGGAATTTCTGATGGATTACTGGGTATCCGTCTTGAAAAAGCCTCTAAATCCGCTAGTAAGGCCTACGCTGAATTTAGTAATTATCTTAGAGATGCTTATCTGACGGATGCTACGCCCGCTGACGGAGTAGGACGTGAGAGATACGCGCTATCAGCTAAGGGATATTTGGGTGTGGATATTGATCCAGAAGAAACATATGACTGGGGATGGGAACAGCTTGAGTGGGTGAGATCGGAGATGCTGAAAACCGCATCGGCGATTAAGCCAGGAGCTTCGATAGACGAAGCTATAGAAATTCTTGATTCTGATCCGGAAAGAATGATCAAAGGCGAAGACGAGTTTCGCCAGTGGATGCAAGATTTACAAGACAGAACTATAGAGGAAATGGATGGTGTTCATTTTGACATCCTGGATCCAGTTAGAGAGATAGAGGCACTCATATCACCACCGGGTGGTGCCCTTGCCATGTACTACACGGGGCCATCTGAAGACTTTTCCCGCCCAGGCCGCACTTGGTATCCGACTGGGGGGAAAACAGAATTTCCGATATGGCGTGAAGTTTCTATTGCTTATCATGAAGGTGTCCCAGGGCATCATTTCCAGATCGCTACGAATGTTGCTATGACAGAAGAGCTTTCGCGATACCAACGATTGTTGGCAGGGACTTCGGGATATGTAGAAGGATGGGGGCTTTACGCAGAGCGTTTGATGGGTGAGCTAGGTTATCTGGAAAATCCCGACTACTACATGGGTATGTTGGATGCTCAGGCTTTGCGCAGTGTCCGAGTTATCGTTGATATTGGGATGCACCTCGGACTGAAAATCCCACGGTTCTCAGAATTTCATCCAGGGGAAATATGGAGTGGTGATCTGGCTTTGGAGTTTATGCGCGAACGCGTTCATTTTCCGGCTGATTTTATAGTTTCTGAAATCGACCGTTATCTTGGGATACCTGGTCAGGCTATCAGCTATAAAGTGGGTGAAAAAGTTTGGCTCGAAGCACGCGATGCAGCGAAGCAATCTGCAGGATCATCGTTCGATCTCAAAGCATGGCATAACCATGCTTTGAAGTTGGGTCCTATGGGACTTGCCCAGATGAAAAGAGAGCTTGGAGAGCCACGAAATACGGACTGAAACTTATGGTAATAATCATCGATTAATAAACGATGTCCGAATTAGAACTCCAACTCAGGTTAAGGCGCTAAATATCGAGTTTCAAACTTGACTGTTTTAAACATCTATAGCCATTAATTCTTCGGCGTAAATAACCTGTCCGTTATAGATTTCCCTGATGTCACCAAGCCCTTTTTCAAGTGGGCCGTGTGAGGCTATATGGGCACCCATATGTACTAATATTAGTTTCTTGACCCCGGCTTCTTCTGCCATGCGGGCGGCTCCAGTTGTCCCGCACTGCCCTGGTGCTTCACCATCTGCATCCATGTGTTCTTGGTCATCCCAACACATGCACAACATCACGTCGGCATTTCTTGCTAGGTCAATAACCGATTGGCAAGGTTGTGTGTCACCTGTAAAAACCACTGATTTACCTGACTTGGTTTCTATCCTGTAAGCCAGCGAGTCTAGATATGGCTGTACATGTTCTGCGTTAGTGGAGGTCACTTCCCAGTTGTTTGCGGTATGTACTGTCCCAACTCCGACATCAGTAGCCTGAACTTGCGGTGCTTTTCTGGGTAGGACACCTCCTCGATTAACATAGACTTTTTGCGATAGCGGATGGTAGATACGTGCTTTCCAGTCGTGCGAGAAAATTCCGTTCTCTCCAATTACACCTTCTGTGATCATTTCAGTTAGCGTTGGGCCGAATACTTGTAGTTTATTTTCCTTGCCAATCGACTGGTCGAATCTCGTGAGCAGGAAACATGGGTAATCGATGTCGTGGTCGAAATGATGATGAGTGAAAAATATATAGTCAATATCCGTAGGCCAGAGGCCAGCCTTAACTAGTTTGTGCGTAGTGGCTGGCCCACAATCAAACATTATTTTTTCACCCTCGATCTCCAGTACGTAGGCTGACCCGAATCGAGTGGGAGTTGGAGTGGGGGTCCCTGCTCCTAAAATGTATAGCTTTGGCATTAAGTGACACCTTCTCCAGATCTGATTACTTTCTTGTCGTGTGTCGCGAGTGATTGGTTATGTTTACCTATTGGAAGCATAACCATGCCCCGGAACTTTAGGATTCCCGGAAATCTCCTAATCGTGAAGATTCATCAAAACTCGTATAAACCAGTACTAGGAAGCATTTAGCTGTTACCGGATAGTCTGCCGCCATTCGTTTAATCAAATTCATGAAACCAAAGTATTCACTATTAAAACTGGAGACAGATCGATGCTGTATTTCCGATCTTGTATGCGATGTAAGGAAGGTACTGTCGAACTAGGTTCTGATAACTTCGGCTCTTTTCTGAGTTGTATCACTTGCGGCTACACAATTAATTCCCGTTCTATTCGTTCCAACGGTTCAATTGCCGAACCAGCCACTGTTGATGAAGAGGTTGTAATAGCACCTATGCTCGAGCCGGTCTTGGTTGCAGAGGACGTCGTTGATGTCGAGACCGAGTCAGAACCTGATATTGATCTGATCGCGGAAGAGGTTGGCGCTTTCGATTTTGAAGAAGTGACTGCTATTTAGACCAGGCTTTCGCTGATGTTTTTTTTCGGCGATAGCCGAGATTCAGTTTATTTGTGCTAGCGGTTCTATATTAAGTTCGCGTGCTGCGGAGTCGAACCATTCGATTACTTCGCGGTGAAGCGGTATGCCCTCACGCTCTCTTATCTGTGTTTCTTCATGTTCTGGAAGTCCTGCGTAGTAGACCCGATCATTCCCAGGAGATGGAGGCGTTTCTACTAGGTAGGTTAGAAATTGGTCCATAGAGGCCTTAAATTCACCAACATCACGAAATGCATCGATACTGAACGCTGCTACGAATTGTGATCCGTTACGCTGTGATCCTGTTTCCGTTGGGTTAATGGCTCCGAACAGTCCGGCTGACAAGATTCCTGAGAACACCTGCCCAATCACTGCCATTCCGTAGCCTTTATGTGATCCAAGCTCTCGTGTTGAGCCCCAGGGTAATAGTCGGGTTTGTTCAGGAACATCTTGAGTTTCCATTATTGGCGTCCCGTCTTCCTCCGCAAGCAAACCGGGAAGCAAACGCGCACCTGTTCGCCTGAGAAGTTGTATCTTATTGGCAGCTACGGATGATGACGAAATGTCCAAAACGAATGGTGGCATCTTGGCCGCAGGGATCGCCCAAGCGTGCGGAACTGCTCCGACTCTCGGAATCGCACCGAATGTTGGCACCATTATGGCCCCTCCGCCGGTTATGGCGTAGCCGATCATGTCATGGGGCATTGCTCGCATAGCATGATAGGCCATCATCCCTGCATGACCACTGTTATGGATCGTGACGGCTCCAATACCTACTTTACTGGCTTTTTCTACGGCGATATCCATGGCCTGAGGGCATATGACTAATCCGTGTGAACCATCTGCATCAATAGTTGCTACCGCTGAAGATTCTCTTGTGATTTTCCATCTTGGTTGTGGATTGATATTTCCATCTTCGTATAGTTTTTTATAAACACGCAGCATATTGGAGACTCCATGGGTCTCACATCCTCTGATGTCAGCTGTGACTAGCCCATCAGCTGCCAGATTTGCATCTTCTTGCGAAAGCCCCATCACGGTGAATATGTCGGCGGTTGTGCGATGTAAATCGTCCCGGTTAACTCGCACCTGGTCTTCTATGGGCACATGGAAATGATCAAGCATTGGTTAAACTCCTATCGTTCCAGATGTGGGATATCGAATTCTGCAGTTGTCTTGTCAAACCAGTCGACGACCTCTTTGTGAAGTGGTATCCCACGATTGTGCCGGTCAATTGATTCTTCGTGCTCTGGTAGCCCAGCGTAGTAAACCCGATCATGCCCTGGCGCAGGAGGAGTCTCACGCAGATATTTCAGGAAGTCATCCATTGACGACTTGAATCTTGCTACGTCAGTGAATGCTTCAATTGAGTATGCGGCAACGAAGTGCGACATGTGTCCGCCTTCGTATGGTCCAAAAGTGCCATGGGAAAGAATACCTGCGAAAACTTGAGCAACAGCACTGAGGCCATACCCTTTATGAGAACCGAGTTCACGCGTGGCTCCATTCGGCAACAATATCGTTTCCTCTGGTACCGGGCGTTCATCCATTATTGGAGTGCCCTGTTCATCCGCCATCAGTCCGGGTATGGTCATGGATTCCATCCTTCTCAATAGTTGGATTTTGTTAGCGGCCACAGATGATGATGAAATGTCTAGAACAAAGGGGGCTTCCTTGTCAGCAGGAACTGCCCATGCGTGCGGGTTGGGCGCGAGCCTCGGCTCGCTGCCAAATGTTGGCGGCATTGATTGGCCCCCGGCAGTGATGGAATAGCCGATCATATCGTGGGGTAAAGCCATCATCGCGTGGTAGGCGATCATCCCAGCATGTCGTCCGTTTCCCATTGTGATAGCACCTATACCGGTTTCACGCGCTTTTTGTATGGCTATTTCCATTACCTGGGGAATTACTGCTATGCCAAGACCGCGATCACAATCGACGTTTGCAGTAGTCGGGGTTTCGCGGGTGATTCGCCATGTTGGTCGTGGATTTATCGTTCCTTCTCCAACCATCCTTATGTAGTTTCGCATCATGTTGGAGACGCCATGGGTATCGACGCCGCGTGTGTCTGAAAGGAGGAGCACGTCTGTTGCTTGCCACGCGTCTTGTTCGGAAAACCCAATTTTTAAAAATAAGGCATTGACGGTCTTACGAAGAGAATCCGGCATAATCCTGACTTCATCTTCTTCTGGAACATGGAAGTGTTCGAGCATTTTGAGTATTTACCTCACCCGCGTTACATGGTCTCTTTTTGTATTGTTCAGGGAACCCTACTCTTGATTTTCAGTTGAGTAAATCGTCTTGTTACGTAGGCAGCTTCTTATGGCTATAGTGGTCGGTAAGATTTTGAAAGTTCAGTTGTGTGAAATATAGGCTAGACTTTCATCAGGGTTTTGCTGGATTTAACGTAGAGATTACACGTCTTGTTTAGGCTTCACGCTCACACGATTGAGTGAATATCGATTTTGGAGGAATAGCCTGTGATGATGGAGGGCCTTGCGCAAAAGTTCCATAGTGTTTCGGGTGTAGGTTGCGTGGTGGTAACAGGCGCCGGAATCAGTGCGATAAGTGCTTTGTTTGCTCAGCCAGGCGCCTCTCGTACAATCCTAGAAGTGCAGGTCCCCTACACTCAAAAAGCACTTGACGAATTTGTTGGGGCCGAGGCGGATCAACATGTCTCTAAATCCGAGGCGATTCTGATAGCTGAATCGGCATTCAACCGTGCTCGTCATCTTGCCCCTGATAACTTAAAGCAATCTCTTTTCGGTATCGGATGTACCGCAGCAATAGCTACTGATCGGATCAGGAAGGGTGAAGATCGAGCGCATATTGCTTGGTCTGACGGAGTGAAAACTGGGGGCATCTCTGTCTGGTTTGATAAAGAAACCCGGACTCGAGTTGATGAAGAGCAGATCGTTGCAGCCATGGTCATGAATTCAATTGCCGCTGTCTTGAAAATCGAGTCTAGACTAGAAATTAACATTCTTGAGACGGAGCGAATTGATGAGTTCGGTTGACCGACTCTACACAGAGGAAATTGGAGGGTTGGTTATAGATGCTCATGGTAGGCAGAGCGAATCGCTTCCCAAAAAACCACTTGTGCTGGCCGGGTCGTTCAATCCGATTCATCAGGGGCACCAAGATCTATTGTCGGCTGCCATGGCGATGACGGATGCTGATGGGTACTACGAGATTTCAATACGGAACGTTGACAAACCATTACTTACAAAAACAGAACTCGGTAAAAGATCTGAGGAAGTATTAAAAGATGGTAAATCTTTGATTCTGACAAGCGCTCCTCGCTTCACAGAAAAATCATCAATTCTGCCTGGCGCTACGTTTGTCATTGGATTCGATACTTGTGTTCGTCTTTTTGACGAAACCTATTACCCTGATCATGTTGCCGGCTCAGCAACAGCAGTGGATAACTCCCTCGATCTGATTGAAGAAAATGGATGCAACTTTATAGTTGCAGGGAGAATTAACTCAAGAGGGATATTTCAAGGTCTTCGTGACGTTTCAGTACCACAGCGATTCAAAGACATGTTTCGTGAACTGACCGAATCTCAATTTCGGTCGGATCTTTCGTCGACGGAGATGCGAAAACGCTTTTGAGAGTCGCCGAATTTTCAGTTGCGCTCTAATTTTGCTGTGGTATACACGATTAACGAGGAACGCTGAGTATCTAACATAACGGTTAGGTGCTGGCTCATGAGTTTATAGAAAGAGAAACCAGTTGTTATGGGTGAAACTAACTTCAGGAACGCTAGAGTTGCGAGTGATTTGCTAGACCGGATGTTTGTGGAACGTTGGTCTTCAAAAGCATTTACCGATGACCGGTTGTCAGAGCAACAAATTGATGTTTTATTTGAAGCGGCTCACTGGGCACCCTCATCAAGTAATAGGCAGCCATGGCTATTCGTTTACGCTACAGACGGACCGGATCGAGTTCGTTTTAATTCTGTTTTGAATGAAGGAAATACTTTGTGGGCTACGAGGGCTTCAATGCTTGTTCTGGTATTCGCTCGCGTCGTTGATGAAGAGGGTAGCAGTATTCGTACCGCACATTTTGATACCGGAGCAGCTTGGATGTCATTGGCGTTGCAGGCTAATCGCATGGGTCTTAACACACGAGCCATGGGCGGTATTGATTTGGATGCCGCCTACACCGCAGCTGGCGTTCCTCGTGAGGAATTCCAAACGATATGTGCGATCGCGGTTGGGGTGCCGGGCACATTAGACGACATTGATCCTGATATAGCAAAAGGTAATATTGCCAATGATCGGAATCCAATCAATGAAATTGCGTTTCCTGGCAGTTATCTGGAGTAGTTAAAACTTTAAGTGGGTAGATTGGTATCGGGATTATTACGCACATAATTGGCTTGTCTTAATCCGAATTTTTCTTGTAACTGAACAGATAAACCACCGTCGATTGCGAGCGTGTGGCCTGTTATGAATGATGCCTCTTCAGAACAGAGGAAAGCTATCCCGTTGGCTATGTCGTCAGGAATCCCAGTCCTGCGGAGTGGGTACTGATCAGCGAAGAATTCGTGTCCAGTAGGATTGTCTTTCCATATTTTTGCCAAGCCCTCTCCCACAATATGTCCTGGTGCGATCGCATTGACTCTGATTCCATCGGGTCCAAATTCGGTCGCCATTTGACGGGTCATGCCTACAACTCCTGCTTTTGCGGATTCATAAACCAACATACCTGGCTCCTGAAGAAAACTGTGCACCGAGGCGAGATTAATAATGCTGCCTCCACCGGTAGCGGTCATGTGCGGGATCGCGTTTTTTGGTCCTAGGTACAAGGCCTTAAGCAACACGTCGATACCGTAATCCCAATTGTCTTCTTCAACGGTGAGAGCACTACCGTGAATTCTCGATTCGCCGGCGATGACACCGAAAGCATTTTGGACCAGTATGTCCAGTCTGCCGTACATATCTACAGCTTCATCGACCATCCGCGCTATATCTCCACTTTGAGAAACGTCAATATGGCTAGCTACTGCGATACCACCTGTTTTTTTGATGCTTTGTACGTTCAAGGCCGCTGAGGAGTCATCTATATCAGCGATAAAAACCTTTGCTCCTTCTGATGCCAATTTTCGGGCAGTAGCGCCTCCAATCCCTAAGGCTCCTCCAGTGACAATAGCAACTTGACCGTTAAATCTGCTCATGACGTCTCATAAAATCCTAGTTGTTAATTTTCAACTTTTGATATTTGTTTAAACAACGCGAAACTAGCTGAGTATCCGTGTAAGAATGTTTGATCCCCAATCGGCCCGATTTCTCCATTTGAAAAGAAACCCGCGATAGGTATGTCAGCCACCATGTCAGTGAACATTTTGGTGTCGTGATCCGGGGAACCGTATAAATATTGCCCGCGCCCGAGGCAACTGAATAACAGGGCAGACGCGGGGATGTCACCTTCCAGATTGCCTATGTATTCCTCAAGCATCATTCGTAAATCTTCATCGGCTGCTTGGGCGTCGCGAACGAAAAACTGTACGACTTGCCCTTCCTGCACAAGCTCTCCAACAGCAAGCGTGCCATCTTCTTCATCAGCACCTAGCACATTTCTAATTAAAAATTCACCTTCGCTTTGATCCTGCGCAAGGCGGTCCATGATGATTCCAATCTGTAAGGAGCGGCGAATTAAACGTTTTTCGCGTGTCTCTGCGGCTTCGAACAGTTCTCGAAGAATCTCGAGTGGCGTTTGATCTCCGAGCTTGGAAATGACGTTGAGGTCCGATTCAGTCACTACCACGGGCTCGCCAATTGGGCGACATCCCTGAGCTACTATAGTCTCCACCGCCAAGTCACCGGTAAATGCAACACCGACCGCACCTGAACGGGCTGGCTTGTCATTAAAGAAAAGGGCGTTAGACCCAGGTTGTCCGCCTCCGCTGGCGAGTCCACCGATTTTTACAGCTGCGGGATATGCGAAATCTAATCCGGCTAGAAGATGGTCACTGCGTATGGTGAAAGGATCCGGTAAAAGCATGATAGCCGGACAGTTATCTGCCTCTATGCCTAGCAGTGTTTGCCACTCTTCTGGACCTGCGTCTTCATTAGGTAACTCGTCTTGATTGAGATGGAACGGGGTCAATTCAACATGCGGCAATATAGCTGCAGAAATAGCGATACCTGGCCTACGTTCGACTTCTTGGCCTCCGCCGATCACCCCAGCGGCAGAACACCCGATCAGGACCTTGGCCCCGAGCTTTTTGTTCAAGACTTCGGGCGCCGCTAAATAAGACGGTATATGGTGGGCGGAGATGAATACCACTGCTAGATCAGGGCATTGACCATTTAGATTGGCCAGTATTTGATCCGTTACCTGAATCACAGCCTCCGTGAAAGAAGGTGAGTCAGAAACGGCGGAACTCCAATGCAAGTTTTATTTCTCCCGTTCTGCCCGAAGCGAGTTGCTACTGCAGAAAAAAAACTGTCGCTATGTGACTTGTACTTTTCTGCTCGATTACAACTCAGAGATGGATTGCCCTATAGAGTCGGTAGAACGGCAGCAGCGGCAGCGATAGTTTTGTCTAGATCTTCGTATGTATGTGCCGAAGAAAGATGGGTTCGACCATTTGAAGATAGTCGAATGCCTTGCTTCAGCATTTCCTTGGCGAATTGCTGGTACTTGTCGTCATCACAATTCCTAGCATGGTCTCGCCAATTAGTTATTTCTTGTCTAGTAGTGAACGATATAGCGAAAACAGATCCGACGCCTTGTACATGTAAGTCCGACTCTAGCGATTTTGAGATATCGCGTAGTCCTTCCATCAGATACCGGCCTTTTTCATTGAGATCTTTGTAAAAGTCGGAACCACGTTCTTGAATATGTTTGAGCGACGCATACGTTGCTGCGATTGACATTACGTTCGAATTGAAACTGCCACCGTGGTACACAGTCCCATCACCTATGTAGTCCATAATGTCCCGGCGTCCGACAATCATGGAGATCGGGAACCCGCCAGCCATAGATTTAGCGTAGGTTGCCAGATCAGGAGTAATCCCTAACATTTCTTGGGCTCCCCCTGCGGCGACACGGAAACCGGTAATTACTTCGTCGAATGCCAGAAGTGCACCATTTTCACGTGCGATACGCTGCAAACCTTCCATGTAGCCCTCTTTGGGCAAAATGCAATTTGTGTTGGCGAGGATGGGTTCCGTAATCACACCGGCAATTTCACCCGGGTGATCAGCGAAAGCCTTTTCAAGTTTTTCAAGGTCATTCCATTGACATATCACAAGACCCTCAGCCGTTGATGGGTTCATCCCTTCGGATTCACCTACCGGTACAGGAGCATCCTCCGGTCCTGCCTGGTCAAGAGGAGGATGAACACTCCAGTTCACTGAATCCATCCAGCCGTGATAGTGCCCCTCGAATTTCAAAATCTTCGGTCGGTTGGTGAATGCTCGCATGGTTCGAAATAGCAGTTGATCTATCTCTGTCCCCGAAGACGCAAATCGGACTGTAGCATCTTCCATTGGGATCATGTCCAAAACCATTTCCGCAACTTCTAATTCCCTCTCAAATTGTCCGGCAAATATGTAGCCTTTTTGCATATCTTCATTGACCTGTTCGTTTATGAAATCAGGTGAATGACCGAATAGGTTTGGACCCATGCCCTGGATGTAATCGATATATTCGTTCCCGTCGGCGTCCCACATACGTGAACCAGCTGCATGTGTAAAAAAAAGTGGAACATCTGCAGGCTCTAAAACCCGTATTTGGCTGGATACGCCACCCGCTACAAGATGTGTTGCTTTATCAAATAAATGCTTAGATCGATCATGGTTCATCAGGGATGGCCCTTCGTTGAGTATGGAGTAAGCGATGTCAGTCGGGTAGCTTGAATTGTAGCTCCCGACGGACCCTAATTCTTTAGGTAGAACATAGCAGGTGAGTCTTGATCACTTAGCTTTCCTGTATCTACCAGGGATGGTTGTTATTCAAGGTAGCTGTTAGCGGACGCTTTAGGAGGGCGGGCTACTAATTGTCGAATCGTTTGCTCTAATTCTCTAGCATCATGAACGTCAGCATCAGGCTGTTCGTACCCAGAACGGGCTTGCTGATTTGCATGTCGGCCCGAGACTAGCCTTATGGCAATCATTCCGAGCGTTTTGGCTGGCACAATATCGTTATCAATACGGTCTCCCACCATGATTGCTTCTTGAGGATTTACCCCTAGACCTCCACAGGACTCAAGTAGTAGACGCGGGTCAGGCTTTCGTAAACCTGTTGAACCAGATACTTCCTTATATTTGAAATACTTCAGAATGCCGAGGTCTTCCATTATTTTAAGAGAACCTGCGGGCTGGTTTGCGGCCAGTCCTAAAAGAAAATTTTCATTCCAAAGTTTCTCTATAAGTTTCAGCATACCCTCCCTCAGCTCGAACCCCCCTCGAGCATCATTGCGATGATCCACTGTTTGTAACAATTCCGTTTCCACTGCACTGACCAACTCCTGGGAGCCTTTAGAAATTCTCCAGATAATTGCTTGGTAAGGGTTTGGGGCAAATGCTTCTATCGCCCAACGGTTTGCATCAGCGTACTCATCGACGGAAATATCAACTCCATGCTTGTGGAATGATGACATGATCTGATCATCGATCATTTGATCCATGATTACACATGTATCTAGCGGGCCGCCGACGTCGAACAGGATGGCTTTGATGGATGGGCTCATAAGTATCTCAGCGTTAGATCAAGTACTTTTTAGCTACTTTTGCGATGTATGTATAACTTGGATTTACGAACTGGGTTACCCGGGCTTCCAGACACTGGGATAAAAACATGTATGCTTCGCCCCTGCTCATTTCGTAGCTTGCTTCCAGCCATAAGATCATTTCTGACAAGGCTATTCTGAAAGCGTCTTCTGCGGGTTTTTCACATGCTGTTGTCATTATGTATTGATCATTTTCAATGCGAGGCCAGGTCATTTCGGTTGGCGTCTCACTCAGTTCTACTTTGATAGTGGCTGTGCCACCGGTTTCAATCCCGCCACCGCCGCATATTTCACCGTCCCCTTGTCTGGCGTGCATATCTCCGATGTGCAACAGTGCTCCTTCGTGATGAATGGGAATACTGATCCGAGCACCGGTCGTGACTTCTTGAATGTCAAAATTTCCTCCCCATTCCCCAGCCCAACCGTTATGTCGGGCTTCACGGCTTGGGGCAACCCCCACAACGCCGAGCATGGGCTCGACAGGAAAACGAAGTTTGTTATTCCATATGATTTCATTGTTTTCAATACGGCATACTCTGAATTGTGGACCTATGTTTGAAGCCCCGAGATAGCCGGGCATCGCACCGGTTGAACCGCCATATCGCGTCCACCCAACAGGATGCACCTCTATATCTCTAATATGGACAGTTAGTAGATCACCCGACTTGGCGCCCTCGACGTATATACAAC
>RQOU01000083.1 GCA_008373165.1 SAR202 cluster bacterium | reverse complement strand
GGGACAGCTTGGTCTTAAACAGTCCATTCCCATCCGATAAAGTAGACTCGACTGATATATTGCGTTCGCGCTGAAAATATTCGGCACCAGCGGTTGCACCGATTATTCTCTTCACTGGTTTTGTACCGGTTCGGAAAAAGGTTTTATATTTTCAATTAGTTGTTTGTAGGAACCGATAAAATCACGCTGTTTTTTATGCTGTGATGTCATTTTGTGTTCTGAGTGCTCTTCGACATTGGCGGATGCCTTTTGATTGTCACTGGCACGAAGAGTAGCATCGATTTTTTCGAGGATTTGACGGATGTGTTGCAATTTATTTTGGTCATTGGCCAAAGTTCGAGCGTTGCCGATCATGACGGATTGTGATTTCATCACTGTACCGTCTAGCAGTATTCGCAGGTCGTTTTCGCGTAGTGTTGTACCGGTTGCAGTGATGTCTGCGATGACGTCGGCATAACCAATCACAGGAGCCGCTTCTAATCCACCAGAAACATAGACCATTGAGACATAGTTAACGTCATTTTGGTTCAAGAATCGTTTTACTAATCGTTGATATTTAGATGCTATACGAAGGTCACGGCCTTTCGATCTAAATTCAAGAGCGATATCTGCGAGATCCGCCATGCTTGTAACATCGAGCCATGCATCAGGTACTGCTATCACTAGCTTGGAATTACCAAAACCTAAATCTCTGTGAATAAGAACGCTTTCTCCGCGTTCCAAACGCGATTCATAAAACCGGTCCAAGCCGACGATTCCGATATCTGCACTTCCACTATCGACCTGGGTAGTTATGTCTGATTGACGCTGGAATAGTACGTCGACTCCTGGAAACTGTGGGATGTCAGCTGTATACCTGCGAGAATTCGCTCGTCGGATACCCATACCGCAATCGGTAAATAGTTTTGAGGTCCCGTCAAACAGGGCACCAGAAGACGGTAATGCCAATCGTAGGTTACTCATCTGCTTTCTCCTTCAGACTGTACAGATGAGCTTGTTGCACCATTGTTTTTGTATTCAACCGCAGCTCGCTTGCCAGCGGCACGGAGTTTGCGAGCTTCACTGACGGCGGCCTGAACAGAGCCGCAATTTTCGGGTGATACGAAATATGTCTTACTGCCTGATTCGGTGTCGGGTCTTTGGCACGCCACTAACGCGTCAAGGTTGTAAGCAAAACCGAGTGAAGGGAAGTCGTAATCATATCCGAGGGCCCGGGTCAGTCCATCGTAACGCCCACCACCACCGAGTGTCTGGTGCGATTTGCTATTGTTCTCGTTAGAGTAAATGTCGAAAATCATCCCGGTGTAATAAGTGATTCCACGCGCCAAGCCGAAATCTATATTGATTTGCTCTATTGGTACTCCTTCAACTTGTGCTGATGAGATCACATCGGCACAACTCGAAATAATAGCTGGGTCCAAGCCACTTTCTGACAATACCTTTTTAGCGTTCTGGAGTGCATTATTTGCATTTCCATTTATTTGGGTAATCGCCGAGAGCATCTGTAGTGCTTTCTTGAAGTTATCTGGGTCGTCAGTCTCCGACAATTTTTTGGATAGTCGTGACACAATGTCTTCTACAGTGCGCGGTCCTATGTTTTGTCCGAAAGGTCCGACAATTCCATCGGATAGAACCCGATCAATTTTTTCCTCGATTTGCGTTCTATTATCGGATGTTTCTAAATCTGCGACAGCAGTATCAGGAAGAAACCCGAAGGTTGCAGCCTTTTCGAGAACCGAATTCGATCCGCCTTTTTTAAGTTCGGAAATATTGGCGATCAAGAACAATTTGGCTCGCTCAGATAAACCGAATGCCTCAAGTGCTTTTGCAATGACGCCGACATGGCCCACGACGACTCTGGTATCCGCAATTTCCAGACAATTAAGTCCCTCAAGCGACATTGCAATTATCTCGCCATCAGCATCGGATGAAGATGGACCAATTAACTCAGCTCCCAGTTGTGTGAATTGGCGTGTCTTTAAGCCATCTTCGTCCTCAGGCCTGGCATACCGAAATACTGGTCCGTCATACATGATGCGAACGGCATTGCTATCTGTCATATTGTCGATAGTTTGGCGAAGGATTGCAGCCGTGAATTCAGGTCGAAGACTAACTTCATATCCGCCTGGTTCGGTGAATCCGTAAAGACGCGAAGAAAGTGTGCCTCCAGACTTGCGAAGATATAATTCTGTCTGTTCCAGGATTGGGGTTTCGGCTCGATCGTAACCGCGTAAACCGAAGAGTGAACGCAGTTTCGTTACTGCATTATCGCGTTGCGCTAGTTCAGACGGTCCTGCATCCTGCATGTTTGGTAGCCGACGGATCGGCTCATAGTTAGAAGTCATTTTGGTTAAATAGTTATGAATAGTGCTAAGGACATGGTTACGCGGAACGTTTATTAATTCTAATAGAGTTTCTGTCATCCGCCTCGATCTAAAAACGTAAGTAATCTCATTTTCAGATATTGGATCATTACCGTCTTGAGTAGAAGCGTAATAAAACTCTTATCTATTAGCATTTGGTTTCAAATAATGGCCAGATTGCCATATAAGCCGTCGGTATCCCATTGATTAGTCTACGAGCATTAAGCGTATGGACTACTCAAACTTCGGAACCGGAACCAAAAGAGTTGGGTTAGGCTTGTTGCTGGTACATCAAGAAGTTGACACTTTGGTTTAATCGTCGAATTTCCAGATTCGTGCGGCGGTTTTGCCGAGCACCCAGTCGATATCATCATCCTTCGCAAATGCCGGGTGATTTCGAACGCCTTCTAGTGTATTGCGGTAACCCTCACGTCCTGCGCTTGGAGGATAATCGCTACCCCACATCATTCGATTTGCCCCAAATGCTTCGTAAGCCATCTCGAATAGTGGCGGTACGTTTTCGAACTCAAACTCAGGTCGCAGAGTCATAGGTCTAGGTGTGATTTCTCCTAATCCCGGAATTTTGATTGTGGTGTTGGGACGTTGTGCACATTCGAGTGCAGACTTATAGGCGTTGTAGGGTGGTTCTTTTATCCCGACGCCAGCTAGATGTTCTATTACGATATGGGTGTCAGGACAGGCGTCGATGATATTTTTGAAATCAGCGCTGGAAAACTTATCGTCATCACCGAGTGAACTTACTACTAGGCCCAATTCTCCTGCTTTGCGCCATATCTCGATCACATTTGAAATATGGCTGAATTCGCCGTCTGGTGCGATGCGAATGCCGGCCGCACCTTGCTCCCATAATTTTTCCATTGAGCCAAGTGGATCAGAATCATCTGGGTCTATCATAACGACCACTTTGAATCGCCCGTGGCGTTTGGTTGCTTCTCTAAACAAGTAATTGTTGTCGTAGGTTCCACCATGCTGAATTAGCACGGCAGCATCGACCCCTGCTTGATTCATCTCGAATTCAAGTGATTCTATTGGCAGGAACCAATTTCTCCCCGCGTGACAATGGGTATCGATGATCATTGTTGAGTCAGTAACGGTCCTTGTTTGATTAGAAATTTTTAGTTTGATTCGCTATCTAGATTTTATGTTGCAATTTCCATTCCTGGCATACCGACCCCGGATCCCTCAGAAATTACTAAATCATCTATCTCGTTTTTTAGCTCCGGCGACATCTCCCAGTCGCCCCCGATGTTATCGGTTGCTTCGCCAGGAGTGACTGATCCTGCAAGTGCAACACTCACGGTTTCGTTTGCTAGTACCCATGCGATTGCAAGTTGCGGAATCGTTTTGCCATGGTCTGCAGCAATCACCTTTAATTTTTCAACCACAGCGACATTGGCCGCGAGGTTTTCTGGACCCCAAGAGTTGATGCCAAAGTTAGCACCACCACGGCGCCAATCGTCCTCGCTGAAAGTTTTATCGGCATCCCACGTTCCAGTTAACAGGCCATGGGACAGCGAACCGTATGCCATGATTCCCATTCCGTTCTCTTTTACAAATGGCATTACTTCGGCTTCGGGACGCCGGTCAAAGATGTGATATCCGATCTGATTCGTGACGATTGGGCTGCTATCCCGACTTTCGGCCATCATTTCGACGGAGAAGTTAGAGACCCCTGTGTATCGTATTTTTCCTGCTGCTTTTGCCTTCTCGAGTGCATCCATTGGTTCAGAGAAGGCTCGGTTGTGGTCGGGCCAGTGGATTAAGAATAGATCGATATAGTCGGTTTGCAGACGTTTTAGGCTTTCGTCGATAGAGGTCAGGAGTCGCTTAGGGTCAGAGTCAGAAACAGTGGCTGATCTACGATCTGGGTTATCTCGGACCCACTCTCTTGCACCCTTGGTGACTAGCACTACGTTTTCACGAATACCCTTGAGGGCTTTTCCCATAAGATTTTCACCGTAACCCCAACCGTACACAGCTGCAGTGTCGAATAGGGTTACGCCCTCCTCATAAGAAGCGCGAGCCGCTCTGATAGCCTCATCATCATCGAAATCGCCGTACATACCGCGACCCATTGGCCATCCCCCATAACCAATCACGGAGGTTTCTAATCCAGAGTTACCAAACATTCGCTTGCGCATTGTTGATCCTAACTATTAATTAACCAGCAGTTTGTACCAATCTATTTTTATTCGACTAATCCAACGCTATATTGCCGTCGGTGTCGACGTGTATGACTGTACCTTTTCCGATAAATGCTCCTGCTCTGATAGTAGCTGATACTGTTTGTCCAGCCGCTATGTTCAAGGCAGTCCCATTCTCTTGGGCTTGTTTTATCCCACCGTTTCCAAAGCTTGTGCAAGGCTCCAATCCGGCGTTGTAGCATCTTCCATACCAAGGATAGCCATAGCCTCCTCCAAAATTTCGCCAGTACCAGAGGTATTTGAATGTCTCTACGGGATAACTTACAGCCCAACCAATACCGGATTCTTCATTCAATAAGGCATACCAGCCTTCTGACATTTCACTCATATATGCCATGTCTAATGAGCGATCTTCTTTTGGAGGGATATTAGTGAAATCAAGAACAGATCCGTCTTTGGCGTTTATGTTAGGCCAATCCCCACTGAAGTTAGGCTCAAGTTTTGAGTTCGTATCTATGCTTTCAGGATGGCTTAACAACTTTGATTTTGGCACGTACAGTTTTGCTTTATCTGATAGTACCGGTGGACCTATTGCTATGTGCTCAAGCCAGACGATATCTAGATCTTCTTCTCCTTCGTTAGTGACAGATTCCTCGATTCTTAACATAGAGGAACCTGAAACGAGTGAAAGTGTCTTTGAAACGCTCATGGGCATTCGAACACTTTTGGCAGTAAATCTCACACTAACTTCATCGTGTTTGTCTTGGATGATTTGTGCGTCCCAAGGAATTAGGTTTACATCACCGTGAATTCCGAAATCTGCGCCATAGACCCGATCTGAATAGCCTCCGTGCGGGACCACGGTTTGCCATCCGCCTTCATAATAATCCAGCCATACGGAACTCGGATCACCGGTAGGCGGGATTGTATTTCGTGGATCACGTACGCCCCATGGGCTTCTCCACATAAAATCAGTGTCAGTTGGTTTATATACGAAACTGTTAATATCAGCGCCTTTATCTGACAGAATACTTATACGAAGTAATTCGTTTTCCAGAATGATGGTTTTCAGACCGCGATAAGTCCACGCATCTGATACACGACAACCGTTAGTTCTTTCTTCTTGGTAGTGCATTTATTTTGTGTACGCTCCCTAAGAACCAGGTTGAATCACGATTCGAAAAACGTCTTTATTATGATCGAGCATGCGTTCGAAACCGTCTTCGATTGCCCGGCTGATGGGGACAGTCTCGGAAATTAATGGCTTCACGTTGATCTTCCCTTGCCCAACTAATTCAACGGCCGCTTCAAGATCGCCTGGTGAGGTGGCTACGGATCCTATCACTGTAATTTCTGGGCCAACGACATTATTGAAGTTTATTTCAGGCGTAGTTGAATAAATCCCGATCAACAAAGCGGTTCCGCCCCTACGTGTCCATTCAATAGCCATACGTGGAGTTTCTTTTGCGCCAGCAGTTTCAGCTGTGATATCCGGGCCAATATTGCCAGTCAGTTCTAGGATTTTTGCTGCGGCCGTATTTTCATTTTTACAGTTCACTGTCTCATCTGCTCCCAGTTCTCTGGCAAGCTTGAGGCTCTGATCACGAACGTCGACAGCAATGACACGTGCCCCTGCTGCTTTGAAGGCTTGTAGTGTGAGTAATCCGACCGTTCCGCAACCTATGACTGCAACGTTGTCACCGGCTCGAACCCCAGATCTTCGGACTCCATGAACGGCGACTGTTGCTGGTTCAATTAATGGAGCTTCCACATCAGAAATATGGTCGGGGAGTAGAACCATATGGTCCGCAGGCCACACCATAAATTCAGCGAGACCACCATCTGCCATGAATCCTGCGACTGCCATATTAGGACAAACGGCTTGTTGTCCTCGCATGCACCAAAAACAGGTTCCACATATCAACACCGTGTTTACTGCCACGCGGTCCCCCACCGAAACATTATTTACTCCCTCTCCAAGCTCCACAACGTGTCCAGAGGTTTCGTGACCTATTACCAGAGGGGCTTGTTGTCCTGTAAGAGCATTAGGGGATCCATGTTGAACCCAGAGTGGGCCATATTGCCATTCTTCTATATCAGTGGCACATATAGACGTGTTAGTAATCCGTAGTTTTACTTCCCCTGGCGCGGGACTTGGCTCTGGAATATTTTCCAGACGGATATCTTTGTTACCGTGGTACACGATTGCTTGCATTTGAATAGTTCAGTCTTTTCCTGTGTGTTGGTCTAGGTTGAGAGGGAATTTTACATGTGGTGTGCCAACTAGCAATTTATGAATGGATAGGCGATTACCTGTTCATAAGTGCTAATATCCTTCAGCCAGATGACCGTGTAATGATCTGATGTCATTGTTGGATAAATAGGAGATTGAAATGAAAACCGGCCCGAAAATCACGAAAGTCTCAGTCACAACCTTTGAGCATGAACTTGAAAACGTTGGTAAGGATTACAACACTTTCAACATGGTTTACGAAGGCGGTTCTAAATTAAAACAATCTGGAACGATCCTCCAAATTCATACTGACCAGGGGATTGTTGGTGAATACCCGGAGATTGGAAGGGCTATTGGAGATGTACAGACAGTCGCCGAATATCTGATAGGCAAAGACGCTTTATCAAGAGAATCTATCTACAACGATATGAAGCGAGGTCTGCGGCACGGTGCGATGCTCGGAGTGGGCGTGGTTGATATCTGTCTCTGGGATATCGCCGGTAAGCTTTACGATGAACCTTTGTATCGCCTTTTGGGTGGTGAGAGAAAGCCACTTCCTACGTATGCATCAACGTTGCATGGCGATGAGAATGGTGGTTTACAGACGCCTGAAGATTTTGCTGATTTCGCGGAGCAGTGTTATGAAATGGGCTATAGGTCATTTAAGGTTCACGGATGGGGTTTGGCTCGGAACGATATAAAACGAGAAATCGATAACGTTTTGAATCTTGGTAAGCAATTCGATGGACGTATGGATCTGTTGATCGACCCTGCTTGTGAGATAAAGAATTTTGGTGACGCTCTCAAGTTGGGACGTGCATGTGATGAAGCGGGCTTCTTCTGGTGGGAAGATCCTTATCAAGACGGCGGGGTATCTCAATTTGCGCACAGAAAGCTTCGTCAGATGGTTAAAACTCCGCTTCTTCAGACCGAGCATATTCGTTTACTTGAACAGCATGTAGATTTTATTGTTGCCGATGCCACTGATTATGTTCGAGCTGGCGCTCATGAAGATGGGGGGGTTACTGGCGCTATGAAGATTGCTCATGCGTGTGAGGGATTTGGCCTAGATATGGAATTGCATGGTCCGGGACCAGTCCATCGTCACATTATGTCTTCGATACGGAATACCAACTTTTTCGAGTTGGGGCTCGTGCATCCTAATGTAAGAACTACCAAAGCGCCGGTTTATTTGGGTTACAACGATGATTTGGATGGCATAGATAGTGAAGGAAACGTCTACGCTCCTGAGGGACCTGGTATTGGTGTCCCTTTGGACTGGGACTGGATTCGGGCACATCAGATCGATGAAGGTGTGCTGGCTGAGATCTAGGACCTTGCTTTTCATGTTTGCCCTGTTATTTTGATTGAATTAACGTGTGGTCACTAAACCTTCTTCGGTTATTCGCGAAACACCTGTGGTGCTTTCAAACACCACGGCGCGTACTGTGGCTGTTTTTGTCTCACCCGGGTTGAAAATTATTGAAGTACGTTCTTCCGATCCGGGTTCAGGTATCCCGGCTCCTAAACTGGTAAACGGTTCAAGACCGACGTTATACGTTCGGTTGTACCATGGATAACCCGACCCGCCACCGAATACCTGCCAGTACCACAGGTATTGGAAAATTTTGACAGGGTAACTCAGGCCAAATCCAATACCTATGTCTGGGTTGGTGACGGCGTACCAACCTTCTTTCTGGTTTTTAAACACAGAGTAGTCTTGGGTCCGATCAGATTTTGGCGGGAATTTCGTCAAGTCTACGTCTCTACTATTAGGATCTATTGCGTTAGGCCAAGTTCCTGTGTGGTTATCCATTAATCGGTTTCCGCCACCTGCAGGCACGAAATGGTCTGCTTGTGCCATATCCAACCTGCAATTAGATGTGAGGAAAGGCGCGCCAAGTGCAACATGCTGACCCCATTGCGCTTCTGCTACTTCTTCGGCTTCATTGGTCAATGTGTCAGTGACGGTTAGGATTGGGCTGTCGATGTTCAGCGTTACTATTTTTTCGATCCAGAATGGAGTTCGAGTTGTTCGGACGCTGAATTTTGCACTTACTCGCTCAGGTGAATCTTCTAATATCACTGCATCCCATGGCATGAGGGTTGCCTCGGTATGTTGACCCAAATCCGCATTGCTGTATTGTTGTGGTGGTCCGCCAGTTGGAGCGATAGTCTGCCATCCTCCGATGTAGGCGTCATGCCATATATTGTCTCCGTCCCCAGTTGGCGGAGTCCAAAGCCCTGGGTTTCTAACAGACCATGGTGTTCTCCACATGAACTCGGTGTCGGTTTTTTTGTGGGATAATTCGAATACATCAGCCCCTTTATCGGAAATGATACTCACTCTTAAAACTTCATTTTCTAGAATGACCGTTTTCAGACCGCGATAGGTCCATGAATCAGATATGCGACACCCTGTCGTTCGTTCATCTTGATAGTGCATGAATATCTTCTCTCCCCATCTGGATGTTATCTATGCAGCATAACCTCCATAAATGATGTCAGGGTTTATTAAGATGTAATTTCTTAACTCGATTCAATGTGTGGATGGCATTTAAATAGGCTCAGACTATGCAAGAATCAAGAATGCTGGTCTTCAAGCGCCCGTAATTGCGGGTAGATTTTGATTAGGTAATCGATCGAGATCGAAACACCTGTTGAGTGATTTTTAACCTGATTGGTATGTATTTATGACTGGTCTAGCGGTTGCCCTTGTTCTGATATCAGCGATCGCTCACGCGTCTTGGAATTTGATGGTTCGTCGTTCAAATAAACCTGAACTGACCAACTGGATGATGGCGACCTGTGGGGCTTTGTTGGCTTCTCCGATCGCCGTGTACATGTTTTTGACTAATCCTCCATCATCGGTTGGTTGGTGGTACATACTCGGAACGGTCATTTTGCATATCGCTTATTTTTTTACTCTTGGCCGGGCGTATAAACACGGTGACCTTTCGTTGGTATACCCAATCGCGAGAGGATTAGGGCTAGTGTTAATACCTGTTGTTGGCGTGACGGTTTTAGGTGAATCAGTTTCAATATTGGCTGGGTTTGGCATCATTGCGATTTTTACTGGAGTTGTGATGGTTGGCTCTTCATCTGGGACAGGATTTAGGGTTTGGTTAAAGCCGAAATCAGTATTTGCAGACCGCGGCGTGTTATTTGCTTTGGCAACCGGGATGCTGATCGCTGCGTATTCAACGCTTGATAAGCGAGGTGTTGAATACGTCGAACCGATTTTCTATATGTTCTGCCTGACACTAGGAGGATCTGTTGGGGTCCTGCCAATTATTGCCCGCTCATATGCGAGCAGGGAATTCATCGTGGAGATACGAACGAGATGGCGAATTGGGTTACTGGGTGGGATGTGCCAGTTTCTAGCTTACACACTGGTGCTCAGTGCGTTCAGGTTATCTCCGGTCAGTTATATAGGGCCGTTTAGGGAACTGGCGATATTGATCGGTGTGGTCCTGGCTGTCTTGGTTTTGAAAGAACGAGTAACACGAGGTCGTGCCGCCGGAGCTATGGCAATCGGATTTGGATCTCTTCTGGTAGCAATAGCGCCCTGATGTGTAACAGGTTTTAAAATTTCAGTAGTTTTTGTAAATTATCGCCCTTCACTTTCGCCCTATCAGCTTCACTCCAGTGCTCGAGGTGAACATCAACTATTGCAGGGTCACCACTTCCCCAAACAACTCGATCCGCTCCGAATGCGTCAGCCACCCATCGGCTGAAGGGAGCAACGCTTTCAAAAAACGGAGCGTCGTCAGCATAGTGATTTAACCCAGACAGTTTCATATAAACATTTTCAAGTTCACTCATTCGTATAACATCACAATATTCCGGGCCAGAACCATATTTGGCTTCTGACATATGGTCTACTAGAACGGTGAACTCGGAGTATTTGCTAGCTAATTCAGACGCCTCGGCTGCATACTCAGACCCGATGTGAAGTTCAATGATTAATCCGAGATCACCTGCAGTTTTCCACAATTCCTCAACATTTGCGTCTTTGAATGATTCTAAATATGTACGTTGCTCTTCATGGGCATGGAATCGGAAGGCAACAATTGCTTCCTGATTGTTCTTCACGAGTGTTCTTAATTTATCTGGTGCATGGGGATCCTTAGGGTAGAACAATGCTGTTGTTTTGAACAGGTCAGGACGTTCGGCGACGCAATCGAGCGCTAGGTTGTGGTCATCTCCATAAGGTTCAGGGTGAACAAGTACAGCGCGGTCGATTTCATATTTTTTCATTCTCGCGATATATTCGTCCAGTGGATGACTTGACTGCGATTCCTGTTTGGGTATGTAAGTGGCTTTATCATGAAATGGGTAGCGCTTGGTATCTGTACTGAACATATGAGCGTTCCATTCAATAATCATAATTACTCCATTGGCATTTCTAACTCACTGATTGAATCCATATTCGTTTACAACCCTCCGAATCGGCACCTTGTGTGGTTTATTCCGAATAAGGATGTCACCGCAGATTCTAGGAACCGAGGTGTATCCATTTGTTGACCTCTTAGGCAAATTCCATTGAATAAATTGACGGCGCCAAATCTCACACATAACATTAGTTACTAGTTCTACTACTTGGTGCCTTCCGATTCTATAAGTGAAAGCACCCAAGTTGTCGGTGAATCAGCGAGCTTCGGATCATGAGCTGCTGCTGTCACTCCCGGCTCGACTGCCGGAAGTGATGTGTGCAACTCCTTCCGAATTAAGAGGTCCAGTAGAAAAATTGTCAAATGTCCAGTCATTGCGCTGTAAAGAGTGTGGTCGTGACTATCCGCAAGAACCTATTTATGTGTGTGACTTTTGTTTTGGTCCTTTAGAGGTTATTTACGACCTCCATGCTGCATCCAAAAGCATGAGTCGTGAGTCGATTCAAGATGGTCCATTGACTATGTGGCGGTATGATCAACTGCTACCTGCCAGTCGAGAACATGCCGTTGATATCGGTGCCGGTATGACTCCACTTGTTAAGGCCGAAAACCTGGGGAAGGAATTGGGACTTAACAATCTTTGGATCAAGAATGATGCTGCGAATCCAACTCATTCCTTTAAAGACCGTGTGGTTTCTGTAGCGGCAACGAAAGCTGTTGAATTTGATTTCGACACTATTGCCTGCGCCTCTACAGGTAATTTAGCTGGAGCTACTGCAGCTCACGGTGCGAAAGCTAACATGAATACTATGGTGTTCATTCCTTCAAACCTTGAACGGGGCAAAATTCTTGGAGCGGCGATTTTTGGCTCTGTCGTCTTGGTGAACGGGAATTACGATGACGTAAATCGATTATGCTCTGAGCTTGGTGACGATCGAAGATGGGCATTTGTAAACATCAATATGCGTCCATACTATTCGGAGGGAAGCAAGTCTATTGGGTATGAATTGGCTGAGCAGCTTGGTTGGCGAGCACCTAGCCACATCATCGTTCCGGTTGCTTCTGGTTCGTTGTTTACAAAGGTATTTAAAGGCTTGAATGAATTCGCTGAGCTTGGGATCATCGATAGTAATAACAGTAAAATGCATATAGCTCAACCGGCTGGTTGCTCGCCAGTTGCGACAGCATTTGTGGATGGGCAGACACATCCTAAGCCGGTTATACCTGACACCATTGCAAAATCACTCGCTATCGGAAGCCCGGCTGATGGGTTTTATAGCGTTGAAATCGCAAATAAAACGGGTGGATCAGGAACGATTGTTCCCGAACCCGAGATTGCAGAAGGCATGAAATTGCTTGCAGAAACAGAAGGTATTTTTACTGAAACTGCCGGTGGTGTAGTGATTTCTGCCCTAAAACGCCTTGCCAGAGAAAATATTATCCATCCTGATGAGGAGACAGTTGCTCTGATTACGGGAACTGGGCTCAAAACACTTGAAGCCATCGCTGATCAGGTTGAGACGAGTACCATTGAGCCTACGATCGGTTCGTTTGATGAGATCGTTATGGGAACGGCGGTGACTTGATGCCTCTCCGAAGGGTGACGTTCAATTTTAAAAAAGAAATGATCCAGCGACCGGTTATTTACGAACTCGGGAAAATGTTTGAAATCGTGACGAACATTCGCAGAGCGGAAGTTGATCATGACGATGGCTGGGTGGTTTTGGAACTTGAAGGCTCTATTGATGAAATTCAACGTGGGCTTGAATGGGTGACGAAACAAGGGGTTGAAGTCAGTTCACTTGAAGGGGATATTCTGGCCGGTTAGCTTCTTATAATGTGTTTGAACTAACACCGTCTTACATACAATTAAAAATAAAGAACCTTTTGCATTGACCGTTTAGCTACAGGGTAATTATCAATAACAGGAAATCCTATGTCTGCCACAGTGAAAATACCAACCCCCCTCAGGAAACTTACCAATAACGAAACTAGCGTTGATGCGGTTGGTAAGACGATTGAACAAATTGTTGAATCTTTAGATTCTGCTTATCCTGGTATGCGGGAGCGTTTAATCGACGATAATGGAGATCTTCGTCATTTCGTCAACATATATCTCAATGGTGAAGACATTCGATATATTGACGGGCTCAAAAGCCCCGTTAGCGATAATGATGAATTGAGCATTGTCCCCGCAGTCGCAGGTGGCCTGACCTGATCCGTCGGGTCTGGGAACATCACACTTATTCGACCTCTGTATGCTTAGTCAATGCCTAATGTGAGGATGAATCAGTCGGCTGTTTTTGGTTATCAATCTCGGTTAAAAATTTATGAAATGATCGCTTGTATTGTAGCTCCATAAGATGTTTTTTAGCTGAGAATCGACTGCACAGAGTCCAGTACCACGTCATCTGGGATGTCTTTTCGAGTTGTAGCTTTTCCCGGACCTTCCAATAAAACCCATCGGATAGTTCCACCACGCGATTTTTTGTCGCTTTTCGTAGCGGATATGATCGCGTCTGCATTTAAATTTGTTGCCGTAGTCGGTAGGTTGTAACTTTCCAGGATACTTTTTTGTCTGTCAACTAATTCGGAATTTATAAGGCCGATGCGTTGTGCGATGCCAGCAGCGGCCATCATCCCGATAGCTACGGCTTCACCATGTAGAAAAGTCTCATATCCAGTTACTGTTTCAATGGCGTGCCCAACAGTGTGCCCATAGTTAAGCAATACACGCTGATCGCCAGTCTCGAATTCGTCTGATGATACGATCTGCCCTTTTATTGCTACGCTTCGACGTATAGCTTTGATGGGCTCGTCGCCGTCTAGTGTCTTCATTTGCTGCGCCATTGACTCGAATTTATCGAGCAGGTTGGAATCTAGAATTAACCCGTGTTTGATCGCTTCAGCCCACCCTGCTGACATTTCTCTTGCAGGTAGAGTTTTCAGATGTTCGATATCCTGCACTATCAATTTCGGTTGATGGAACGCGCCAAGTAAATTTTTACCATTAGGCATGTTCACACCGGTCTTTCCTCCAATTGAGGAATCGACCATTGCAGCGAGACTAGTGGGCACGTGAACAACCGCAACTCCACGAAGCCAAGTAGCTGCTGCGTATCCGACCAAATCGCCCGTGACGCCTCCTCCCATTGCAAGGACGATGTCGTTGCGCTCAGCGTGTAGTTCTGCAAGCCATTTATATACGGTATTCACCGTGTCGAGATTTTTGTTGAATTCACCAAGTTCCAGAGCGAGAACGTCTGTCTTAAAGCCACCTCGTTCAAGAGCTTCATGGGCACGACGAACCGGGTTGGGGAACATCACTTCATCAGCTATCAAAAATGCGCGGCCTCTTTGCCCGGTTTTATGGAGCTCGATGCCCAGATTGTCTATTACACCACGACCGACGATCACAGGGTAACTACCCATGCTGGTGTTTACGACAGTCGAAAGATTATGGTCTTGGTTGCTCATGTCATTATGCGAGTTCGCTATTTCGCCATGCCTTTATGATCATTTTTGCTACTTGTTGATGAGATTTATGTTCGGTGTCCACAGTTATTTTGGCACTCGAATATCCCTTTTCACGAGCGATCATCATATTTTCAATCTTTTGTATTGGTGCATCATTACCCAAAAGTGGGCGTAGACTACGACCTCGTCGTTTCGAGGAGACAGCAAGTCGTTCGTGTATAGTCTGCGCACTTGCTGTTAAGCGAATGACTAGACCTGTTGAATTCATTGTTTCGCGGTTTTGTGATCGAATTGGTACACCACCACCAGTTGATACGATACGCCCTCCCCTTTTTGCTACTTCCTCAAGTATTTGAGATTCCAGATCACGGAAGTATTCTTCACCACTATCTTTGAAAATATCAGCAATGGTTTTTCCTGCTCGATCTTCGATCACTCCGTCCATTTCTACGAACGGCCAGCCAAGTAATTCCGCAGCAATTTGGCCTGAACGTGTTTTTCCCGTGCCGGAAAGACCGATCAAGTAAATGTTAAGCTTGCGTGCCATAATTTACGACAAAATAATCTTTTCTATAGCTAGTTAATCAGCTTTGACCAAAAGCTTGATGGGACTCAACGTAGCCTGCGTAATTGCGCTTAATTTCATCAAGCGAATCACCGCCGAATTTTTCGAGTAAAGCTTCTGTTAGCGTTAATGCCATCATAGCTTCTCCGACCGGGCATGCACGCGAAACCTGACAAATATCACTGCGGTTGTATGCTGCCTCGACCACCTTGCCCGTATTGATGTCTACTGATGGTAGCGGACTTGTCATCGTGGCTATTGGTTTTATTGCGACATTGACTACGATAGGTTGTCCGTTTGACATCCCTCCTTCGATACCACCAGCGTGATTTGAAGTTTGTTTGAATCTACGGGTATCAGAGGGATCTGGAACAATAACGTCTTGTACTTCTCTGCCTGGTTTACGCGTGTTCGAAAACCCAGAGCCAATCTCAACTCCTTTTACAGCGTTGATACTCATCATAGATCGTGCAAGTCTAGCGTCTAGCTTGCGATCCCAGTGAACATAACTACCTAAACCGACCGGGGCACCGAACGCGACTACTTGGAACACACCGCCAATCGTTGTTCTGTCGGATTTTGCCTTGTCGATTGCTGCTTTAAAGCGTTTATCTGCATCGTCATCAGAGGCCCGTACATCTGATGCTTCCACAGCATCCCAATCAACATTTTCTGTTGATATTTCCAGACCATCTTGATCACCGGTTGCAATGACTCTTGCGTGGATTGAAATGCCGAATTCTTCAAGGAGCTTGCGGGCTATTGAAGCAGCCGCAACCCGTGCAGCAGTTTCCCGGGCACTTGCTCTTTCTAAAACATTTCGTAAGTCATGTTGAACATATTTCAACGCACCAGGGAAATCAGCGTGCCCTGGTACGACTTTTGTGTGGACTTTTTTATCTACCTCCTCGCTTACCGGTAGAACTGCCATAGCTTCTGTCCAGTTAGAAAAGTCTTTATTCTCCACCCACATGGCTATTGGAGAACCCAGAGATACACCATGGCGGACTCCTGAACGAATCTGGGCGCGATCTTTTTCGATTTTCATTCGACCACCAGATCCGTAGCCCTTCTGCCGGCGAGACATTTGTTTTTCGATGTAGTCTTCATTTACATCTAGTCCAGCAGGTATTCCTTCTACAATGACCGTAAGGCCTGGACCGTGTGATTCTCCAGCCGTCAGGTAGCGAAATGTCGTCATGAGTCTCGTTTCTCGTTCGTCACTTGAAGATGGTGTTTACAGTGCATTTACAAGGGGGGATTTTTATTGTCACGCCTGTCCTTATTGGAATTATAGGCAGTTGACAGAAATCAAACCATATTTAGCTCGGCTTGAGAGCTCTCTCGATTGCTGAAAACATTGTGTTTACTGGTGCTTTTTGTCCGGTTGCCATCTCGAAACCTTCTATACCTTGAAAAACGAGCATGCTAATGCCACCGGCACTGGTTGCCCCAGCCTCTTCGACTTCCCGCAAAAATCGTGTCATTGGTGGAGCGTAGACGACATCGTAACCAATTGCGTCTGCTGAGATCATATCGGACGTAACCGGGGTTGCGAGTTCTGCGGGGCCTCCAGCCATTCCCAGTGAGGTTGTGTTAACCAGCAGGCCAGAATACGGTACGTGATCGGCAAGCTCATCTCTGTTCATGCTAATCGCTTCAGGTTTAAATGGTCCTTCTGTGAAGTGGGCTGCTAGTTCCTGAGCTCTTTCAAGAGTCCTATTTGCGATGGTTAATCTTTTGATTCCCGCATTCTTTAAGGCGTATACGACCGCCCGGGCCGCTCCGCCTGCTCCAAATACTGTGGCATCAACTCCTTGAGCTTCAAACCCAACTTTTTCTTTTAAAGCCCGTATAAAACCAGTTCCATCGGTGTTATGCCCGATAAGTTTGCCGTTCTTATTGAAAATCCAGTTGACTGCACCAATTTGTTGCGCTGCATCGGAGAGTTCGTCGACCATTGGGATGACTTCTTGCTTATGCGGCAACGTTACACATGCAGCAAGAAATCCATCAGAACGGAATGTAGCCACCTTGTCTGCGAGCGCTTCGGGCGTAACATCCCATGCTTCGAAGGTCTCTTCGATGTTTAAAGCGTCGAGGCCGGCCTGTTGAAAGACAGGAGATTTCGTGTGTCCAATGGGATGCCCCATTACCCCAATATTGCTATTCATAGTTCTCCGATTCTAGTCTTTACTATCATTCTCAACTTTTATTTCGATTGAATGTACGAGTTGAGAATGATAGCTGCGGATGCTGAGTCTATTTTGCCGCGGTTCATGCCTCTTTCCTTCGAGGGTGTTTTGCCTGTTGCCCTTAAAAGGTTATGTGCTTCTAAAGTGGTCATTCTTTCATCCCAAGTAATCACAGGTAATTCGGTAAGGTTTCGTAACCTAGAACAAAATGCTTTTACCTTGCGAGCAGATTTACCCACCGAACCGTCCAGTGAAAGTGGTAAGCCGACAATAATTGCCATAGCTTTTTGTTCCGATGCTAAAGAAGCGATATTTACAGGATCATCAGGTCCAGTGGTCTTTATTGCATCAATCGGGGTCGCAATGGTCCCTGTTGGGTCACTAAGTGCGAGTCCGATTCTGACGTCTCCGTAGTCGACTCCGAGTGCTCGCCCTAAATTTGGAATATTGAACCGCCCCGCTCTGTCAAATCTAATTTAATGACTTTTTGATAATTTCTTCTGTTGATTCGAGAGCTGCTTTAAGTTGATCGGCATCTTTCCCTCCCGCTTGAGCAACAATTGGGCTCCCTCCGCCCCCACCGTCAATACGTTTTGCAATTTCTTGTGCAATATTCCCTGAATGGATTCCCGCTTTGACCATGTTCTGGGTTGCCATGACGATAATTATAGGTCGCTCGCCTATGACGCTTCCTAATACCACGACGCCATCGCGAATTTGATTTTTGAGATGGTCACCAGCTTTCCTCAGTGCTTCCACATTTGAGGCAGGAACCTGACCTATTTCAACGCGTATGGTAGTGTCGTTTGAATTAATGTCTACTCTAGTAGTGGTGCTATTTGTAGTGCCTGAACCAACACTTGCCTGGATTAGTTGCTGCTCCAGCTGCTCTACGCGTTTTCTGGATTGAGTGAGATCATCCAATGTTGCGCCGATACGCGAGGGAGCTTCAGAAACCCCAACCCGGAATTTTGTTGCGATATCTTCTAGGGTGTTAAATCGATCAAGAATCTCTTGTTCAGCAGCAATCCCGGTTATTGCTTCCATGCGCCGCATCCCAGATCCAATTCCTGTTTCCGACATGATCACGAAGGTTCCGATTCCACCAGTTTGATCCATGTGTGTGCCACCACATAGCTCATAACTCCAGGGAGCATCGATTTTGATAGTACGGACCTCGTTTTCATACGTATCGCCGAAGAAGGCCAGGGCGCCCTCTGCTACTGCATCTCCATAAGTGGTCCAGTGGACTTCGACTTCACGGTTTAGGCGAATCTTTTCGTTTACGCGATTTTGTACTGCCCTGATCTGTTCTTTCGAGAGTGCTTCCATGTGTGTGAAATCGAATCGAAGTCTATCGGGATCAACAACGGATCCGGCTTGTCGGACATGACTTCCTACAATCTCTCGTAGCGCAGCGTGTACTAAGTGAGTGGCAGTGTGATTACGCCGAATTCGTTCACGCCGATCTTCATCTACGGCAGCGTTGATTTCATCGCCTTTATAAACAGAACCTGAGATGACCGTGCCGAAATGAACATTTATGTGTCCGTAGGGAGCTCTGGTGTCTGTTATTTGAATTTCGCAGTTTTTATTACTTATGATCCCCGTGTCACCGACCTGACCGCCTCGAGCGGCGTAAAAGGGTGTTTCATCAAGGATTAACTCAACATTGTCGTTCAGTTCCGCTGACTCCACACTGGCTCCATCAACCACAATCGCAGATATCGTGGTGTCCGCAGTCAATGCCTCGTAACCGACGAATGGAGTATCTTCAATCCCAATATCTTCGTAGATTCGAGTTGAATCAGCATCCCCTCCAAATGCCCCCACGGCTCGGCCTCGTTCACGTTGTTTTTCCATTTCATAAGCAAATCCGTCGGCATCTACCGAAATACTAGCTTTTGCTGCAACTTCCTCGGTAACTTCCAACGGATAACCGTACGTGTCGTATAGTACAAACGCTTCTTTGCCGGAAATACGAGCTTGCCACTGATCAACTTTGCCTGTGTCATTAGATTCGACCAGTCTCTGTATTTCTGAAATAGCCTGTCTTCGACCAATGGCATGAGCTTCATCACCGGTTGGCGGTTTTGGTTGTTTGCCTTCTTTGGCATCTCGCGCCGCATCGGGGTTTTCAAATCGATAGTCGATCATTCCAGAGAGGACAAGCGCACCAAATTCTAGGGTTCTTGAAAAGCTGTTCTCTTCTTGTTCAAGAACGTTTTTGATGAAATCATAATTTTCTGACAATTCCGGGTAGACATGACTCATCTGATCGCAAACAGTCTTGGTGAGCGACGATAAAATCGAAGTCTCTAGTCCTAGATCGCTGCCGAACAGCATCGCACGTCTGATTAGGCGTCTTAGGACGTATCCTCGACCAGTGTTACCTGGAATAACGCCGTCGCCGATCAGAAAACAAGATGATCTGGCATGTTCGGCGACGACACGTATTGCCCTATCAGTATCTTGATCTGAATTCCATTTCTTCCCAGACAAAGTCTCAACATGTGCGATTATGCTGCTAAACGCGTCCGTATCGTAGACATTATCAACGCCTTGCAAAACAGCCAGCATGCGTTCGAATCCCATGCCGGTATCAATATTCTTTGCCGGTAGTACAGTGTCATTACCTTCTAGATCTCGATAAAACTGGGTAAAGACTAAGTTATATAACTCGATGAAATCTTCGTGATAGTTGGGTCCCCATTGTCCGTTTCGGATTGGATCATCCGCCTCAGGGACATCTTCAAGGGACCCTTTGTAGTAATTGATTTCCGAGCTTGGACCACACACTCCTTCGTTTCCCGCTGGCCCCCACCAGTTATCTTCATCTCCAAATCTATAAATTCGTTCGTTTGGTATACCGAGTTCGCTCCAAATGTGTTCGGCTTCATCATCAGTGGTATATACGGTGAAGTACAGACGTTCGGGATCTAGCCCTAGTTGATTTGTTAATAGGTCTAAAGCCCAAGCACAAGCATCTTTCTTGAAATAATTTCCAAAGCTGAAATTACCTAGCATTTCGAACATGGTCAGATGTGTGTCATCTCCGACTTCTTCAATATCTGTTGTTCGAAAGCACTTTTGAGAGGTAGTTATGCGAGGGTGAGGTGGTTCTTTCTCTCCTGAAAAATACGATTTGAATTGAGCCATGCCCGAGTTAGTCAACAGTAGGGTTGGATCCGATGCAGGAATTAGCGAAGATGACGGCATGCGCAAATGATCATGCGTTTCAAAATAAGCAAGGAACGCTTCTCTCAATTCATCTGCTGTTTTTGGAGGGCCTGCGCTCATTTTTCTCCGAATCGTAATGATGCATTTGATGAAGACCAAATCAATGCACTAATTTTAGTTAGGGTTCAAAATCTGTGTCAAAACGTTTTGGTATGTTCGACTTTGTTAATCACATCAATTATGAATAAATCTAGGAGATGCTAGAGTCTATTTTTCGAGATTGCATTTACAGTTGCTACTCGTTATCGGGAAGGTCGACTATCAGCGTGCGTGCTCTCACGTCCCAATCTGATTCGTCCATGCGTGCGTTTGTTGCGAGAGCTATTGTTGCTAGTAGCTCTTCTCGGCGCTCAGGAGTGATTGGGGCACCAGCATCGATCGGATCAGGTGTGCGCGTTTCGGTTGGGCCACCTTTAGCAGTAGAAGATTTTGTACCAAGATTACTCTCAGCAGATGTAATTTCTTGTTTACCTTCATTAGTTCCTTCGTAACGGAATGGAGGCTGAGCCTCGCCCCAATAGACTGTTTGGTGTGGGAATGGAATTTCGATACCTTCATTATCGAGTCGGATTTTAATGCGTCTTCGCATCTCCCCTGTTATCTCCCATTGCTTCATCGGCTTACAGTCGCCCAACATCTTAAATGTGACCGCTGAGTCGTCCAGCGCGTCTAGGCGTAGCACTTGTGGAGGAGTGATCAACATTAGGCCGTAATATGGATCAGCTGCTATTTCTTCACCAACTTCGTTAAGAACTTCCACAACTCGGTCGACATCTTCTTTATAAGCAACACCGATATCCAAATTAACCCTAGACCAGTATTTTGTTTTATTGAAGGCAACGGAAATTTCGCCGTTGGGTATGACAATTACTTGTCCATCCAAATCCCGTAGTACTGTACGTCTTAGATTGATGGACTCAACTAATCCCGAAGTTCCAGCTACAGTGACAACATCTCCAGTTCGATATTGATTTTCAGCGAGTATGAAAATTCCCGCGATTAAATCTCTGACCAAGTACTGGGCCCCAAACCCTACTGCGATTCCAGCGATTCCGAATCCGCCAAGAACAGGACCTATTGGAACTGATAACTCTGTGAGAATCATGAATAGTGCTGATATGTAAATCAGCGTAACTACCGCGCCAACAAAAACGCTCGAAAGTGTTTCTGAGCGTTTCATGATCTCATCATGGTCTGCGGCAGATGCCTGAGTTAACATGATGGATGACAAAAGTCTGGGTATGGCACGTCGGGTTACGCGACCGAGGACCCAACTCAGAAATAGGATCAATACGATACGTAAGCCGTCTGTGACCAACCAGTTGAAACTGGCGGCTCCAAAATCTTTGAGGTAATTGATCGCTGGGTCTATATTATTGCCAAGTACCTGAAGGATTCCAAGAACTGCTGCTGCGCCAAACACGATAGCTGTGAAGAAGTTTGAAATCCAAGAATCAGCGGCTTGGACAGCTAGCCCAACATCGGCAGTTGCGTCATGTTGATCGAGCCCACGTATGGCCTGCCTGAGGCCTCGACGCAAGATGATGCGAACGATCGACCATCCAACTACTGCGCCGATTGCAATAAGTAAAGCCCATAGCCCGCCATCAGATAGCCAAGCTAAGAAGGTCCCTTCGGAGGGATGACCCAAGAATTTATCGAGAAATGAATCTTCCATTTGTATTAATCAGCACCTGACACAATCGCCGGATGAACTAGGTAATCGAATGCAGAGATTGTTGATGATTGGTCATAGAAGGTACAGTTTTGAGGTTTTGACAAACTGAAATGTGGTTAATTCCCGCTATTTTCCCAGAGTGTCACGTAAGCACCACTCGTTCCGGAAATTAGACCTGAAAGGTCTTGGCGGGTAGCCCGTTGCAGCGCATGGCGCTCTTTGCCCATCAGTTCCGTTAGTTGTTCGTTTAATTGGTCTAACATTTCCAGAGGAAGTTTCTTTCCAAACAATTCACTTGTTGCTTCGCTCAGTTGTGAATTTTCGAACTCAAGTAACGAACCAGCAAAAAAAAGGACACCGACCGTACCATTTGCATCATGAGAATCTGACGTCATATCGATCCCAAGCTCTGCAATGATTCGCTGTAGTGAATTAGACCGGACCACTGCTTCTACTTGTTGAGGGATACCCATCAATTCAAGGAACCCAATATCTTTACGTCGGATCATTTTTGAGAAATCACGTTCGATAGAAGAGTAGAAGTCTTCTCCGAGGATATTAGATATCGACAGGGTGAGTACGGTGGGGCCATTGGCACGAGTTTCCCTAGCGTCTACAGCGATGAATTCCCGCAGGTGAGGGAAGATGCACAAGGTTATGTCGGCGTTTTGCCGATCAGAATCAAACATCTTGTGATTTTAACCTCAGTTGATACCAAATAACTGTTTGATGCGTTGAAGCAAACTGATTTTTACCCCTCTTCGAGCATTATGCCAACTTTGTTCAGCTGAAGATGCCCGTGCAAGGTTAGAGGCCCGTTTTTTCATGACATCGCGTATTTCTCGTTCTTCATTTTTGTCTAGCCAGAACCCTGCATCGGTCGGGCATGATTCTATTTCGAGGTTATAACCGCGGTATCGAAACCGAATCATGTTTTTAGCGCAATGGGGGCAATCGTGGTCAACTTCGTGTTTCCCGTATTGCCTTTGACCTTTGACCATATCTGCATTTGCTGCTTTATCTTCTAGTGTTCCAAGTGTCTCGAGGGTAAGCCATACGCCATCACACTCGGGGCATTTTGAAGATTCCTCGCCAGCGGTTTTGGATAGAACAAGATTTGTTTGGTCTACTGGACATACCAGTCGGTTCAATTTGATAAATCCTTGGTTGATTAGGTACGGTAAATGGAAACGATAGTGGAGCTAAATTATTATCGGAACATTTAGGAGCATTTTTTACTTATTTCGATTTCTTGCTGGAATAACGGAAGTCACAGTGTGATGCTCCTTCCATGATTGTTTGCGTCCTCTGCAGTTTGATTCCTGGGTTGAAACCGGAACAAAATTCAAAATCCCGCGTGCACGAAAATATTTCACCGAGATCAGGGTAACCGAGTTTTTTGTACATTTCGGCGTATTTACATCGTGTTACGTTGAATGAGTATTCTTGATTATCGCTATTGATAACTTCAATTTCGAGTGCACCGTTTCTTCTCCATGCGTCTTTGTTCGAAGCGTAGTCTTCGAGTTGATTGGATCCAATATCTTGTGCGAATTGTGCACCTTGTTCTCGTGCCAGTTTCGTGATTACGGTTCTGGCGATCTCGTTAGTTTTTTCTATTCCGATTTCATTCTGAAAGGCCCTGAGCATCGGTCCAAGAATTAAAGCTTCAACTTGACGTCGATCAATGACATCCATTTGATTCGGGTGAAAGGTCATGTAATAAATTCCTGACAGTCTGAGGATCTTAGTGATTCACGGAGTATAAACGCTGATATTTACAGTTGTTTTCACGCCTTTACTATACGAACACTTAACCCATCTGCTGTGAGTGCAATTTCACCGTTTTTAAGAGCAACCGCATCATTGCCGTAGATTTCTTTTCGCCATCCGGTCATTGCTCGAACGTCAGGCTTGTCTTCAGTTGCGATCCGATCCAACTCCTTGCGATTCGCCACCAACTGGGCGGCAATACCGTTTTCGTCACATCGCAATTTTAGTAGAGCTTGTAAAAGCGCTACCAATGTATCGTGTCCTCGCAATGGTGATCTGCCCCTATCGGGATCTGGACATTTTTCTTCGGGAACTGCGAGTCCGATGTTTACTGCCTCAATCAATCCTGTTCCGTATCGTCCATTTGCCAATCGCTCATTCACGCCACGTACTCGTTCGAGGTCAGCTCGTGTTTGAGGGGCATTGAGCGCTATTTCTGCAAGTGATTCGTCTCTAACCACCCAATTCTTCGGGATATCTTGTTTTCTTGCGGTAAGCTCTCTCCATTCGGTTATTTCCCGCAGGATAGCAAGCGACCGCCGGGTGGGTCTTCGCAACCTAACTTTTCGCCAGAGCTCTCTAAGGTCAGTGTCATAAACATTTTGATCTTGTAAACGGGATATTTCTTCATGAGCCCAATAAATGCGATTCGAAGTTTTTAATTCTGAAATTAACTTGTCGTATACATGGATCAGATGGGTTACATCACCGATTGCATAGTTTATTTGATGCTTGGTTAGCGGTCTGCGTGACCAGTCAGTCATTTGTGAGCGCTTATCGATTGATTCTCCTAAAATTTTTTCAACTAACGTGGCGTACGCTGGTTGGTCTCCGTAACCACTGAACATAGCGCCTATTTGAGTGTCGAATACGGGTGCCGGTACTTGCCCGATAGCATTGAACATAATCTGCATGTCTTGACTGGCTGCATGGAAAACTTTGAGCACGCTGTTGTTTTTCATCAAATCATAGATCGGTTCTAGGTCTATCCCCTTGACGAGCGGGTCTATGGCGACCGCTTGATCTCTAGTCGCGATCTGAATTAGGCAGAGAATGGGCCAGTAGGTTTTTTCTCTAACGAATTCTGTGTCAACAGCTACAAAGTTCGATTTGGCGGCTAGGTCACAGAAACTAGCAACATCGTATGACTTATTAATAAATAACTGTTTAATTGTGGGATACCTGTGAGAAATCTGGTTGAAACTGATTTGATTGATATTTATCGTCGTGGCTGGAATCACATTTGACGTATGATGCACAGTCTGATCTTAGGGTACCCGGCGCGTCTTTGTTGTTGAAACCTTGTATTGTTGAACTTTTGAGTAGGTTTACCTGTTTTGGTACTATGCTGGATCGATTGTTCTACAACAAGTTAAGTGGTCTCCCATTACTGTTACCACGACTTGGCCGACCTGGACTCGGAGAAGAATTAGTCTATTGGTTGAACGTTCCTACAGAGGAAAAAAACATCCTCCATACTGTACCTGCGTCACTTGCACATCCAATCGGCAGAAAAGACAAAATGGTGGCAAGGTCAAAGATCTCTTGTCTCGCTTAAAGGCGATTTTGCGCCTTAATTTTTAGAGACTGTTGACGCCGAATAATTTACCCCATACCCACCCTAACCCAAGTCCGATCAGCACTGAAAATGGGATCCCGAACAATAAACTGACTAGAGTAACGTCGCGCGCATTGGTTTCACTCTGATCGAATTGCAAGAGTGATATCACCAAAAATACAACACCCATGACGAATCCTATGATTCCGCCCATCAGTGTTGGTTTACTAAATCTCAACTGAAATTAACCTCCATTTTTGTTTTATCGATTCGTTATTTCATCTGGTAGGTCTCATAAGGGTTCTCGCAGGGATTTCCGTTTGAAATGTGCATTTGATGTAGAGATGGCTCTACTATTATCGATATAACGCTACGCTGCCATCCAGTTTCACGGTCATCGTTTGGATGCCGGCAAATTGATGTTGGGAAATTTTCGTGATCCGCCAGTAACGCCTGTGCATCATTAATTGAAACCTTTCCATCAATCGCTTGTTTATCCAGCAATACTTGTGCACGAGCTTTTCTCGCAAACGATTGTCCGTAAATACGACTGGCGTAGAGTTCGTTGTTTGATGCCAAAGAAGGATGGACGCAGTGATTAGTGTGCACGAGCATTCCATTATTTCCTGCTTGGAGGCTTTCCACCGAATCAGGTGTGATCTCTAGGTTTAACGGGCCTGCTGTTGTAATCATGGCCGCGTTAGCTGTAAGAGCTCGTGGTGCAGAACTGATTTGCTTGATTGCATGCTCAGATGATTCAGACTCAAGAATACAGCGTACAAGGAAATACCACGGTAATCCTTTCGAATCGGTCGGCCCGTTCAGGGCATTCATACAAACTCCGACGCCAGCCGAATTGAATCCCATGTACGCGACTATCCCAGGTTGGAGCCAAGAGGTGAATGCAGTTTTTCCAGTACCTTTTCTTGTAATTACTGCCGAAAAAGGAGCCATAGCTGGATCGTTATCCCAGTTTTGTCCTGCGAAACCATTACCTGAATCCGATGCTTGGTCAGACACCATTATTGATGTGCAGCCATCTTTGGCGAGGCTAAGTACATTACGGGAGTTCATAACCATAAGTCGTTCTAGATTGACATTTGAGGCGGTGGCGGTTCCTTTTAACTCATCCATTATGTCCGGGAAAAAGTCTTCCACTCGATGGAAACTATCGCGCGCTGCTTCTTCTGCTTGTTTCCAAGTGATCCTGTTTTGTGTTCCTTTGTTAACACGATCCAGAACAAGTTCTGTAACCTCACGTATTTGATTTTTGAAGTGCTCTCCAATGTTCTGGCCCATTTGTGTTGGGGAACCAGACACGCTTAATTCAGGGAAACGTGTGGGCGTCATTTTTCTGCCTTTATCAGTCGTTTTATAGGGCTTGAAGATGTCCTCTATATTCCATATCAACAAAATAACACCGTGTAGTTTGCTAGACTCCCCTGCTTACTACGCATCTAAATCTATTTGAGAGGCGCATAACTATGGCAAAGTCTCAGACCCATGAGAAAATTCTTCGTTCCCAGGAGTGGTTTGGATCACGAGATCTGGAGGGATTTCTTCATAGAGCCGGCCTGAAAAACCAAGGCTGGTCTGAAGAATCGTTTGCTGGCAAACCAGTCATCGGTATAGCAAATTCATGGTCGGAAGCGACCCACTGTAATTCTCATCTGCGCGGGCTTGCCGAACATGTCAAACGCGGTGTAATTGCCGCTGGGGGCTTCCCGCTAGAATTTCCGACTATTTCTCTCGGTGAGTTTTTCCTGTCGCCTACTTCGATGTTTTGCCGCAATCTAATGTCGATGGACGTCGAGGAGATGATTCGTGGACTGCCGATAGATGGAGTTGTTTTACTTTCTGGTTGCGATAAAACTACACCGGCGATGTTAATGGGAGCGGCCTCAGCAGATTTGCCAGCAATTGTGCTTACTGGTGGACCGCAACTTAAAGGCAACTGGAAAGGCGAGGAGCTTGGATCTTGTACTGATTGTCGACGATATTGGTCAGAGTTGAGAGCAGGAAACATCACTCAATCTGATTATGACTCGATGGAATCTGCGATCTATCGTTCTCCAGGACATTGCATGGTTATGGGTACCGCTTCGACAATGGGAGCTATAGTTGAGACACTTGGAATGTCACTGCCCGGTGGTGCTGCAGTCCCTGGAGCGGACTCGCGGCGGAAAATCCTTGCTGAAGAGTCTGGGCGTACGGCTGTTGATCTGGTTTCTAAAGGTATTCGCCCTTCAAGCATACTAACTACGGATGCTTTCGATAATGCCATTCGGATCTTGCTCGCTGCCGGTGGATCAACGAACGCTATCATTCACCTGATAGCGATTGCTGGCCGTGCTGGCATCACGCTTGATCTTGATCGATTCAATGCGTTATCAGAATCAACCCCCGTAATAGTGAATCTCAAACCTGGCGGTAAGTATCTGATGGAAGACCTCTTTTACGCAGGCGGCGTTGAGGCGGTGTTGAAGAAAATGTCTGGATTGTTAAATTTGGATTGTTTGACTGTGACCGGCCAAAATCTTGGTGACAACATTGCTGATGCAGAATGTCATAATGATGATGTAGTTCTTTCGATTAAGTCACCCTTAGCGCCTGAGGGTGGGCTCACCATTTTGAAAGGATCGCTCGCTCCTGATGGCGCTGTGATTAAGCATATAGCCGCATCACCAGAACTTATGAAGCATACTGGGCGTGCGATCGTTTTTGAAAATTCTATAGATCTGAAACAACGAATAGATGATCCAGATCTCGATGTGACAAAGGACGATATTCTCGTGATGAAGGGAGCTGGTCCTATCGGTGGTCCAGGAATGCCCGAAGCGGGGTTCCTACCCCTGCCAAAGAAACTGTTGGCTCAAGGTGTAAGAGACATGATTCGAATTTCCGATGCCAGAATGAGCGGCACGGCTTTTGGTACGATCGTGTTACATGTATCACCAGAATCAGCAATAGGTGGCCCGCTTGCACTTGTACAGTCTGGTGACATGATCACCCTTGATGTAGAAGCTAAGTTATTGGATCTTCTTGTCGATCCAGGGGAGCTTCAAAGAAGGAGGGATAATCTTGCTGTGCCACCGGTAGATGGTGGTTTTTCTCGTGGATATGGCAAGATGTACTCCCAGCATATTACACAGGCGCAACAAGGTTGCGACTTCGACTTCCTTATCGGAAAAACCCCGGTTGAAACTCATGTCGGGGCACTTACCCATGATCCGGGGTTCCATACCGGTTGATTCTTTAACGTGATGGTTTAACTTGGTGTCGGTGCATTCTGCGGTATCAAGCCGGCCTCACGCATGCTGGTCCATAGTGTTGCAGGTATGTCTTGCTGCACCATTTTGATGTTTTCTTCGAGTTCAGCAATCGATTGAGCACCTGGGATGGCTGTGGCGATTGCCGGATGAGCAAGCACAAACTGTAACGCAACTGCTTTGAGATCTACATGATGTTCTAGGCATATTTTAGTTAGCTCGCGTGCTTGAGTTACTAAGTCATCCGGAGCTGGTTCGTAATCGAATGTAACAGGTTTTGAAAGATCACGGGCAAGTATCCCGGAGTTATATGGACCTCCGACAGCGATTTTCACATTTCGGTTAACGCACTCCGGTAGAAATTGCGATAGTCCAGAATGGTCTAAGAGTGTGTATCGCCCGGCCAGAAGGATGATATCGAGATCGAATCGCTGTATGAACTCCAATGGCATCTGCCACTCATTCATTCCACAACCAATTGCCTTGATTACTTTCTGTTCCTTCAATTCGATGAGCGTTGGGAACGCCTCGTTTATGGCCTGTTCTTTGCCGTATGTCTCTACATCCGGATCGTGCACGTAAACGATGTCAATGCGTTCCGTATTCAAACGTTTGAGACTGTCTTCCAGTGATCGGAGGACATTGTCTCTCGTCCATGAATTCACCGCTACCAGCTCGCCAATACCGTCTGGGTCATCTTGTGCTGCCACCCCATCTGGCATGGGATCAAGTACTCGTCCGATTTTTGTTGATATGACGAAGGAGTCTCGGTCGACTGAGGTATACGCAGAGAATCCGATCCTGGCCTCCGCCCGTCCTGTTCCGTAAAGCGGCGCAGTATCGACGTAGGAGATGCCGAGTTGTTGAGCCCGGTCAAGGATCCTTACAGCCTCATCATGGGCTGTGCCACCATAAAGACCATCACCTAATGTGGCTCCACTTAGAGGAGCAGTGCCAAGTCCGAGTCGGGGCACCGTAACACCGGTGTTTCCAAGTTCAACTTTTTTGAAGGGGTCCATTTTTATTACTGTCCTACGTTCAAACGATGTTGTATGACTAGCCTGAAACTAATTGAGCTATGGCGTCTCCGACACTTTCTGTGGTTGAAGATCCGCCGAGATCTGGGGTGAGAATCTCACCCTGTTCAAGCAATTTAAGCACTGCAGCATCCACATCGGTTGCGGCTTTGTATTCCCCTAGGTGCCGAAGCATCATGGCCGCAGTGAGAATTTGCGCCATGGGGTTGGCAATTCCTTGACCCGCTATATCAGGGGCAGAACCATGGGTTGGCTCGAACATAGAAGGTACAGAGGTATCGGGGTTAATATTTGCACTGGATGCAAGCCCCATACTGCCAGTGATGATTGCTCCGATATCAGTCACGATATCTCCAAATAGGTTTGGCGCAACTATGACATCAAATGCCTCTGGCCTTCGCACCAGATCCATACATGCAGCGTCAATGAGCAGCGAATCCGACTCGATGTCTGCATACTCCTCGGAAATTTCTTCAAATGTCCTATCCCATATGGTCATGTATCCAAGTGCGTTTGATTTGGTGATTGATGTGACGTGGTTTTTCTTGCCCCGTTCCCTAGCCAGTTCGAAGGCATATCTGATTGCTCGGGCACAACCTTTCTTTGTGTATACAGCTGTCTGCACTGCGACTTCATCTGGAGTCTGGTGGTATGCGAATCCACCTATGTTCAGGTACTCCCCTTCGGTGTTTTCCCGAATAACGGCGAGATCGATGTCATAAGGCTTCTTTCCTGAAAGGGGTGACTTTACACCTGGATACAGTACTGACGGCCTGAGGCAAATGTACTGGTCGAACCTTCGTCGTATTGGCAATAGCAGTCCGTCCAGAGTGATGTTGTCCTGTATATCAGGGTGCCCCACTGCGCCTAAGAACACGGCATTGAATTGTTCTAACGTTTTCAAAGCTGTCGAAGGCATCATTTCGCCATGCTCGAAATAATAGTCGGAGCTCCAAGGAAATTCTGTGTAGTCCCATGTGATTCCGTATCTGGGTGCAAGGGCATCTAGCACCTTCATGCCTTCGTTAACAACGTCTACGCCTATGCCATCGCCTTTGACGATTGCGATTTTATGAGTTGGCATTATTGATAATTCCTGTACTTATTCTGGTTTAGAACTGGGGCACGAAATAACTTAAGTTTTTCGTTTAGTTAAGTTTCTGCTAAGAAATACTCGGATTTCAGTTAGATCGTTCTTCAATGATCTCTAGGACCGCAGCGATGTCGTGTTCGTTCTTACCCTGTGCAATCATCTCAGCAAACATGCGTTGTACCTGAACCGCTAAGTCCAGTGCTAGGCCTTCATCGCTTGCAAGTTGTTTGATGATGCCCATGTCTTTGTCGAGGTTCCGAACCGGAGCAGCGGAATTTTCAAAGTCTCGTTCCGCCGTGATTGGAGCGCTACGACCTACCATGGTGCTTCCTCCCCAGCTAACAGCTAGTAGATCAGCTGCTACCTTGATGTCGACACCTGCGGAGTTTGCAAGTGCGAAAGCTTCAGCTGCGGCAACTGTGTTAACTCCTACCAAGAGTTGATTGATTAATTTCATAGCGGTTCCGGCACCGCTTGGGCCCATTAATTTGACGTTAGCACCCATCTTTGCAAAATACTCGTGGGCAATTTCAAACGCGTGCTCACTTCCCCCCACCATTATTGACAGAGTGCCATCTGCAGCTCCTCCCGGACCACCAGAAATTGGTGCATCGAGAAAATGACCTCCTACAGATTCAGCGGCTTCTGAACAGGCTCTTGAAGTTGCGATATCCACTGTACTGTGATCGACTGCTACCTGACCAGATTGCATATTTTTGATCACTCCATCGTCTCCAAGCAACAAATCGCGTGAAGTCTTGACGTCTGGCAGACATACGAGAACGACATCAACTTTCGATGTCAAATCAGATATGGATGCAGCCCCCTTTGCTCCTTTGTCGATCATCGCTTCGATTTTTGATTGTGTTCGAGTGAAAACCGTCAGGTCCGCACCTTTGCTAAGGAGATTGTCCGCCATACCTTGGCCCATATTTCCAAGGCCTACGAATCCTACTGACATTATTTGACTCCTCGAATCATTGGTTGAGCGTGGATGGGTTTCTGAAACTTTATAACTCACGGGGCGTGCTTAGTTCCATGGTTAGGCGGACAGATTATATCTGCAACTGTATATGTGGTCTTTTGCTAGAACTGAAATTAGTGGGTCAATAATCGTGCGCGGCCAGAAAAGCTTGGCCGGGCCGGGATAGTGTTATGTATTGTCGAAAATACTAATCGTGATATTAGTCTAGTTGTCTCAACTTCGGGTCGAGGCGGTCGCGAAGCCAGTCTCCAAAAAAATTCAAAGACATCGTAACCAGGAATATAGCGAAGCCAGGCCAGAACGAAATCCACCAGGCTTCCTCTATGAACTGTCTACCGTCACTTACACTTTTGCCCCATGCAGGAATCGGATCAGGTATACCAGCCCCCAGAAAAGATAGGGCGGATTCTGTAAGTATCAGTCCACCGACCTGCAAAGTGGCGACTACAAGAATAGTGCTCAAAGTGCCCGGCATAATGTGCTTGAACAGTAGTCTGTTGTGGGATGCTCCTGCTACTCTCGCAGCCAATACATATTCTTGGCCTCGAATTGTTAGAACATCCGCTCGTACCTGTCGCACGAAAGGCGTCCATGCGGTCAACGCGATCATAAATATCACAACACTCAACGCCGCCCCTCCCTGATGTAGGAATTGCTGTGCAATGACCAGTGCAATGAGGATAAATGGTAGGGCCAGCCAGACGTCCACAATTCGCATAAGTACTTCATCGGTCCAGCCACCGAAATAACCCGCTAGCAGGCCTAGTCCGACTCCCACTATCAGGCCGGAAGTAAGGGCCCATGCTGCTACCTGCAACGATATACGAGCACCGAATACAATACGGGATAGTACATCACGACCTAGATTGTCGGCTCCTAGTATGTATTTACTCCGCGGGAACGAATTCTTTTTCGCTCTGTTATAGGCTGATTTGCCCTTGGTGGTTTCTAGATCGTAGTCGGCGGGATTAGGGACGACGTTGTATTCGGGCATTGCCTTGCCCCAGGTTGGTGGAAAATTACGGAAACCCAGAGATTGTTCTATCGGATCTGCTGGTGAAATGGCTGGAGCAAATAGGCCTGTGACCAAAAGAATAGTCATGATCACCAGAGGTATCAGGGGCCACCTGCGTACGAAATACCAGCTTTGTGATCCGAAAGACCTGGATTGAACTTTACGAGGATTGGTGTCGATTACAGATTTGGTGATCGGCTCATTTGTTTGTGTTGTGGATTCTTGGGTCATAGTTGTCGTGTTTATATTGGGTATTTTCAGCTAAAACGCCTGATAGAAAAGAAGCCACATTGGATGTGATCAAGACAGTTATCAGATTTATTGAACTCAGATGGTTATGACTGTTCGCAGTCTTTGCCCTAGTCGAGTTGCCTGAGTCTGGGATCAAGCCGATCTCGTAGCCAGTCACCGAAAAAGTTCAATGACATTACGACTAGGAATATTGCAAAGCCAGGCCAGAATGAAATCCACCAGGCTTCTTCAATAAATTGCCTGCCATCACTGACACTTTTACCCCATGCAGGAATTGGGTCAGGTATGCCAGCACCGAGAAATGAAAGGGTAGATTCAGTCAGTATTAACTGCCCGACTCTCAGGGTAGCAACTACAAGAATTGTACTCAGCGTACCCGGCATAATATGCCTGATGATCAGCCTGAGGTGAGAAGCTCCTGCAATTTTCGCCGCCATCACGTATTCTTGGCCTCGAATGGTAAGCACGTCTGCTCGTACCTGTCGCACGAAAGGCGTCCACGCGACCAGGGCTATGATGAAGATCACTACACTTAGGGCCGCTCCTCCTTGATGTAGGAATTGCTGTGCAATAACGAGTGCAATAAGGATGAACGGTAGTGCCAGCCAAACGTCCACAATTCGCATTAATATTTCATCGGTCCAGCCACCGAAATAACCCGCAATTAACCCTAGCCCGGTTCCGATTATGATTCCGGATGTTAGCGCCCATGCCGTTACCTGTAGCGAGATGCGTGCGCCGAAGACGATACGGGATAGTACGTCACGACCCAGATTGTCTGCTCCCAGGATGAATTTTGACCGAGGGAAAGAGTTCTTTTTTGCTCTGGAATAAGCCGATTTGCCCTTGGTGGTTTCTAGATCGTAGTCGGCGGGATTAGGGAC
>RQOU01000082.1 GCA_008373165.1 SAR202 cluster bacterium | reverse complement strand
GAAGATCTTGCCAGTCGCCATTATGGGGAACATCGTGACAAGCCGTTCTACCCAGGGCTTGTAAGTTTTATAACTTCTTCACCTGTGATAGCACTAGTGCTGGAAGGCCCAAGTGCCGTTTCGACTACACGAAAGACCATGGGTGCAACTAATCCGGCCGATTCATCACCAGGAACGATACGCGGAGACTTTGGTATAGACATGGGACGTAATCTGATACATGGATCAGCCAACCTGGAAGATGCAGCAAGAGAAGTTTCGTTGTTTTTTGATGACTCTGAATTAACCGATTACAGCCGCTCAACTCAGCAATGGATCGTCGAGTAAGAACTCGAAAGCCCCTGCAAATTACTGGTTACTGGACGCGAACTATCTCCGCTGCACGCGACCAGAGCTTTTCGAGACCGTAACGCTGTCTCTGATCCCTTGTAAACAGATGAATGACTACACCCGTGAAATCGAGCAATAGCCATCCGCCCTTGCCAGATCCCTCGCGGTGACTTACCGAAACTCCCATGTCTCGTGATCGACGACCTATATCTTCAGCCATCGATTCAATATGACGGTCCGTCTCTCCGCTGATGATTACAAAAAAATCGGTGAAACTACTTATGCCTCTCGTATCTAAAAGCACAATGTCAGAGCCGAGCTTTTCCGAGGCCTCGTCCAGTGCTGCTCGCGCTACATCTTCATTAGAAGGAATCGATTTGGTTTCAGGCTTGTCATTCATTAACAGTGAATTATAAAGAGGTAACCGAAATTCGATCTTACGACTACCCGTTAGTTAGGATGATTTTGTTACTCTGGAATCATGGGAAGTACTCGTAACAGCAAGAAGAGAGTGGTAGTCGCGATGAGCGGCGGGGTTGACTCCTCGGTCGCGGCAGCCCTGCTGGCACAGCAGGGTCATGAGGTCGTTGGGGTAACAATGCGACTATTCAGCGCCCCAAATGAAGCGGTTGCACGCCTCAACAAATCCTGTTGTTCAATCGAAGATGTTGAAGATGCCCGTTCAGTTTGTCGAAAAATAGACGCAAAGCACTACCTGTTAAATTTCGAAGAAGAATTTCAAAAGCATGTCATCGACTACTTTGTCGGTGAGTATGAACGGGGTCGAACGCCCCATCCATGCCTCGCATGTAATGACCGACTTAAGTTCCAGTTCCTGATGCAGAGGGCTGAACTTATGGATGCTGACATGGTCGCCACAGGTCATTACGCTCGGATACAAAAAGATGGAGACCGATATCAACTACTCGCAGGAAACGATCCTCTAAAAGACCAATCGTACGTCCTTTACACCCTCTCCCAGCAACAGCTTGCAAAATTGTTCTTGCCAATCGGAGATTATTCCAAACAAGAAATAAGGGATGTAGCACGAGAGGTCGGTCTCTCAATTGCAGATAAGCCGGATTCACAAGATATATGTTTTATTCCAGACGGTGATTACAGTCAATTCATCGAACCCCGCCTAAAACGGAAATCCCCGGGTGAGATCGTGGATGCAACTGGCACAGTACTTGGTGCCCATGATGGAGTACACGACTTCACCGTAGGGCAGAGAAAACGTATCCCAGCTGTGAACAACACATCTCGCCCACTTTATGTAACCGATATTGATGCATCTTCCGGGCGTATCACAGTAGGCCCTGCCGAAAGACTTATGAGGACACGACTCTACGCTTCTAACGTTAACTGGATCAACCAGCCTCCATCACATGGCCCGATCCAAGTCCAGGCCAGAATACGCTATAACGGACACAACACCCCAGCGAGTGTAAGACTCGTTCCGAACGGCGCTGAAATTGAATTCAGCACACCAGTGCGTGCCATCACACCTGGACAAGCAGTCGTTTTCTACGACGGCGACATCATACTGGGAGGCGGGCTGATAGAGACTTCTCTTCCAGAATTTAGTAACGACAGAGGCGCGATGTCGTCTGCTCTAACGGTCTGATTTTCCCAAGCACACGATAACCTTTCTGCTCCGCCTGAGATTAAAACGCCGTGCTGGCTTCTCAGTTGTGGATGAAACAAATACCTCAATCAGAATAGACTTGCCCAAAACGCTGAAAAATCTTCCCGATTTCTCTATAGAACTGAAACTTACTGGCGGTTCAGGCATGCTGGTGGCCGGTGTAGACGAGGTCGGTCGTGGAACACTGGCAGGACCTGTGGTAGCTGCTGCTGCAATACTGCCTGGACCTGTACCGGTTGAACACGAATCACTCGTAAATGACAGCAAAATTCTTTCACCAACGACACGTAAAAAAGCATTCGCGTGGCTTGTAAAATGGTGTGTAAGCTACGGAATTGGCGCTTGCTCAGCCGATGAGATCGACTCGATCGGTATTGTCGCCAGTACAAAACAAGCGATGCTGCGAGCTGTTGCCGAACTGGATCCGCAACCGAGCCACCTGATAATAGACGCTCTCCAGTTGCCTGCTGTTGCGATATCGCAGACATCGATTGTAAAGGCTGATTCTCGTAGCCAGAGCGTGGCCGCAGCTTCCATAATCGCAAAGGTGACCCGAGATAAATTGATGTCTGACGTATTTGAGCAGGAGTACCCAGGCTATGGATTTGCATCCCATAAAGGCTACGGAACGAAAACTCACATGCTGGCGCTCAAGAAACTGGGCGCATCTCCGATACACAGGCAAAGCTTCAAACCCATAAGAGATCTGCTGTAAACACAAACGACCGTACGAAATCGAATTGAACCTGAGAAAGATTTAACTAAAAGATCACCATAGGGTTCACTGGTGAACCGGTTACAGTAGGCATTTTCAAAGGCAGTATCGAAATCATAAACTCCCATTTACCTCGCTCACGACACGCATTCGCAAGATCATCCAACCAGGCATTGTCAAGAATCCAAAGTCCCAAGCCGACAATTCCAACTTGATGAACCGGATTGGTAAACAACTCGTACGGATTAGGTGCCACATCATTTCCTGTGTCAGAGCCGATTGCTGCAACCTGG
>RQOU01000081.1 GCA_008373165.1 SAR202 cluster bacterium | reverse complement strand
ATTACCAGTTATTACGATTTGTTCATAGTCCGGAGGGTCAGGAGCATGTAATTTCCCGACTTTAAAGCCCGCATTAGTAGCAACTTCTGCCCCAAGACGAACAGCCTTGATATTCGCAGCAATAATTTCGTCATCACCGGCACGGCCCCGCGTGAATCGCTGAGTGATAAATGCATCGATTTGACCAAGGTCGAAATCAATCAAATTAGCAACAGCTCCGATACTAACCATATTGGCAGCTCGGGCATTTCCAGTGGACTTTGCGAGTTCATCAGCCTTAATACCAAAGTAATCACCGCCTTCTGGCAGTTCATATTCTTCAGCGTTGTAGATAGTCACTCCACCGGCATTCAAATCCTGATGATGATGATCATAGGCATACTGATTCAGAGCAACCAACACATCTACACCATCACCTGAGCTCAAAACCGGGGTGGTCGATATTCTTACCTGCGACGAGGCAGGGCCACCCATGATCTGGGATGGAAAGGTCGAGTGAGTCTGAACGAAATAACCAGCATGGGCCGCAGCTCTCGATAGGGCGTCTGCGGATGTGACTAGTCCCTGACCGCCCTCACCCGCGAATCGAATGACAAAGTCATGCTTGTCCAATTGTTGTTTTACCTTCTACTGAACGTGGGAATTGACACGTTCTATTTTGTTTCGAGCCATCGCGTTCTTTTTCAGGCACAAAAAAACCGCATTAGTAAGCACATTGATTATGCGGCTGATTATGAACTGGAATTTAAGCGAATTGTCTCTAAAATTTATACTTACATCAAGTGCAGTTATCTAAGCCAAACCACTACGATCTTCAATTCGTTGAATCAACAGCGCTTTGGTAATTAGCATTTTAACCGCTTTTTGCCAGACGTTAATTATCAATTTCGTTTACTTCAGTGTCAATTTGTATTGTATTGAAATTTCAAATTGATAATAAGTTCAGTAAAAAGTATGTTCAAAACCGTTTGACCCTTGACGACGCCAATTCTAAAATCGCCAATTATTGCGTAAGAATTTCCCCAAAAATGGATTTGCCCTATGAGCAAGTGGATCAATTCAGAGCACTCAATTGACCGTTGGTCTGCGGGTGGTGTCGTATTACGACCAGACCCACAAGACAGCACAGCCCTGATTGTTGCCCTGTGCCATAGGAGATCAGAATCGCTCTGGGCACTTCCGAAAGGAACCCCTGAAAAAGATGAGACAATTGCACAAACGGCTGAACGAGAAGTTACTGAAGAGACCGGATTAGTTGTCGAAATTGGACCGCCAATAGACAACACTTTCTACTCATTTTTTAGAACTGCCGCTGAGACCGCGGGCGATTTACCGTTCGATTCAAAAAGTAAAATCCGAATTGATAAAACCGTTCACTGGTATCTTATGAAATACATTCGTGGTGACATCACCGACCACGATAATGAATACGATGACGTTGAGTGGATAAAAATAGACGAAGCACTAAAGAGGCTTACCCATCGGAATGAAGCACGAGTCCTGGAAAAAGCTGTGGCCTTTTATGAAAACGGAGCCACAAGTACGCACTAACCTGCGGTTGGTCGGAGACCTTACCGTCCTCAGGTCCAAGGTAATGGAGGACGCAGAGGCCGATTATTCATGGCGAATTGATCCTGAACTCGCTTCTCTTGATGCAACTCGCCCAGTCACGTTGTCTCTCAAAGAATATTTACGCTATCATCGCGACGATGTGCGGTATCCATCTCCATGGTCGGTGAGAATGGCAATTGATACTCATGATGGCAAACATATTGGCAACTGTATGTACTACGATATCGACGCTGAGAAATCCCAATGCGAACTCGGAATCATGATTGGTGACCGTAACTACTGGAGTAAGGGTTATGGTACCGACGTTGTAAAAACAGCCGTAACCCATATTTTCCAAACAACTGAACTCGAGCGCGTATACCTTCACACGCTCACACATAACTACCGAGCCCAAAAATCATTTACAAAAGCAGGGTTCACAGCGATTTGCGAAAAACAACGTGACGGTTACAAATTTGTCTTTATGGAAATTAGACGGACAATGTGGGAGGCCGATCAGGCAAAATCCGAGATCGAACTGTCTTCTCGCACGTCTGCCAACTAGTACTAGAGGCAGACCTGAGATAGCCTACCCATTCATCCGTTCTTAGCAGTCAACCACAAACGGAGAAAATACCATGAATTTATTACTAATCACCGGTGGACAGCACCCCTATGAAGAGTCAACGCCAGTGTTGGAATCATTTATAAGCGAAGCTGGTCACAGAGTCACGCTATCCGAGTCAGCAGAAGAACTGGCAGAGGACCTTTCCATTTTCGATGCTATTGTTCTCAATACCTTACGCCAAGAAGCTACTAACAATGATCTAACAGGAGGTCAGCGCGAAGGCCTGGAAGGTTATGTTTCTGGTGGGGGATCCTTACTATCAATTCATATTTCGGCAGCATCTTGCCCTGATTGGTCTCAATCAAAAAAAATTACAGGTGGCGGATGGGTACTTGGAGAAAGCTGGCACCCACCCTTTGGCTGGTTCCAAGTATATGTTGATGACACCGATCACCCCATAGCAAAAGGTGTTTCAGACTTCTGGACATATGATGAATGTTACTGCGGGCTCGATATCCAGCCGGGTGTGGATATTTTTATGCATGGCATTGTGGAAGGCGAGGAAAAACCTCTAGGGTGGTCGCACCAATTCGGCGCAGGCAAAGTAGCGAACATCGCACTTGGGCACGCAGGATCATCCCAAGATCACCCTCAATTCCAAAAACTCATCCTAAATGCCTTAAATTACCTTAACAACTAGCAGATCAAATTAACTTAAAAAGCAAGGAATTACTATCGAATGGCCACAGAGACAAAACGCCGACCAAACATAGTGTTAATCATGTCGGACGACTTGGGTTATGAAGCTATAGGGGCCAACGGCGGCACCTCATACGCCACTCCAGTACTAGACGGTATGGCTACAACCGGTGCTCGTTTTGAAAATGCTCATGTCCAGCCACTGTGCACTCCTACACGCGTCCAATTGATGACCGGCAAGTACAACTTCCGGAATTACATCGGATTCGGTCTAATAGCGCCAGATGAAATAACATTCGGGCATATTTTCTCTGAGGCTGGATACAAAACTTGTATATCAGGCAAGTGGCAACTGCACTCTTACAATCCGCCAGATGAAATGCCAGAAATGCGATCGAAGGGACAAAAGATAGAGGACGCAGGCTTTGATGAATTTTGTGTCTGGCATCCGCACCATACTGAAGATAAAGGCTCACGATACAAAGATCCAATCATTTATGAGAACGGGAAATTCCTTGAAAACACACAGGGTGAATACGGTGAGGATATTTTTGCCGATTACATCATCGATTTTATGGAGCGTAACCAAGACGATCCGTTCTTTGTCTATTTCCCAATGGCACTAACACACAGACCGCTGGAGCCTACCCCTGACAGCCCAGAATTCGACGAGTTCATACCTCCCTCCAACGAGACGCTTGGAGGACGTACATGGGCAGAACTGGAAGGATGGGAAGATGACCCCCGCTACTACAAAGACATGGTCGAATACCACGATAAAGTAATCGGTCGCGTCAACGATAAACTCGCTGAGCTTGGGATAGCCGAAGATACACTTGTTATATACGTCGGTGACAATGGTTCACCAGTCGAGGTTTGCTCAGTGGTGCACTCACACACGGAAATCTGTGGGGGTAAAGGCCTTACAGTAGATCGTGGAACACACGTTCCATTGATCGCTAGCTGGCCGGGCACAATTCCCGAAGGTCACGTTGAATCAGATCTAATTGATTCTTCAGATTTTCTGCCGACTATTCTTGACGCGGCTGGTATTACGCCTCCAGATGAATACCTAATGGATGGGCGCACTTTCTTGCCGCAACTCAAGGGGGAGAAAGGTAATTCACGTGACTGGGTATATTTCCACTTTGAGCCCATGAGTGGTCGTAACTCTCGATTCGCACGATATGTGCGTAACCACGATTACAAGCTCTACGATGACGGACGGCTATTCGATTTGAGCGCTGACGCCGAAGAAGAATTCCCTTTCACAGCATCGAATGACAACGACGACCGGGCCGCGGCGCGAAAGCAACTGGCACCGATTTTCGATCAGATGGTGAAAGAGAAACCGCCCAAACCCGTCTAAATAAAAAGATCATCAATGCCTGATACAGACACGAGCTGGATCGATCTGACAACAGAAGAGCCGATTGATCCCGATATCGCTATATGTGATCCACACCACCATTTCTGGGATAGACCAGGGAACAGGTACATGCTGGATGAATTACTGTCAGATATTGCAGGTGGACACAATATTACCGAGACAGTTTTCGTTGAATGCAGCGCGATGTACAGAAAAGACGGACCTGCGAGTATGCGTCCAGTTGGTGAGATAGAGTTTGTACAAGGGCTTGCAGCGCAAAGCGCAAGCGGAGGTTATGGAGAGACGAAAATAGCAGCTGGAATCGTCGGATATGCTGACCTCAGTCTTGGCGATAATGTCATAGAGGTGTTAGAGGCACAGATAGACGCCAGCCGGAATCGATTCAGAGGAATTCGTAACTCATCGTGTTGGGATCAAAGTCCAGAAATCACCGGATACAAAAACCCGCCTGAGGGATTGTTAAAAGACAAAAATTTCAGGCAAGGGTTTTCTCATTTGCGAAGACTTGACCTTAGCTTCGATGCCTGGATGTATCACACACAATTACAAGAACTTTTTGATCTTGCAAAAAGCTATCCTGACACTCCGATTATCTTAGATCACATCGGTGGACCAATTGGAATAGGTCCATACTCAGGAAAACACGATGAAGTTGTAAAACTATGGAGCGAAGGGATAAGTAACCTCTCAAAATGCGAAAATGTGGTTGTTAAATTAGGCGGGCTAGGGATGCCTCTCGGCGGATTCAAATGGCATGAACGCAATGCTCCGCCGTCTTCAAAAGATATAGCTAAAATCATGAGCCCGTACTACGAGCACTGTATAGAAGAGTTTGGTGTAAATCGTTGCATGTTCGAAAGTAACTTTCCTGTAGATAATGTCTCGACGTCGTACACAGTTCTTTGGAACGCTTTCAAACGGATTACGCGGGATTACTCTAAAAACGAGCGTTCATCTCTATTCCGAGATACTGCTCTCCAGGTATATCGAATCGCTACCGACTAGCTATTTACCTAACCACCCGCATAAGTATTGACTTAACAATCCCTACCGATAAACCCAATGTGAACCCGCAAGTTCAAATCCTTAAGCATCCTGTGGGGGGGCCGGATTCAACAGATCCATCCCAATCGTTTCAGGGAAGACTCCGGCAATCTCCTCTATTGTCCAACGCCCAGCCTTATGAATAGACCTTCCATGTTCAGGAGAGTTCATCAGGCTAACCCGATTACCAACACAATGAAATATCCTACCCGTAACAGCCGCTGCCTGATCCGAAGATAACCAAGCAATCATGGGCGCAACCTGTTCAGGCTCAGTGGTCAAGGTTCCCTCTGGTGGAGGCAAGAAATCGCCTTTTCGCATATCGCGCGTCGAATCGGGTATCGAATCAGTCATGCGGGTTTGTGCACCCGGCGAAATAGCATTTGCCGTCACCCCATACTTTGCAAGATCTTTAGCCACGACGCGTGTCATACCGGCGATAGCATCTTTGGCTGCGCCATAATTTGCCTGTCCACCATAACCATACAAGCCGGATACTGAGCTGAATGTAACTATTCGTCCCCCACCCTGTTCCTTAAATATTCGCGAAGCAGGCTGCACCACAGAAAATGTGCCCTTCAGATGCACATCCATAACATCATCCCACTCCTGCTCGGACATATTGAAAAGCATGCGGTCTCGTAAAATCCCGGCTGCAGTTACAACAATATCTAATCGCCCAAACTCTTCGATAGCAGTTTGCACAATATTTGCACCCCCCTGCATAGTCGCCACAGAATGATACGACGCAACCGCTCGACCACCCAGTTCGGATATCTCCTCGACAACCTGAGCTGCAGGAGTCAAGTCCTCACCTTCCCCATCCAAAGAGGCCCCTACGTCTGCAACCACTACAGAGGCACCTTGAGAGGCTAGCAACTTTGCCACACCTCTTCCAATACCACGCCCAGCACCCGTCACAACTGCCACTTTACCGGCTAGACGCTTATCCCCAATTGGTTCCTCAACTGGAGAATGTCCAAGTAGATTCGGCCCGATAGATTGATCAAGTTGATCAAGATCCCATGTCGCCGGTGGCGATGAGTTATAAATGGTCTTAACCCTGCGAGGCAAAGTCATATGCACTATGTTCCCACCATAGACAAGAAAGGTCTGACCATTGACAGGCCCAGAATAATCAGAGGCGAGAAATGCCACGAAAGGTGCCACATCCTCGGGTTCCCAAGAAACCTCGTCTTTTCCAGGGAACAAACCGTTCTCTGCAAGTTTTTCCCTGGTTGCTTCTGGAATCGAATCCACCATGCGAGTTTCCGCACGGGGCGCGATCGAATTAGCCGTAACGCCGTATTTGCCCAAATCTTTTGCAACAACTTTTGTAAAACCGTGGACTCCTGATTTTGCTGCACCATAGTTAGCTTGTCCCGGAAAACCGACAAGCCCTGATTCTGAAGTGAAAGTCACGATCCTGCCACCACGCTGTTTCCTGAATAACGGAGCGGCGTGTCGAACAACGTTGAAGGTGCCTTTCAGGTGAACCTGATAAACAGCATCCCATTCTTCTTCGGTCATGTTGTAAATCATTCGGTCACGAAGTATTCCTGCAGCAGTGACGACAATGTCCAGTTGCCCAAAGTTGTCGAGGGCTGCCTCAACAATTCGCTGTCCACCTTCAAAAGTTGATACCGACTCTGTCACGGCCACGGCCTGACCACCTACCGCTTCAATGCTAGAAACAACTTCAGTAGCAGGACTCAGCCCTTCTGTATCACCAGCGAGTGTCAAACCCGCATCATTGACTACAACCCGGGCTCCGTTAACTGCGAGTTCTTGAGCGATACCACGACCAATACCGCGTCCACCTCCTGTAACAATTGCCACCTTGCCATCAAGGGCACCGTTCATGATTTTGGATCCTTTTGTTGATCTAAATTAAGAGGGTAATAAAACTTACCCATCACTCTTCGTTATAGGTATAGAAACCAACGCCCTTCCCGGCGTGGTTATGATCCCTTCAGGATTACGTAATCCTATTTCAAGCTCTACCAGCCCGATCCCGTTCTCAATACGGACACCAGTGACTTTTCCGACGCAAGTTACAGCGTCACCTGGAAAATCAATTGCACGATAAGAAACGTCCAACTCTAACAAACGCCCGGAAGAACCCATCCAACTCGTGACAAGTTCACCGAGCCAAGCACTTTTTAGCGCTCCATGGATAATCACATTAGGATGCCCCGCGTCACGAGCAACATTAAGATCATAGTGAATAGCAACAAAATCCTGAGAGGCTCCTGCATACATCACCAGCTGGCGTGGATCAGGGTGCTTGACGATACTGGGTAGTTCATCACCGACGGATACTTCTTCAAAGGGCAGTGTCCGTTGTTCAGTTATAGCGTTAGTGTTCTCCAACACCCAAATCCTTTTCTCCCGTGCCATATGTAATCGTCGTGGTTGTTTGAATAGCTTTCAGATTCCCATCCTGTCCTGTATAGCTAATTTCTGAAATCTTGAACAACATGGTGCCCATTCGACCAGATTTTTCATACAAATCAGTGATCTTCCTGACCACTGTAATCTGATCGCCGACCATGACCGGATCAAAGAAACGATACTTACTACCGCCATCCAAGATGTGCGCAAAAGGCTCGGGATACGGCTCAGGATATTCACCAGGAAGAAGAGATCTGAAAAATGTTGGTGGAGCGATTAAGCCCCCATACAAAGATTCGCTGGCGATTTCGTCGTTAGAATACAGAGGGTTAGGGTCACCGATAGCGCAGGCAAAGCGTTCGACTGCATGACGCTCAATATCGTAAGTTACGGGAATAGATTCAAGGCCGATAAATGACAATATGTCATCACTGATTACCGGTTTATTTTGGTTGTTTGATGTGTTCATGACATAAACCCTCGCCATTGAATGGGATTAAATAGCGATGTACCTCAGGGCAGTAACTTAAGGGTCAGTTTATCTCCTTTTACGACTCGTTTTACCAGCTCCACGACCTGAGAACTCTCCTCCAGGCACCTTCGCTTCACGACGTCTTACATGTGATCCTACTCCAGCTGCAGTCAACATGATCGCAGTCGGCAAAAACAATATTCCACTAACAAATATGAACAGAATGATGAATACATAAACGAGAATCGTAGATATCCAAATGTTAACCTTGCCCGCTCTGTCAGGCTGACGATGCCTAGGAGTAGCCAACAATGCGCTTACGGACAATACGAGAGGCAAGAGACACAACAGCAGCAGACGGGTCTGACCATCTGCAAGCAGTGTGACCGTCGCAACTTCTGCACTTTCAGGATCCTGAAGTTCCACAAGTGGGAGCATCAATATTGAAACGTAACTTACTGTAGCGAATACAGTCGCCATGAACACAAAGAAATAAACACGATCCCAAGAAGGCAATTTCATAGTGTGAATTGTATGGGCCATATCAAGAATTTACCTATAGTTGGACCAAAATTTACAATAAAGAACGTGCATCCAATTCGAACTCCTTATTTCTTAAGAAATCCATCCAGAATCCTCCTATGGAGAGAAAAAATCCGGATCCTGAATGATCGGTTCGTCTTCATTCGAATCAGAAGACGCATCGACAATTCTTTCTATCGGAGCAAAAGACAACATAAGTCGTTTAACACCTTCTCCCACAAAAGCGACGGTCACTTGCGTATCACTACCACTGCCGGAAGAGCTAACCACGACTCCCTCGCCAAAGACATCGTGCTTCACCTTCTCCCCTGGAGCGAATTCATCCGCGGACCGGGTCGCTGGACGCGGAGCAGGAGTGGAAGCGGCTCTTTTTGTCCACATGGGATCAGGAATTCGATCTGCTACTCGTGAATGCCCCCTGATGTCACGGATTGTCACAAGTGATTCTGGGATTTCAAGCAAAAACCTAGATGCCGTCTGTGATCCTGATTGGCCATGGAATCTACGCTGAAATGCTCGAAACATGTAAAGGCGTTTTCGAGCCCTTGTCATACCTACGTACAAAAGCCGTCGTTCCTCTTCGAGCTGAGCCGGATCTTCTAAACTACGAGAATGTGGCAACATACCATCTTCGAGTCCTACCAGAAACACGGCGTCATACTCCAGTCCCTTGGCTTGATGCAAGGTGATAAGAGTAATCGCATCTGCATCAATCTCACTGTCATCACCACCCTGCAATCCGTCAACGTCTGAAACGAGAGCTACATTTTCGAGGAAATCAGTCAATTGTCCCCTCTCATCAGAACCGGAAAATTGCTCAGCTGAAGCCCTTAACTCCTGAAGGTTTTCCATCCGTTCTTCACCACGCTCTTTATCTTCACGAAGCATTGAGCCGTACCCAGTACGTTCTACAGCTAAGTCGATCAGTTCTGTGGTATCCAAAGCCATAGACTGCTCTATCAGGCGAGTAATCAAATCACCAAACGTAGCAATTGAATTCAGCGCCCTAGTCGCCAGCGTACAACCATAGGCGGCTGGCTCCTCGTCACCACCCTTCACTCTGCTTATATCCAGGATGACATCTAAAATCGGGACATTATTAACCAGTGCCACGCGGCGCAATTCCGTAAGTGATTTTGCTGAAATTCCTCGAGCGGGAACATTGATAACACGTTCTAGAGCAGCATCCGCTGCAGGATTAGCAATCAAGCTGAGAAAAGCAAGGATATCCTTGACCTCTTTACGATCATAAAACTTAACTCCACCCACAAGTCGATACGGAATACCCTCTCGGTTGCAAGTGACTTCGAATGCCCGAGACTGTGCATTCACCCTGTACATAACTGCAATTTCATTTCGATCTATCCCGTGTTTTTCCTGCAGTTCAACAGTAGCTTGAAGTACTAGGCGTGCCTCTTCCTCTTCGTTATAGGCCTCGGCTACGGTGATTCTGGAGCCTCTGTCGTTCTCGGTCCAAAGATTTTTCTCCATCCGTTCATCATTGTTACCTATCACTGAATCAGCAGCTTCGAGAATGATCTGGGTAGAACGATAACTCTGATCAAGCGTGACGATCTTTGTCTCGTTGAAGGTGCTTTGAAAATCTGTCAGGTTGCTTGGATCAGCGTGACGCCATGAATAGATGGATTGATCAGGATCTCCAACCACGCAAATATTTCGACTTTTTAGGGCCAATAACCTGGCGACCTGAAACTGAAGTGGATTTGTATCCTGAAATTCGTCAACTAGCAGATACTCATACCGCTGTTGATACTTCTCCAGGATCTCTGGGTGCCCTTCCAACAACGTATAGGTTTTGGACAAAAGGTCATCGAAATCAACAGCATTTGCACGATGCAATGCAGCCTCATATGCTTCGTAAATACGTGACATGACTTCGTCCCGATATGTCTCTGTGCGTTTCGACAACTGCTCAGGGCTTTGCAGGTTATTTTTAGCATCAGAAATAACCGCCAATACAGAGCGGGGTGGAAACTGTTTCGGATCGATGTCGATATCCTCGAGAATTCGACGTATAACACGAGCCTGATCGTCTGAGTCATAAATAGTAAAATCGGATTGCAATCCAACGTTTTCACCGTCAGATCGCAATACTCGGGCGCAAAAACCGTGAAAAGTCCTCACTTGTAGTTCGTTAGATCCCAGACCAACAAGTCGCTCACAACGTTCCAACAGTTCTCGAGCCGCTTTATTTGTGAACGTAACACCAAGGATTTTCCAAGGTGAAACACCCGTTACACCGATCAGATAAGCGACCCTGTGAGCCATAACTCGGGTCTTACCTGAGCCAGGCCCGGCAATAATCAACAACGGACCGTCAGTATGAGTAACAGCATCGCGCTGTCGGTCAGAAAGACCGAAAAGAAGATTGTCTGTAAGCGAAGTTAAAGCCATACGACAATGATAACCGCCAGATCACGATATCTTTTGGTATATGTCATCAACATCCAATGCTCGGATTATACGTCTTCACCCATGGATCCCTGGTTACCTCAAGCGTGATGTCATCTACACGCCAGTAGTATCTGACGAGATCATAGTACGCATCGATTCTCCATGATCCGCGATTGAGATACTCAGCCTTGAATTCCTGCCCCTCGAATTCTGCCCAGCAATTCAATGTACGTGATCTATCGCCATAAGCGTAGACATTGGTGTTTTTCAAATATTGCTCAACTTGCCGAATAACCTGTGGACCGGTTCTGGTCGACGGTATCTGCTCAAGCTCTCGATCTTTATCAAACAAAATAAACGCAGCTAATACAAAAATAGCACCAGCCACCACCGAAACATAAAAAGCCGTCTTAGCCGTTAACTGCGCCGTCATCATCAGCCTCAGCCGACGTCGGCGCTTGGGCCCGCGACGAGGAGCAATCATGTCAAGAATCTTCAAATTTCTGATACTTCAATAAAGGAATAATTTGTCCACACTGCTGAACAATCAGTATGCAACCAATAGATAAGTAGACATCTACTGGAAAACGCTGGCTCGATCAGATGGCCCAAGTACGTATAGCCACCGTATTTAACGTGTTACCGGTTGAGCCAGTTGATCTTCAAGTACTGAGATGTCCAAATGTTCGGATACCAATTCAACCATTCTATGCAGTTTATCTTCATGATCAAATCCGACTTGAGGCTGGAGGCCTTCCAATTTCTCAGCAACATCATGGGTGCTGCCTGGAACAACAATAAGTGGTATACCTCTTTGACCTGCTTCGTAAATCACATATTCGACCGGGCGAACGCCTTTCGTTAACAAAAGTGCACGAGTCGTATCAGTTTGAATCGCTGCAAGCTGGACGTCGGGACGATCACCACGGACTATCACTCCAGTGTTAGTGCGAGTAGCGAAGTAAAACGGACCCCAGTCAAGAACGAGCCCCCCGATGAGAAAATTATCTAAGAGTTGATCTGACTGATCGCCTCCACTAAGAAACTGTCCATCTAGGAACTCCGCCACATGCCCTAACTTCGGCGATAGCATTCTCCTATCGTCAGGAATATATCCTAGTAAATTAATTCCCTTTTCCCTCAAACCCTGTGGGATCCCATCATCTGCGCCTTCGCTCCTGTATTTAGGCATTGCATTGACCACTACCCCAGCAAGGCGCGAACCATAAGCGTCAGCGACGTTTGAAATTTCTTCACCGTAACGAGCTACTAATAAAACGAGACCATCTGTTTCATTCGCTAGTTGAAGGTTAGACTCAGTATCAGATGATCCTTCTACAATCGATATTTTCGGGCTGGTGGTCAGGTTGGAGATATTAGAAGCGATCTCACCAACAGCCCCACTAACAGACGGATTCCCCGGCAGAAGGTGTTCAAATACCCCCACATCAGACTCGACGGCTGAATCCTTCAACGCCGCTTTACCTATAGCGACGGGAGTATCCTCGGTTCCAAGCTTTACAGCAAGAGCAGCTGCGAGGGCAGTCTTACCAGAATGATTCGAGATCGAAGCAATGATCAAAGTCGCCATTAATACCCTCAATACAAACGCCTGATCGATTACAAAATGCTAAGTGTTAGCAGCGATGGATTTGACCAGTTCTATAAACCTGCGATTTATCGACAGGATTATACCAGCGACAATTAAAAAATCTGATACTCCACACTAACTACCGCATGGTGATCGCTTACTCTATTGCCTCACCCGATCACCGGGGCTAGGATTGACTACCGTGCCGTATGCCGAGGTAGCTCAGGTGGTAGAGCAATGGACTGAAAATCCATGTGTCGGCAGTTCGAGTCTGCCCCTCGGCACCACCATTTCTAATTGAAAAAGGGCCTTGCCGATTTACCGACAAGGCTCTTTTTTTGTGTACTGCACGTATTTTCAGTAGCCTCCGCCATGGCGAATTGTCCATTAACGACCCTGAAAGCGAGGTGGACGCTTCTCCATAAACGCTCGACGTCCCTCTTTATAGTCATCACTGTTAAAACACGCCTCTACAAGCGAGGCTATTTTTTCCAGATCACGTTCCCCCGGGTTTTTCGTACCTTCATTCACCGCAGCCTTAGCAGCTTTAACTGTCAGTGGAGCGTTGTCCGCTATAGTGCGAGCATAGGAAATTACTGTCGACTCCAATTCACTGGTCGGCACGACACGATTTACGAGTCCCATCATTTCAGCTTCAGCGGCGTTAAACCTTTGGCCTGTAAAAAAGATCTCTTTAGCGTATGACGGTCCAACGATGTTCATTAATTCTTTAATGCCAGCATATCCATAACCAAGCCCAAGCTTTGCCGCCGGCACACCGAACTTCCCGTCATCAGCCGCTATGCGCAGATCTGCGGCCAGTGAAATTGCAAGACCACCACCAACACAGAATCCTCTGATCATTGCAATCAACGGTTTTTCAAGTGATCGTAGCGCTTTATTGGAGGCCGACGTAGCCGCGTCATAAATCTCAATCTGCTCCGGTGTATTACGCAATTTCTCGAACTCAGAGATATCTGCTCCAGACACAAACGCCCTATCACCAGCTCCACTCATAACTACGACTCTTACATCTTCGCTGGAATTAAAATCCTTAATGATTTCCGGTATCGCCTGCCACATCGCATACGAAACGGCGTTTCGCTTCTCAGGCTGATTGAAAATTATCGAACCTACGCCTTCGTCTACGTGTGCAAGCATCTTGTCAGTTTGCAGGTCAAGCGTTCTCATCCGGTAAAACTCCCAAGTTCTAACTTATAAAAAAATTTAGACAACGCCATTTTGGTGAAATCCATCGATTGTCGTCTGCTCATAACCAAGTTCAGACAAAATATCGTCTGTGTGCTCACCCTGCTCGGGTGTTGCGGTGCGTACTGACGACGGTGTACGACTCATCTTTATAGCCTGATTTACAACTTCGAAGCTACCCATACGCGGATGGTCAACGGATACGGCCATTTCTAGGTGCTTGACCTGAGGATCTGCGAATACCTGGTCCATTGAGTTGATAGGTCCACACGGACAACCCGCTTCGTTTAAAACATCAATCCAATGTTGACTGGTTTTCGTCATAGTTAGTTCAGAAATAAGAGCATTCATCTCCACCCTGTTATCCGATCTTGCATCTGCTGTCGAAAACCGTTCGTCTGAAATCAAATGCTCGAGCCCAACGGTTTTACAAAATCTTTCGTAAATTTCTCCTCCAGCTACAGCAATGTTGATATGTCCATCAGATGTTGGGAAGACCCCTGTTGGAATGCTCGTAGGATGGTCGTTACCAGCCTGTCCTGGAATTTCTTGGTCCTTGAGATAGCGTGCTGCCTGGAAATCAAGCATTTGGATCTGTGCTTCCAGAAGCGACGTTCTTACCCACTGACCCTCACCTGACTCTTCACGCTCTAAAAGTGCCAGCATTGCCCCTTGAGCTGCGAACATTCCGGCACACAAGTCAGCAACCGGTATGCCGACACGCATTGGGCCTCCACCAGGGGCTCCGGTTATGGACATTAGCCCACCCATGCCCTGAGCAATCTGATCAAACCCCGCTCGTTTACCGTAAGGCCCATCCTGTCCAAAACCCGAGATGCTGACAAGAATAATTCGCTTGTTAACTTTTGAAAGACTTTCGTAATCTGCACCTAGACGGTTCTTGACGTCTGGTCGATAATTTTCAACCACCACATCAGCTTGCTCAACCAACTTATAAAAGATCTCTCTAGCTTCCGGAGTTTTTAGATTTAACGTCAGTGACCGCTTATTACGATGAAGGTTTTGAAAGTCAAACCCATCCCTTTCACCGCCAAGTCCTTCTTTACCATCGGGAGGGGCTTCTATCTTGATAACATCAGCTCCCCAATCAGCAAGCTGACGCACGCAGGTTGGGCCTGCCCTAACGCGTGTTAGATCAAGGATTGTGAACCGTGAAAGCGGCATACCAGGTACTAGCATCCGGGACCTCTATTTTTTAATGGCTGGTCTTTGGTGAGTTGATGGTTGCAAACCCTACTACTCTTCGAGCGTGAACGCAGCATCAAAAAACATCCATTGGATAAATCTCTACAAATCCCTAAAAATCTTCATCCCTTTACCATTTTCCGCTTTGAAGCGATGGGATCTAATCACTCGAAGCGCTTTACGACTGTTGCAGTCCGCTCTCCGCTGAGAGTACTATCCCGGCTCAGGAAACAGAAAAGTAATTCCTACTCTGCCCAAAATGACCGGCCATCTCAGTCGAAAGCAACATCCCAATGTCTGATAACCCAAGCTTTGATATGAAGCCAACGTATGTTACCGATGAAGTACTCGAAGGACTAAAAAAATTACCCACAGCGACGGTTTACAACGCCGTCCGATATTTTGGCTCGACACTTTGCGTATGCGAAGGTTTACAAAATTTCACTCCGGGTAAAAAAATGGCTGCTCGAGCAAAAACTTTGCGATTCCTCCCACACCGTGCAGACCTTAAGACCGACACGCCTACGGGAGAAAACGCACCTGAGTATGTTGCTATGGGCAAATGTGGTCCAGGAGATGTCCTGGTGGCAGATCTACAGGGTCGTACACAAGACGTGGTTGCTGGAGATGTAAAACTGCTCCAGCTCAAAATGAACAACGCCGACGGAGTGGTAATAGATGGCGCAATACGCGATCTCGACGTTCTCCGAGACGAGGAATATGGACTCATCGTTTACGCTACAGCCCGCAGTCTTCATGGTGGTCCAACCGTAGCCCCGGCCGAAGAAGACATACAGATCCAATGCGGAGGAGCTCTAGTCCGTCCTGGCGACGTAATGGTTGGGGATGACGACGGTGTAATAGTCGTGCCATCCTGGATGGCAAAAGACGTGCTCGAGCACGCGACAGAACATGAAGAAGTGGAAAACTACATAAAAGAAAAAATTCGAGATGAAAAGGTTGCGCCAGGTAAGTATTACCCACCCCGTCCAGAATCATTTGAGGAATGGCGGCAAGTTAAAAAAGAACGCGGTCTCTAAGGTTCGAGCAATCAATTTACGATTACGATTTGAAGGAATATTTGGTTCATTCATAAGAACGAACCAAATATTGAGAAACCATCATAACTGCCATGACGATCGACCCAATTAAATTCGAAGTGATTCGCAATGCCCTCACTCAGGCGGCCGAAGAAATGGCCATCACCCTTCGAAGATCAGCGTATTCAACCAACGTAAAAACGCGCCAGGATTTCTCATGTGCATTCTTTGATAAGAATCTCAGGTCTGTTTCACAGGCATTCACCCAACCTGTCCATCTTGGATCATTCGTAAGGCACGTTCCGGTCGCCGTAAAAAGATACGGTGCTGAAAACCTCGGACCCGGAGACATGATCCTGTCCAATGACCCATATGGCGGGGGCGTCCACCTCAACGATATATCTCTGATTGGTCCCGTTCATTGGCAAGGTCAGCTGGTGGGTTATACAGCCTGTCTCGCCCATCATGTGGATGTTGGGGGTGGTGCCCCAGCATCGGTAGGTGCTTTCAGAGAGGTGTTCCAAGAGGGAATTATTATCCCTCCAATTAAATTTGTGGATCACGGCAAACTGGATGATGACCTTTTCCGGTTAGTTCTCTCGCAAATCCGATCAAAACGAGAAACTGCTGGAGACTTCCGCGCACAGATTGCTTCGAACCGAACGGGAGCTATCCGCATCAACGAAATCATTGATAAGTACGGTTTAAATGACTTTGATCGCTACATCGACGAAATCATCGAATACACAGACCGCCGTACCAAAGTAGAAGTAAATAAGTTGCCGAAGGGAGTGTTTTCAGCAAAAGGGTTCGTAGATAACGATGGATTCACTGAAGAGGTTGTGAAACTGGAAATAAGCGTCACGATAGACGATAACGGCGTAAAGTTCGACACAACCGGATCTGATCCTCAACGCCGGGCTCCAGTGAACTCGACATTTGCACAGACCTTTTCAGCCTGCGCCTATGCCTTGAGAGCTCTTATGGATAAGGACTTACCGGTAAACGACGGTTTTTACCGTTACGTCCACGTTAATGCGCCTGAAGGTACTGTAACTAATTGTGTTCATCCTGCTCCGGTTGTTGGCGGATGGGAAACGCATGTCCGATTGAACGATCTTATCTTCGAAGCTCTCGCACCAGCGTTGCCGGACGCTGTTTGTGCAGGAACAAAATCGATGCAATGTCATTCGGGATTTGGTGGTCATAATCACGAAACCGGTGAATACTACTGCTTCCTCGAAACGCTTGCAGGCGGGTACGGTGCACGTTCCAGATCAGATGGTCCGGATGCTGTCCAGTCGCATGGCCAAAATACTGAAAATGCGCCAGTTGAAGAAACTGAAAGTAATTATCCCGTGCGTATTACAAGGTATGAACTTGTTCCCGACTCTGAAGGTCCAGGAGAATTCCGAGGCGGACTTGGCTTGCGCCGGGACTACATGTTCCCTGAAGAAGCAACATTCACCATTCTTGCCGACCGGGATAAAGCTGGACCGAGAGGGCTTTTCGGCGGGGAACGTGGCAGCAAATCTGTCTACGCCCTGATCAAAAATAACGTAGAACAGCACCTGTCTTCAAAAACAACGCTGCAATTAAAGCCCGGAGATGTAATCAGTTACCGTACTTCTGGTGGCGGTGGTTACGGGCAGGCCTTTAATAGAGATCCAGAAGCTATTCTAAATGACGTCCTGCAAGGCAAAATTTCTACAAATCGCGCTAGAAAACACTACGGAGTTGAGATCAATTTGTCATCTCAACAAGTCGACATGACAATCACCGAGGATTTACGCCGTGGCCGGTAATGAGGTCCACAACAAAATCGATCCAATTCAATTCGAGGTTGTCCGTTCAGCTCTAACTCAAGTAACCGAGGAAATGGCTGCCGCCCTAAGGCGTTCAGCTTATTCAACTAACGTCAAAACCAGACAGGATTTTTCCTGTGCTTTCTTCGACCGTAACTGCAAGCCTATCTCGCAGGCATTTACTCAACCAGTCCACCTCGGATCATTTGTGGAACTGATACCGACTTCAGTCGAAGCATACGGGGCAGAAAACCTCCAGCCCGGCGACATGCTGGTAGTAAACAATCCATTTGGAGGTGGTTCACACCTCAACGATGTGACCGTCTTCGGCCCCGTTCATCATCAAAACGAACTTATCGGTTATGTAGCTTCGCTAGCCCATCATGTAGATGTTGGTGGAGGAGCTCCAGCATCAATTGGCCCTTTTCAGGAGATCTTCCAAGAAGGAGTGATCATCACGCCAGTCAAGCTCGTCAAACAAGGTGAAATGAATGAAGATATCTTCAAACTTCTTCTTGCTCAAATCAGATCAAAACGCGTCACTGCAGGGGATTTCCGAGCTCAAATCGCTGCTAACACCGTGGGATCGAGACGGCTGTCCGAAATAGTTAGAAAGTACGGCTTAAATGAGTTCGACCGATATGTCACCGCAGTGATTGACTACACTGATCGACGAACCCGGGCAGAAATCTCAGACATACCTGATGGTATTTACAAATCGGAAAGTTTTCTAGATTTCGACGGATTTACCGAAAACACTGTCACCCTTAAGACCAAAATTACCGTCGATGGCGAAACGGTGTATTTCGATTTCGATGGCTGTGACCCACAAAGGCGCGCACCAGTAAATTCCACCAAAGCCATGACTTTCTCAGCATGCGCCTATGCACTTCGAGCACTAATGGCACCGGATCTACCCGTAAATGATGGCTTCTACCGCCATGTCCGGATGAACGCTAAGCCCGGAACCGTAGTACACGCGCTCCACCCTGCGCCGGTTGTCGGTGGATGGGAGACACAGGTTCGGGTCAATGACATGCTTTTCAGAGCATTTGCACCGGGCATGCCACAAAAAATCGCTTCGTCAACCAAAGCCATGATGGCCCAAGCAGGATTTGGAATCATCGATCAGGTGACGGGAGAATACCACTGTAACTACGAGGCACTTGCGGGAGGATATGGAGCAAGGGAAACATCTGACGGACCCGATGCCGTGCAACAACACGGTCAAAACACTGAAAACGCTCCAGTGGAGGAAGTAGAATCTCACTTTCCTATGAGGGTATCGCAACTTTCACTTATTGAAGACTCAGAAGGTCCCGGAAAATTTCGTGGAGGCCTCGGAATGAGACGCGATTACCACTTCCCTGATGACGCTGCGACATTCACTGTATTATCGGACAGAGATCTCGAAGGTCCTAAAGGCATCTTCGGCGGCATGGGTGGGCGAAAGGCTTACTACATTTTAAATCCGGACGATCCAGAGCGTACGAAGACCGAACTCAGCTCAAAGTGTGTGATTGAACTAAAGCCTGGGGACACTGTCAGCTTCCAGACCCCAGGCGGTGGCGGTTACGGATCCCCTCTTGAAAGAGACCCCGAAAGAGTATTGCTGGATGTCACTCTCGGGAAAATTAATTTCAAACGGGCACGTGAATGTTATGGCGTGATCATTGACAATCTCACTAACGATGTCGATAGGACCGCCACAAAAAAATTAAGAGAACAAATAATTAAATCGAGGTCCTCTAAATGAAGGAGCTAAATACCAAGCGATTCAGAATCGGTGTCGACATCGGTGGCACATTTACTGACGGTACGCTAGTCGATTCATCAACCGGACAGGTGATAACCTCAAAAGTTCTAACTACGCCTGCCGATCCTGCATCGGGGTTCATTTCTGCAGTTAATAAATTGCTAGGAGTAAATAACGATGTAGAACCCGGTGAAATCGAACACGTAGTCCATGCAACCACCGTTGCTACAAACGCGATTATCGAAGGAAAAACTGCAAAAACGGCATTTGTCACCACTCAAGGATTTCGAGATATGCTCGAAATAGCGAGGCAGATACGCCCTTCTTTATATGATCTCCAGTTTGAAAAACCAGCACCACTTGTACCGCGCCAACTATGTTTCGAGATTCCTGAGAGACTTGATGCCAAGGGTAATGTAGTTACACCTCTTGATGAGAAAGCTCTTGCCAAAATAGTTGATCAGATCGCTGAAACTGGAGTAGAAGCTATAGCAATCTGCCTGCTCCACTCGTACCGCAACCCGGATCATGAACAAAAAGTCGGCAAGGCAATCAAAGCAATAATTCCAGATGTGAAATTATCTCTATCATCTGAAATAGTCCCAGAATTTCGTGAGTACCTACGAGCATCGACTACTGTCATTAATTCTGCTGTAACGCCAATCGTAAGCACGTATTTAGCATCGATCTTAGAAAAGTTACATTCAGCCAACATCAATTCTGAGCTCCTTGTGATGCAATCTAATGGTGGCGTGTACCCGGCTAGATCGGCGTCAGAATCACCAGTGTTCATGGTTGAATCCGGTCCCGCAGCTGGTGCTGTAGCAGCTGCATCTCTAGGATCCGCACTCGGTTACCCAAACGTAATTTCTTTCGACATGGGCGGCACTACTGCAAAGGCCAGTCTCATACGCAACGGGCAACCAAACATCACCAAGGATTACAGCGTGGGCGGGGCAGCACAAAGCGGGGATGGGGCATTTGGAGGAGCGTCGGGTTACCCGATCAGAACACCAGTTGTGGATCTTGTCGAAATCGGAGCTGGTGGTGGATCTATCGCATGGGTAGACTCAGGTGGTGCTCTACGCGTCGGGCCGCAATCTGCCGGCGCTGACCCTGGCCCGGTTTGTTATGGGCTTGGCGGCAAAGAACCAACCATTACCGATGCTAACCTAATTCTAGGACGTCTCGATCCAAGCTATTTTGCAGATGGTGAAATATCTCTTGATACAGAGGCGGCAAAAAAGACTATACATAAACACTGTGCGGAGCCATTAGGATTGTCCATTGAGGCAGCGGCACATGGAATCATCGAAATTGCAAACACAGCAATGGTAAATGCCCTTCGGTTAGTATCAGTACAGCGTGGACATGATCCAAGAGACTTCATCCTAATGGGATTCGGTGGCGCAGGACCCGCTCATGTCGTCAGGCTCGCAGAGCAAGCGGGAATTCCACAGGTATTAATCCCAGCCGAACCCGGGACCACATCAGCTCTGGGACTCCTAGTGACAGACGTAAGAATGGAGAGTTCCGCAACTCTCATCGTAAGGGCGGACCAAGTCGAGCTATCGCGTATAACCGATGAATTCGAGAGACTAGAACATTCGGGGCGATTAGCGCATAGCTCGGCTGCATCAGCATCAGGTGAGCCTATTTTCGAACGAGCAATAGAAATGCGCTACTGGGGACAAAGCTTTGAACTAAGCGTTCCTGTACCTGATCGAAAAACCATCAACGATGATTGGATGAGCGACTTGATCGAATCATTTCATGAGTCCCACGATAGTGCCTACGGCTTTCGAGCAGACGATGAGCCTGTAGAACTCGTGAACCTTCGATTAACAACCATAGGGAAAATCGCACGACCGCAACTACGAAAACTGGACATTATTAATCCTGATATCAAGGTTGCCATAAAAGGCGAGCGACCTGTTTACTTTGCAAACGAATCCAGCCAAGGAGGTGTCATCAGTACAACCGTTTACAATCGACAGAAGCTCCCTCCTCGATCGACATTTAATGGGCCAGCAATTGTTGAAGAGCCAGACTGCACGACAGTGATCCAACCATCATGGTCGGTAACAGTGGACGATTTCGGCAATCTTCTCGTTGAAAATAACCAATAAGCCAAAAAGAGGAATCACATTGTCAGATGCTATTAATCGTGCATGGACCATGGCTAGTCGTCCCACCGGCGAACCCAAACAAGAAAATTTTGCTGTGGAAGAATCGCCAATTCCAAGCCCCAAACATGGTGAACTACTAATTCGGACCCTGTTCATGAGTCTGGATCCTTACATGCGAGGTCGAATGCGACCCGGTCCATCTTATGCAACGCCACTTCAACCCGGAGACATAATGACAGGTGAAGTAGTCGCACGTGTTGAACAGAGTAAATCTTCAAATTACACGGTTGGAGACATCGTCCGCAGCTCGATCGGCTGGAGAGAATGGGCTGCGGTTTCAGACCACTCAGTAAAACGTGTGGACCCCTCACTTGGTCCAGTATCAACAGCCGTTGGTGTATTAGGCATGCCGGGTCTTACCGCATACCACGGACTACTTGACATAGGACAACCAAAAGCAGGCGACACACTAGTCGTATCAGCTGCCTCAGGTGCAGTGGGTGCAGTCGTCGGACAAATCGGAAAAATCAACGGCTGTAACGTAATCGGAGTCGCTGGTAGTGACAAAAAATGTAACTACGTAAAAAATGATCTTGGCTTCGACTACACAATTAATTACAAAACTCAAGAGGTCTCGAGCGAACTCAAACGGCTTTCACCTAATGGAGTCGATGTGTACTTCGATAATGTGGGTGGACCAGTACTGGACGCCGTACTCGACAACCTCGCCTTCAAGGCGAGAATCGCGATCTGTGGACAGATTTCACAGTACAACTCTGATGACATCCCCCTAGGACCTCGCAACATGTGGGCTTTATTACGTACGCAATCGAGGGCCGAAGGATTTCTGGTTTACGCGTTTGAACAACAACATGAGATCAGCAGAGCGAGATTGGCTGGATGGATCAAAGAAGGACTTCTGAAATATAAGGAAGACATTGTGGACGGATTCGAAAAAGCTCCAGAAGCTTTCATCGGTCTTCTGCGCGGAGATAATTTCGGCAAATTATTGATCAAAGTTAGCGATTGACCCACACAAATAAAATCAAACGAGCATAACTGACCTGGTAAGTCGCAATGGAAGAAAAGGTTTTGAATTTAACCTGTTAAGTCACATGAAAGCTTGACCAGTTGGCTCTAAATGCTTACTGTTGACCATAACGCGGAAGTGGCTCAGTGGTAGAGCATCTCCTTGCCAAGGAGAGGGTCGGGAGTTCGAATCTCCTCTTCCGCTCCAACTGAACTTGAACTGAAGAGTCCTCGCAGAAATGTGGGGGCTTTTCGCGAAGTTACAGCAATACGACCAAATAAATAGGCAATCCCCATCATGGACAGAGAAAAACTAATCATCCGATTCGCCTTCATGATGATCCCTATTGGGATGTTGATAGCTTGGACGTTTGGAAACTGCGGTTAGCCAGTTCAGCTTCGTGTCCGGACAAGCTGTGAGGTCTCACTGAGGCTGTCATCAAGAGACCGT
>RQOU01000080.1 GCA_008373165.1 SAR202 cluster bacterium | reverse complement strand
GGAAGTTCGACAGCATCAACATAAGAGTCAGGCGGTTGAATTCCCACATTGTTGAAAACAACGTTTACGCCTCCATATGCCTCAACCGCAGCATCCACACAGGAGCGACACCCTTCTGTCGTACCGGCGTCTGCATGTATGAACTGGGCTGTTCCGCCACCGGAAACAATCGTGTCGACGGCAGCATTGCCAGCTTCCTCATTCCAGTCAAGGATAGTTACATTCGCTCCTTCACGAGCAAATGCTTCTGATGCAGCACCACCTATTCCAAGTGCACCACCAGTAACGATCACAGATTTTCCGTCGAATTCACCCATTTCAAATCCCCGCAAGCTAGTTGAAGTACAAAACAATGGTCACAATAGAAAAATCAGCAACCTAAGCCAATTTACCACTTGATATACCTGAGCTAGGGTCTGTACAGCATCGAATAATCCAACAATATCTACCCAAACTACAAAAATAACTGACGTGCTACACATCAGAAATTACATATCCATTATTCGATCTAAATCATTACTGATTACATTATTGGTGGCTTCTTTGATGCCACTGTTATCTCATTGCAGTACAGATAAACCATCATCAGATAGTGATGATTTCATCATCAATATCTACACGGGCGAGGAAGAAGCTGGCTCGAAATCTATTTCATTCAACGAAATGATCGGCCGAGAAGAACGACCTGTACTCTTGAATTTCTGGGCCAATAACTGCCCACCCTGCCGTGCAGAAATGATTGGATTAGAAGCGGCATGGAATGAATATGGGGACGAAGTTTTGTTCGTGGGTGTCGATGTAGGCCCCTACGTTGGTCTGGGAACTTATAACGGAGGTCGAGACCTAGTCGAAAGTTTTGGAATCACGTACATAACTGGTAACACCTTCAAGCGGAGTGTTATTACCGACTGGCAAATCTCAAATATGCCTTCCACTTTCCTGCTAGATCAAGATGGAAAAGTGCATGACATAGTGATAGGCGCTATTTTAGGTTCTCGATTAGCCGAAAAAATTGAGGACCTGATCGCTGTAAGCAACAGCTAGACACATCAAATGACAAGCTCCTCAGACGGATTATGAATCCTGAATAGAACTGGGCAGTGCTAGTATGCCTGAATTCAGTACCCAGCCAATAGAAAAAACTTGAAATCGAACTCATCCGAATCAGATACTAAGTCTCCCGGGATAAAAGAGACCCAATCACCCTCCAGAAGCTTGAGACCATGGTCCTCGTTAGTATTCCGCGACTACACCATGCTCTGGCTATCGGGCATGAGCATGCTCATAGCGATGCAATTGAGATTGTTCGCCAGCACACAGTGGTTGTATGACGAGACCGGTTCAGCAGTACAACTAGGAATACTCGGCGCTATCCAATTTCTGCAGATGCCAGTGGTAGTTTACGGAGGTTTGTTAGCGGATATCATCAACCGAAAGAAATTGATGGTATTTACCCAGTCCGTTTCTTTCATTTCAATGGCGCTGTTAACCCTGGCATCATGGAACGGAATTCTAGCGCCATGGATGATATTCACTGTGACAGGAATGACTGGGATTGTGAACATGCTGGGTAATTCCGCCAGACCTGCCATGCTTCCAAGAGTGATTCCACGATCCCACACTACAAATGCAGTAACGTTCCAAACAGCTTCTTTCCAGATCGGACAAATAGCAGCACCGCTGCTATTCGGTCTACTTTTCACTCAATTCGGTGTAACGACTACGTTCTTGGTCGGATCTGTATTTGCTGGGGTGAGCATGATCGCTCCCGCCATGATAAACGCCAGTGGAGCTCCGGATCCAGACACTACTGCCCAGAGCAAAGTTTCAGCACTGCGTGAAGGGGCAAAATTCGTAAAAAGACACCCGATCCTACCAGGACTTTATCTACTGGACGTGGGGGTCACGATTGTCAGCTTCTATCGCATGCTTTTCCCTTTGTTCGCAAGCGGTCTATACGGCATGGGTGCAGAGGGAACTGCCCTACTTGGCTCTGCCAACGCACTTGGTGGGGTCGGTGGATCAATGTTGGTGTTCTTCACGGAGAAAATTCGACACAAAGGCAGAATCGTTCTAACCGCCACATTGGCCTACGCTGTCGGGTTGATTGCATTCGGACTTACGCCGATCTTTTGGATCGGACTCATCATCGTCGCCTTTTTGGGTGCAACTGACTCGGTCGGTATGACAATGCGACAAGCTATCGTCCAGCTAACCACACCAGACAGGCTAATAGGTCGAGCTTCTAGCGCTCACTCATTCGCCGCCATGACCGCAAACAACGTAGGACAGATGGAAGTTGCGTTCGTTTCAGCCGCCATCGGTGCCGGCGCAACGATGGTACTCGGAGGTTTCATTGGGATAGCTGTAGTAGGGATCATCTGGGTGGCTATACCTGGTATTCGTCGTTATGAATACGTCGAGATTTCACCAAACGAAGTAGTAGACGATAAATCATAAGCTGACCGGCTTGAAGGAACAGGCTTGAGGAAATTAAAGTGAAAATAACCGGAGTCGAAACTTTCATTGTCGATGGTGTGTTCAGACCTTGGACTTTCGTCAAAATCGAAACAGACTCTGGCATTGTTGGATGGGGCGATTGCACCGAATGGCAGGCTGCTTATTCTGTTGCAGCAACTGTGGGTCAAATCGGTGAAAACATGATCGGTAAAGACCCCATGGCCTCGGAGGCCGCCTGGTGGGACAATGCTTCGTTCATGGTGCGCCAACGTGGTGGGATCGCATATAAAGCAATGTCAGGAATCGACTCCGCACTCTGGGACATACGAGGAAAAGCCCTCGACGCGCCGGCCTGGCAATTACTGGGCGGCAAAATGCGCGACGAGCTAGAACTTTACTGGTCACACTGTGGTTCGGATCGAAGGCGTTACTCAACACAATTAGAAGTACCTTACCTGTCTAATCTCGATGACCTGCGCGCACTTGGTGAAGAAGTTATCTCTCAGGGTTTTTCCGGGATAAAAACCAATATCTTGGATCTCGATGACATGCCTTCTTTACCTCCAAAAAAGAACGGTGTTGGAGAAGTTATCGCTCAGGGTTTTTCCGGGATAAAGACCAATATCTTGGACCTCGATGACCTGCCTTCTTTAACTCCAAAAAAGAACGGTGTTGGCAATAGCGGTCAAATCAATTACCAACAAGTGCAAAACGCCGTGAACGTAGTAGGCACGTTCAGAGAAGTTCTTGGACCAGAAGTTGGTATCGCTCTTGATACCGCATTGAGTTTCCGGCTCGGTGGCGCAATTAAATTAGCAAGAGCCTTAGAACCATTCGACATGATGTGGCTGGAAACTGAAACCTGGGATTATGGATCGCTTCGCACTGTCCGCGAATCGACGACAACCACCATATGTCACGGAGAAAGTCTAATGGGTCCAGAAGAGTACAGACCCTTTTTTGAATCACATGCCCAGGACGTGATCATGCCAGATTTTGCTTGGAACGGAATCACTATGGGTAAAAAGATTTGCGATCTAGCTCATGTTTATGACGTAGCAATCGCTCCGCATAATTGCCATTCTCCGATGAATACCCTGATCTCGGCCAACGTATGCGCAGTGATACCGAATTTCATGACCCTAGAGTTCATCAACGATGACGCGCCGTGGCGTGATGACATCATGACTAATCCGTTTGAAATCGATAACGGCAACCTGAAGGTACCTGACCGTCCCGGCTTAGGTTCTGATCTGATTGAGTCAGAACTTAAGAAACATCCATGGACAGGCGGAAACAACTGGAATAGATAATCTCTATTCAAAAGAAGTCACACCCAAGGATGCGATTTCAATGGCTAGCTAACTCCAAACGCGATCGTGGGCATCCAACCCATCCCACTCCAAGGTATCCTCAAACGCTCCAGGTGGATACGCATCATAGTCACGTTTCTGCCCACCTTGTGCAAGATGTTCCTTAATCGCCTCTTCATTCAGTTCCAGACCCAGTCCTGGTGCATCTGTCACCTGAACATACCCCTCTTTTATCATCGGTCCATCTTGACCTATCAGGGTTACCAGATCGTTCCACCACGGGTTGTCAACTGAATGCATTTCTAGCGCTATGAAGTTTTCCATGGTCATGGCTGCGTGCGCATTTGCCATAGCAACCACGGGGGATCCAGCCTGGTGAAGTGCTACCCCAATACCGGCATCACGGCAATAATCAGCTATGCGCTTTGTCTCAAGTATTCCTCCGGATGTAGCTAAGTCCGGATGGGCCACAGAAATTGCACGAGCATCGATTAGTGGTTTAAAACCCTCAAGAGCATAAATATCTTCTCCAGTACAAACTGGAGTATCTACTCCAGCTTTCAAAGCTTGCCATTGATCGACAAACTGCCAGGGAATCATATCCTCATACCAAGCAAGTGTGAACTGATCTAAGGCTTTGCCAATACGTATGGCATTTTCTACTCCCATATGGCCGAAATGATCGGAAGCAAGTGGAATTTCATATCCGATAACATCTCTCACGGCTCCGACATACTCTTGCATTTTGGATATTCCATAATCCGTAACTTGTATCCCGGTAAACGGATGCATCAAAGTCGCTGATTCAGCAGCAACGTGTTTGTTGATCACTCCGCCTTCGAACTCAGATGCGATCCACAGACCGATGTCCATTTTGAGAAATTCAAATCCTCTATCCATTCTTCCCTGCAGAGCATTACCCATTTCTACTGGATCTTTTTTTAGTGGAGTATCCGCGTATACCTTCACCTTATCCTCACGGTACTTTCCACCAGCAAACATATAAGCAGGAACACCAAATGCTTTACCTGCAAGATCACAAAGTGCCATTTCAACACCACACACACCACCACCAAGTCGACCATGACCACCGAATTGTTTAATTTTTTGAAACAAGCGATCGATGTCGCATGGGTTTTCTCCAAGCAAACGACTCTTTAACATTAATGCGTACCGACCAGAAGCTCCGTCGCGTACCTCCCCTAACCCCACGAGGCCTTGATTTGTTTCCAGCTTAATGATTGGCCAGCGCCATCCGTCGCCACCAACAACAGCAATACGCATATCGGTGATTCGAAGTTCGGATGGCGCAGATCTAGTGTTAACCTGATCAAGTTCAGATGTGTTCTGTTCGGTCAATTGGTATTTACCTCTTGTCACTACGTTGTTGATTCGAGAAGATCCGCTTAGGACAAACGAGTAGCTTTCCACTCTTCAAAATCTCTGTTCATTTCATCAGAAAATTCCCGGTCAACTTCACCAGGCGTGTAAATCCCTTCTCTGATCCGCTGTTGGCCAAACTCATCTTTAAGCCGAACAGCCTCCGAGCTCTCAACCACCTCTTGAGCTAGGTGTGGTGGAATAAATATCACTCCAGTTCTGGTTCCAAGTACGACATCACCTGGTACGCATGTAGCTTCTCCAATACGCGTAATCCCGTTAATATCAGTCATGGTAACGTCAGCTATAGCAGATGGATCCACGCCTCTGATAAACGCGTTAAAATTTTCCATCTGAAAAATCCTCTGGGTGTCGCGAATCCCACCATCGATAACCATTCCTGTATCCGATCTCGACTTAATGGCCGTAGCCAAGTTGTCGCCAGCAAATGTTCCATTGAGCACCTTGCCAAAAAGATCTACAACAATTAAATCGTTAGCTTCCAGTTCATCGATGACCCAAGAATTCTGGCCTCCGATTCTATTCTCATCTTCACCTTGTTTGATCAGAGAGCCATGAACATCGGGACGCGTAGGGACCCAGCGGCAGGTCACTGCCCGACCAACTATCACGCGGTCGGGATGCAGGTTTAACCAATCACCGGTGAATTGAAAATGGTAGCCATTCCGTCGACAAGTTCCCCATGCTTCTTCCGTAGTGACCAGCTTCATCCGATCGAGAATGTCATCCGGAACCAAAGGACGTCCATTGGAATCGCGATCACCTTTCCATTCTTTGGTAACGGAACGAATAATTTCAGGATTAGTGACTCTCATATTTCCCTTTAAACACCTTGTAAATAGATCGAGTGGTTATGCGATCAAAAATCTTACACCCATTACTTCCAGTTTCTATATTTGTGGGGCCGGTGTACCGTCGAAGTTAAGAATTCTGGCCTCGATTAATGCATCTTTAACCTCTGATATCTGGGTGTCAGAAAGCGGAAGATTAGGCTTCCTGGGCACAGTTCCTTCATAGCCGAGAAGACTTAATCCCGTCTTTTGTACTCCGACGCCCCACGACATCCCAAGAAAATCAATACGGTTTATACGCTCTTGCAACTCGCGTGCTTCCGCGTACCGCCCATCTAAACATGCCTGAATAATATCCCTTGCGATATGTGGGCCCCAATTACCGAATAATAGACATGCCCCAACTGCGCCTATCATTCCTCCCGGCATAAGTAATGAGCCATTACAGGTCCAAAATTTCACGGCATCCGACACAAAAGATGATATTCGACACTCGTATCTATAATTGAGAGACATGATGTATGCAAAAACGTTTTCAAAGGAAGTAATGTCGCGAACTTCAGCCGGCGTCACATCCACTCCCATTGGGGTTTTGGGCTGATGGATAATGACCACAGGAATGGGGCTCTTTGACGTTACCTGTTCAAAATAGTCTTGAATGGGAGCGGCGTTCCCCTTACCAGCTGCTGGAGGAATTCTGACCCTGACCATGTCTGCACCCGCTTCGGCATACAGATTGGAAAGTCTGACAGCCTCGGTCGGTGATAGAGCATCAATTCCCGCAATAACAAATTTACGACCTGCATGGGCTTCGACAACGGTCTTTATCGAAAGAACTTTCTCCGGCTCCCCCATGTGGAACTCTTCACCACCATAACTGCCTACGACAAAACCCGACAGCGCAGTTTCACAGAACTTATCAACATTACGTGATAACGCGTCAAGATCTAGAGACTCATCCGAATTGAAAGGCATATTGGTTGGAGCAACCACTATAGGATCTGAGGAAGGGATAGGCATATAAAATCCTTATTAGCGTTTTAAAAATTGTGTTAAAGCAAAGTAAATAACTCAAGATGAGCATATTACCTCTAGACGCAACAAGCAGGATCTAGTGATAAATCATTTTTATAGTGCAACGAAACCTCAATGATCGAATCATTTACCAAAGTTAGCCGCCAAACGTTTATCTTTATGTCCAAAGTTAGCCGCCAAACGTTTATCTTTATGTCTGGAAATTGGAACAAGTCTGGACACTGGCACTACACTCAGACCTTGAGCCCAGAACTTTAGGAACTTATCTCACTTTGAACAAGATCCGGCTTTTACAAACTCTGGTTGTATTAATGGTCACCGTATTAACGGCCAGCTGTCATAGCAATCAAGAATCTAGTGCTGCCGTAAACTCAAACAAACTTGTTGTTTTCACTACGGCATCAGATGTTGGCCTTGGCACCTCTAGAATTCCGCTCAATATCCGTAAAACGGACGGGACACCCTTAATGGATATAGCTTCAGAAATCGAAGTGTCATACTCTCCGCAAGAATCCAACGAGGATCAAATTGTCAAAGATTTGAAATGGAGAGAATGGCCAATTCACGGCGGAATCTACACCACAACCATGGAATTCAACAAGGTGGGATTCTGGAACATCAAAGTCAAGGTTAATTCCGACGAACTTCAAATGTCAGCAGAAACTGGAATCTTGGTCAAATCTACTGCTGAAGCCCCTGATATAGGAGAGCTGGCACCTGCCACAAAGACTAAGACCAGTCCAGAGGGAACAAATTTAAGGTTAATTACTACGGCTCCTGAACCAGATCCTGACCTCTATTCAATCAGTTTTGATGAAGCTATAAAAACCGGACGCCCAACGGTGATCTCATTCTCCACCCCGGCATATTGCCGTTCCGGCGCATGTGGGCCGCAGACCGAGGTATTATCTGAACTTGAAGATCAATATAAGAATCAGGTGAATTTCATACATGTAGAAATCTTCGATAACCCGGCTGAGATGCTTGGCAGCGGAGACGCGTCTGTTGGCATAGAATCCCCAGTCATTGATACTTGGAATTTCCACACAGAACCTTGGACATTCACAATAAGTAGGTCAGGAATCGTTGTCGGTAGATTTGAGGGTTTTGTAACTGCCGAAGAAATCGAAGAATCCTTACTTCGAACGCTTGACGCTACCTAATCTGCCAAATGGACGATCTGCAAAATTCCAGAACCAGTTTCCTCATACTTAACGGTTACTGGTTCGCCCAGCGCACGATGCTCAAGCAAATGGGCGGGTGTAAATCCTGAAAAAACACCTCCGCCCTCGAACGTCCACTGTTTCCCCGAATCATCTTCCAACGTCAGGCTTGAGATTGTTGTTATGGAAGACTGTTCTACAATCAGCACCTGTCCTGTCACCGTGTTTGGATTATTGCCAAGGCAGGAAGCTCCCACGATGGAAAATATCATGGCAAGAAGTACGAAAATCGTGAAGGGTACTGTTCTAGTCCGAATCATTCTCAAATACTAACAAGGACACAAGCTATCTACGCCCTTGAGTCATCCTGAGATCAAACTTTCCAAGAATTGCAAATCATACGAATACTCATAATAAGATACGTCATAATGGGATTTATCTCATGAGCAAGAGAGGAACCATCGTAGTTTCAACGATTACACAAATACCCCGATTCTGTGTGTTTTTGTCCTCACTGACATGGTTTTTGGTCCTTAAGAGCGCTATTTGGAGTTGGGCAGATGGTATCGTCGGAGACGATACGATAGAAAACCCTGTAAGCGATAGTCGTGTGTCATTATATTTTCATTTGAGTAGCCGACTAGGTAACTAAACCTTAAAGTTGCAAAATCCATCCGGACCTAGGCCAGGCGATAAAGTCGTACGACGACCTAGGCAATCAGAAATATCTCCTGTGCACACTCATGTCGGGCGGCGCGAGGTTTCAGTGCGCGGACCGACATCACCGATGATGCTGGTATACAGCTTCTTCGTCGTCGCACTCATCGGTGCCTTATTGTTATATCTGCCTATATCGAGCACTGAACCTGGTTTCATGTCTCCGACTGGTGCTTTATTCACCTCAATTTCCGCAATGACCGGAACCGGATTAATAGTCGTGGATACGGAACAAGCCTGGACAGGGTTCGGAAAGGTTGTGATAGCCGTTCTACGGAAGAAGCCTGGACAGTGTTCGGAAAGGTTGTGATAGCCGTTCTGATCTTCATAGGCGGACTTGGATTTATGACCGGTGCGGCGTTCTTGCTTCTCATAACTGGTCGTCGCTCAAGTCTTCAGGGTCGACTTGTGGTCGGTGCTGGACTTGATGATAACCGGCTCGGAACAATTGCTTCATTAGCAAGAAACATCATCCTGATGGCGATCATAGTACAAATCATCGGGGCGGTTTTAATCTTTATTCGATGGTATCTCGTAACACCGATATGGCCTGGGATAACGATGGTTGAAGGGTTGTGGCAGAGTGTGTTCACCTCGATATCGGCTTTTAACAACGCTGGGTTCGAAATACTCCCAGATGGGCTCGTAGGCGGTGAGAGTTTGAGCGGGCTCACCAGAGATGTACCCTCTCTAATTATCATTGGCGCCATGATCCTGATCGGTTCGTCAAGCTATGCCACACTTTCTAACCTCATCGAAATCCGCGGGCACAGATTTAGAGGTCTGCTATCCAAAACAATACTGATTGGTTTCGGTTTGCTAACTGCACTGGGGATCGGTGCCGCGATCACTGTGATTGGCATTTCAAGAGATATCGAAGCATTAGAAATTCTTGGAGAAGTGATGCTCACCGCAACTGTAGGCTGGGCAATCATCTTCTATGTGTTGAAATTCCGTAAATGGGCATTACTCAGCCTGGATACAAAGTTGGTCTTGATTGGCATTGGTTTGATGCTGGTTATAGGATTCACATCTTTCTTGAGCATGGAATGGTCAAATCCCAATACGATCGGAGATGAGCCCGCTGTTTCAAAAGTGACACAAAGTTTATTTCAGGTTATAGGATTGACATCTTTCTTGAGCTTGGAATGGTCAAATCCCAATACGATTGGAAATGAGCCCGCGGTTTCAAAAGTAACCCAAGGTTTATTTCACACAGTCAATAGAACCGCTGGCTTCTCATCAGTTGATTACAGCCAGCTACATCCTGCCAACACGAGTGTCACCGAAGGATTAATGTTTGTCGGCGGAGTGTCCGCATCGACAGCTGGAGGGATCAAAGTCAGCACACTGATGGTGATCATAATCGCGTCTTTCGCCATTTTCAGCGGCAAGGAACGGACAACGATCTTTGGTAGAGAGATCCCGCGAGTAAATGTTCAGCGTGCGATGGCTGTGGCAGCAACAGCAACACTAGCATTGCTTGTGCTGGTAGTCTCCCTCTTCATCGTTCAGCCCGATCTGGAATTTCGAACCGCTATTTTTGAAGTTATCTCTGCCTTTGGAACAGTCGGGTGGTCTGCAGGTACCACGCCACATCTCAACGAAGCAGCCCAGGTCGTAATCTCAATAGCTATGTTTACAGGTCGATTCGGACCTATAACGATCACGCTTTTCATGGCTGGACGCGAGCGCCAAGACACCATTCGCTACGCAGGCGAAAGGATTCGCATCGGCTAATATCTATAAATTCAAATCACAAACTTGGAAAATGCATCTATGGCAATCAATGGCGGCTATGTGCAATGCTCGGAGCCCCGCTGATCACCATTGCACAAACATTGGCATCACTACGTGTGTGTAACCTTCATGATTGGCTGATCTGAATACACCAGGGCTGGATGGCGTAGTAGTTTCGAGAACGACTTCTTTGCCACTCAAAACATTCAACACATCCATCAAGAATTTACTATTGAACGCCACCTTGGTCTCATCACCATCTACGGCAGCGTCTAGCTCATTCTCATTAGAGCCTACTTCTTCCGCTCGTGAAATAACTTTCACTGCCCCTGAGGCATCACCATCGCCCGGATTAACAATCACCCTGATGATCCCACTACCGTCTCGTGCAAATATCGATGCAGCTCTGGTCGCCTGAACCATGCCGGCAAGATCGATTGTAGCTTTCGTGCCCCAGCTAGTTGGAATCAGCTTCTCGTAATCTGGGAATGTTCCCTGCACTAGAGCGGTCACAACTTCTGAGGTATCAAGGCGGAACTTAGCTGATCGGCCATCGGCGTCTATCGATAACTCAACACTTGCTGAACCATCACCGAGCAAACGCTCTACCTCTGCTAATGTCTTTGCGGGCACTATCACCCCTACTTCAGCGTTAACCGGGGCGTCCAACTTACCGCTTTCAACCGCTAGACGAAATCCATCAGCAGCAGCGAGCGTAAACGTATCGCCAGCAAGTTCAACTTTTACGCCGGTCAGAACTGGCCTTGAATCATCGGTTGCCGCAGCCAACACAACGCGCTCCAGTGCACCCCTAAACGTATCTGCAGGAATTGTGACTGATGAACCCCCATCAACTGTCGGAATAGGAGGGAATTCTTCTGATGCAATTCCGTTTATTTCACCGTTAAATTTGTCGCAGGTCACAACAACGCCAACTGGCTCATTTTTGAACTCAATATCAACTGTCTGCCCTGGCAATGAATTAACAAAATCAGTGAGCATTCTTGCAGGAACAGTTACTCTGCCCTCACCCTCGATTTGGGCCCCAATCCATGTACTAATAGAAATCTCGGTATTTGTGGCCGTCAGTTTCAATTGACCATCATCACCTTCAAGCAGCACGTTCTGTGTCACCGGCAAAGTGGCACGCGCTGCAACTGCCCGACTGACATTAGCCAGACCGCGACTAAGGTTTTCTCGAAGGCAAGTTACCTGCATACTGATCCTCTCAGTTGTGATTGAAGATTGAGTGCTAACACTCAATATATGGTGTCGCAGTATATGTACGACCATAACGTTTGGTCAATTTGAGACCGCCTAGATTACATAGCGATTTATCATGGCAAGAATCATGGATAAAATGCTCAAACGTTTTAAGTTTCTAAAACTCACAATATTAGCTGTGCAACAAAAAATATACCCACAAGTCATACACCAATGAGTAATTCGAAAATAAGTGAAGTTCTTGAACAACTTGCAAATGGAGAAATATCGGTCGAACGGGCCGCTGGAGAATTAAGCTTAACCACCCCTGTAAATGATCTTGAATTTGCAACAGTGGACCATCAACGAAGTGAACGAATCGGATTTCCAGAAGTTGTATATGGTCTAAGTAAAACGCCAAAGGACACAGCTGATATTGCAGAACGCATTTTCGCCAAGGAAGGTGTGGTATTGGTAACAAAATCTTCCAAACAAGCGTTCAGATTACTATGCCAAACAGTCCCTAGCGCAATTTGGGAAGAAGGAGCACAAGCGATTTGGGCCGACCGGCGCGAAAAAAAAGATCTAATCCCGGGCGTTGCGGTAGTTGCGGCCGGAACTTCCGACTTGCCAATTGCCAACGAGGCAGTTCTTACAGCAACGCTTATGGGCTGCGATGTCAACCTGATAACCGACGTAGGCGTTGCGGGCCTGCATAGACTTTCAAATCGAATGAACGAACTCAATAACGCCAGGGTCATAATAGTCGTGGCCGGCATGGAAGGAGCGCTTCCTAGTGTTGTGGGAGGCCTTGTACGTGCCCCGGTCATCGCACTGCCCACGTCCGTAGGCTATGGAGCCAGTCTAAATGGCGTAGCTGCGCTACTGGGGATGTTGAACTCCTGCGCACCGGGAGTATCAGTCGTCAACATAGACAACGGTTTCGGCGCAGGCTATCAGGCGGCGTCAATAGTGGGCGCAACTTGGAAAGATTAACAGAATACATAATGTCGTCATGTCACCACGCGTGCCATGAGAGTGCTTAGGCGTTAACGAAGTCCCGGTACCTCAATTGACTAGTTATAAATTCATTTGCTGTTTGCATATCTGTAGAAACCTAATGACATTCAGGTATTTCAAAATATGAGTGGACGAAACATCAAAGTACTTTTTGATACTGATATAGGTTCAGATTTGGATGACGCCGTAGCTTTGTCTTACCTATTAGCAGAGCCACGATGTGATTTATTGGGTATAACCACCGTATCCGGTGATGTCCTGATGCGCGCTAAACTCGCAAGTGTCCTGTGCAAAGCAGCGCAAAAAGATGTCCCTATAAGACTAGGATCAAGCGATCGTCTTGATGGACCTAGCAGGCAACCAATGGTGCCTCAGAATGGGGTTCTAACGGATTGGGACCATGATGCTAATTTTAGTGATCAGAGCGCAATTGAATTTATCGCTAGTACAGTAAGAAGTAATCCAGGTGAAATTGTTATTCTAGCCGTCGGTCCGTTAACTAACATAGCGCAACTATTCTTAGATCATCCTGACGTACCACCGCTTTTGAAATCACTCCAAATTATGGGTGGCAGATTTATAAAATCGGACGGATTGCCCGCATCTGAATGGAACATTCATTGTGATCCTGCCGCTGCAGAGATCGTGTACGGGACTGACGTTCAATTACATACGTCTATAGGGCTTGATGTGACCTTTCAGGTCGTAATGGACTCCATGCAGGTAAAAGGCCGGTTTCAACACCCATTACTGAAACCTGTCTATGAAATGTCCAGAATTTGGTTCAAGGATCGACCACTACTCAGATTTCACGATCCATTGGCCGCCGTGGCTATTTTTGATCCTTTTGTATGTGACTACACTACAGGCACGGTAAGTGTAAAAAGAGACGAAGGTAGAAGTGATGGTGTTACCCAATGGCATTCCGATCATCCGGGCTCACATCGAATAGCGTCTCAGGTCTACGCTGATAAGTTTTTCAAATCCTATTTTTCTGTATTCAATTAGGATTAGTCGTTTGAAATTAACAACGTCGGTCAAAGAATATCCGATTAAGTGAATCTCGGATTTATCCGAAAAAATATCAGTTAAGTGTCTTTAAATATGCGATCATATCGGTTATTTCAGATGCAGTGAGGTCATCAAACGCAGGCATTAATCCAGCAGTGAAGCCATCCACCACAAATGCACCTGGTTCCCTTATAGACTCCTCAATATACGCTTCTGCATCGAGTGAGGTGCGCTCCCCTGCCCGCACGTAAATCCCAGCAAGGCCTGGACCTATGATTGTCTCTTCACCCGTTGAATGACATGCCGTACAGCCATTATCGGAAAACAACTGTTCTCCGGCTATTGCATCACCAGTAGATTTATCAGGTACGGCTTCGGTATTGCTTGCGGTAGTTCCAGTTTCCTTTGATCGCTCTACTGCATCTGCAGGAGTTGGATGAAATTCCAGCGGTACCTGGGTGGGAATCTGCTTCTCGTTGCAGCCAACCAACACGAGTAGCATCAAAATCGAAGCGAATATCATTACGTTTACGCGGTTACCCGTCACAGTATCATCCTTAACAGTATTTCAGTCTCATCAGACCACGTGATGTAGACAATTGAAAATTCGTTCTGCGAACCACGTTAGCAACAAGGCTAATCGCGGTCAATCGCATTTTTGAATCATTAGGCAAGAGAGAACACGAGAAGTTCGTAAGTTAATCGATGTTCAGTTCGAAACACGCCTAATTTCGATCTCTTCGCCCGGAGCTAATGCCACGCGTTCTATTTTAATATCAAGCTTTAATAACCAGTAGCTCAAAGTGGCTTTACTCACCCCCAAACGTTTTGCAGCTCCGGTGAGTCCAACGTCGTTGACAATTTCAGGCAGAGCCTTTTCAAGTGGACGCCTGAGCTTGCGCTCAGCCAATACCATCTTTTTAGTTTTTGCGCCTCTCATCGATCTCCTTATTGGTCTGAGCAGAGCATCAACCTAAATGTAGGTTGGCACGGTTCCGTTTGACCC
>RQOU01000079.1 GCA_008373165.1 SAR202 cluster bacterium | reverse complement strand
GGTCAGCGACGTCCTTGACCCGTAAGTTCATATATTTCTTAAATATTCCTAAATAGTTCTGATATCACCGTATGATTCTATATGGATATTTTCTGCAAATCACGCCCGCCTAAAACAATAGGCTGGTGTTTTCATTGGATATATGATGAATCTTAGAACATGATTACCAGCCAACCGCTGCACCGTCTTTTCGTGGTTCGGAGCCTGCTGTTAGGACGCCAGTTTCTGGGTTACGTGATATGACTTGACCACCTCCGAAGGTTCCTCGATCGTATCCTGATACTACCCGTACAGCATGGCCTCGTTTTTTAAGTTCATTAACGGTGTCAGAAGATAGATCTTCTTCGACCAACACGTCCTGGCTGCTTTCAACTTCCACCTTGAATCTAGGTGCATCCAGCGCCTGTTGAGAATCCATAGAGTAGTCGATCATGTTTGATGCAACTTGTAGATGCCCTTGCGGTTGCATGAATCCACCCATCACGCCGAAGCTGAGCCACATTTCATCCTCTCTCGTGGCCATGGCAGGGATGATTGTTTGGAATGGTCGTTTATTTCCTTCAAGATAATTGGGGTGAGTTGGATCGAACGAGAATAAGGATCCTCTGTTCTGAAGGGCCATTCCCAACGTGGGCACAACTAGACCGGTGCCGAATCCGTTGAACAGACTGTTGATCAGTGAGCAGGCAGTGCCTTCCTCATCGACTGCTGTAAGGTAAACAGTATCCGCTCCACCCATTGGATCTCCGTAGGAAACGTTAGGATTCGTTGATAAATCCGATATATGAGCGCGTCGGCGATTGGCATAATCTTTGCTCAGTAATGGGCCAATCGGGACCTCCGCCACCCTAGGGTCGGCAACGTACTGGAATGCATCAGCATATCCCTGCCGCATTGATTCGATCAAAAAGTGATATCGGTCTGCTGATTGGGCATCCATGGAGGCGATCTCAAAACCTTCCGCAAGGTTTAGTGCTATTAATGCCGCGATCCCTTGCCCATTGGGTGGGCACTCCCAAATATCCACGCCTCGGTAGTTAGTGCTTATCGCTTCATCCCAGTCAGAGTGGTGGTTTGCGAAATCCGTTTCTGTGAGCCAGCCGCCTTCAGATTGAATGAAGGCAGCGGTTTTTTTTGCAATTTCCCCTTTGTAAAATGCCTCACTACCACCCTCAGCAATTATCTGTAAGGTACGGCCGAGTTCAGGGAGAGTAACTACCTCACCATACTCTGGAGGCCCTCCAAATTTTCCTGGGAGCAGTTCTTGCCCAGAGGGCCTGTAGTTGAGTTTAGTTAGTGTCTCTATCGAGCCCCAATTGTGCGCAATTACTTCCGAAACAGCATAACCTTTTAGCGCATAATCTATGGCAGGCTTTAATACTTCTTTCAGGCTCATTCGACCGTATGTATTGAGTGCTGTCTCCCAACCATGTACGGTGCCTGGAACACTGACGGCAAATTGGCTGCCTTCAAGGTTATTTGGGATTGAATCGAACCCAGCCTTTTGAACGTCATTGACATTGGCCGCCGCCGCCTGGCGTCCTGATCCATTTAGGGCCATAACTTTTCGTTCGTTTTTGTCCCATATAAGAGCGAACATATCGCCACCTATACCGGTAGACATTGGTTCGACGACGTTAAGTACCGCTGCCGTAGCAACAGCTGCATCAACAGCGTTTCCTCCGTCTTTTATAATCTGGAGTCCTGCAACGGCTGCAAGTGGTTGGCTAGTGGCGACCGCTCCCTTTCGAGCTACTATGGCGGATCGTCGAGATTGAAAATAACTCACAGAGATGCTCCAATGATGAGTGCTGGTCCATACTTTTATGGTTAATTGGATCATAGTAGCATCGCAAAAAGGCGAAATTCATCTCATAGCTCGCTGTACATGATTCGCTTCAACCTACGTATTTGGAGAACGCTGAATGGCTAGGAATCTTCCGCAGGTAGGAATTGCCTGTAATAAAGCAGTATACGAATCCTACTTAGCTGAGATTGATTTAGATCGTCTTAGACAATTTGCGGATTTTCACTGGAAAGAATTTGATGAAGAGACGAGCTGGGATAGTGCCCCAGAAACTTCAGATCAAGTTAAGTCTGAATTTATAGAATTTACAAAGGGATTGGACGCATTAATTGTTTGCCATGGTTCGCCCAGAGTTGATGAGTTTGTATTCGATGTGTCGCAAAGATTGTCGTTGGTAGGTGAACTAGAGGGAGATCGATTCGCACAACGAATCGATGTTGAGGCTGCTTTGGTTAAAAACATTCGTGCTGTGGATACGACACACGGTTCTTCTTATCCAGTTGCAGAATGGGCATTGGGCATGATTCTGATCGGTTTGCGCAATGCCGGAGTTCATTTCAGGCAGATGATTGCTGGTGAGGAGTGGGGAACTTCTGACCAAAGGGAATCGCTTCAGGAATTCGCTCATAACGAGGAACTTACAGGTAAGACGGTCGGGTTGATCGGTGCCGGATACATTGGGCGGCGATTAATCGAGTTCTTGAAGCCGTTTGATGTGGATTTACTTGTGCATGATCCTTATGTTCCTTTCGAATTAGCGAGTTCGCTCGGGTTTACATTGACATCCCTAGATCTTGTGTTGTCTGAACCTGATGTTGTTGTTTGCTTGGCTCCTCTTACGCCCAGAACTCGTGGGATGCTAGGTAGGGATGAGATTTATCGAATCAGGTCTGGAGGAGTTTTTGTGAACGTGTCTCGAGGGGCGATAGTCGATTCAACTGCGTTAATCGAGCGACTGGAGGGTGGTGACCTTACAGCATGCTTAGATGTTTTTGATCCCGAGCCAGTCCCAACAGCCTCAAGGATTCGTCAACTGCCCAATGTATTTCTTTCGCCTCATATAGCAGGGACATCACCACGATCTAGGACGCGTTTTTTTGAGGAGATGGTTAGTGAGCTCGAACGTCATTTTTCAGGGCACGAAACTTTGCATAATCTGACAGCTAGGACATTAGCTAATAGGCGGGGTGATTAAGGTTTTATCTCTCCTGATATGTGAGTGTAAGGCTACACTTGAACGGATACACGGTAGTTTGTATAGTCGAAAAAATGAAGACCCGTAACCGTGTATCAGTAAAGGTTTTGTGATTGATATGAGATGGGCTACGTTTCCGTGTAATCATGCGGCGACGTAGTAGCTCTATTCTGTTGAATCAGCGTGCTCGAGGGTTGAATACATCGTTGAGGGCGTCGCCTACGATATTCCAGCAGAATATCAATAGCCATACGACTATAATCGGTGCAAGTAATTGCTCAGGATGGTCTCGTAAAACTGAAACACTGGCGCCACCACGCGCCGTCACCTCACCAATCATCACACCCAAACTTGGACGTGGGGGCTGAACACCTAGACCAAAAAAACTCAGAACAACCTCGGATAACGCAATGGCACCGATACCGAAGCTGACTGAAACAATGACCGGGCTAACTACGTTTGGGAGTATGTGTCGGAAAAGTATTCTGGGTGTAGACGTTCCTATAGCACGTGCAGCTTCAACATATTCAGCGTCCCTAAGAGCCAGCACCTGTCCACGTACCAAACGCATCATTCCGAACCAACTGAGAGGTAATAGGGCTACTCCTATAACTAGATAGTCGACCACACCTGAACTGACTAGGCCTGTTATGTTGGTGGAATCCTCAATAGCACGCGCTAATTCTACGATTTTGGGTCTGAGTGTGGCAGCTAGCAGGATAATTAATAAGATGTCCGGAAATGCAGAAATAACCTCCCCTATACGCATTATTACTGCATCGATCCAACCTCGAAAGTAGCCAGCCATCAAGCCCATGGTTACGCCGAGAAAAAGACTTCCAGTGATAAGTGTTGTGGCAGTGATGATGACTGTTGTTTGAATGCCCCATACTACTCGGGTATAAATATCTCGACCCAATCGGTCTGTTCCCAACCAGTTTTCATTGTCTGGTCCTTGTTGAGTTTTACCTATGTTCGTCTCTTGGTAGTCATGAGTCTGAATCAAAGGAGCAATAATTCCGAGCAGGTAGATGATAGCTACAATTACTAAACTTATGAAAGCGAGTCGGCGGCGGCGAAAATTTGCCCAGACTTGCTGCCAGTGACTTCGGGAGCCTCGAAGCTCGCTTGTTACTGAATCTGTGTTCATGTTATTCGCCTTTTGTTCATTTCAGCCTGATGCGCGGGTCGATGATGGTATAGGCAATATCTATGATTAGGTTCGCTAGTACTAGCATTAGAGATCCAAGTAGTACTAGTGCAGTGAGGACAGGGAAATCGCGTTGGAATATTGCGTCAAGCGAAAGTCTTGAAACTCCTGGAATTCCATATATTAATTCCACTATTAGTGAGCCGCCAAAAATACCTGCTAATGTGAACCCGAGTAACGTGAGTATTGGCAAAAACGCGTTTCTTGCGACGTGTCTGTAATTGATCACAAAGTTTGACATTCCTTTGGCACGAGCAGTTCGTATATATTCCTGCCCTATTACTTCCAGGGTACTGGCTCGCATATGCCGGACAAAAATTGCTGCACCTGGAATCCCGATGGTTAATGCGGGAAGAATCACTTGGGTTGAAAACATTCCGTTCCAACCAGATGCTGGTACCCAGTGAAGTTTGACGGCGAAGAACAATATAAGAAATGGCGCTGTAAAAAATACAGGCATCGCGTACAGGATTAGCATTGAAATCAGGATCGCTGGATCAGTTTTTGTACCTTGGCGTTTTGCTGCATAAAACCCAAGAGGCAATCCAACGCTAAGTGCAACGATGGAGGCAGCTATGTTTAATTGCACTGAAACCAGTAATCGTGGGCCTATAAGGGAAGTTACTGTTTTGCCTTGGAAAACATAACTCTCTCCTAAGTCTCCTTTTAGCGCGTTTCCAATGAAGCGCATGTAACGGATTGGCAACGGATCGTTTAATCCAAGTTGTTCTCGAAGCCTATCGACTCTTTCTGGGGTAGCACGATTACCTAATCGAAGCTCAGCAGGATCTCCCGGGGCCACAGTTCCCATGAAGAATACAAAGAAGGCCGCCAAAAGAAGCAGCACAGGCGTCCAAAGCAAGCGCCTGAGAATGTATACCAGCATCGGCGGTTTTAGTTCTCCGTGTTAGGTCATAGTCCTAGCTTGAACAGTAACGCGATAAGTGTTCACGAATAAATCGGTGATCCCTGTCGAGGTTATTTTACTTGTGCCCGGTCATGTATTTATTACTCTTTATCGATCCATACGTTTTTGAATTTCGGTATTGTCATGGATGAAAACACGTAGTCTTTTACCCATGGTTTAACCAGCGCTTTTGAGTCTACTCCCCACCATAGTGGCAACCATGCCGCATCTGATACGACGATCTGTTCTGCATCGTTGTAGAACTTCACTCGTTTGGTTGCATCCTGTTCGGTTTGGGCAGAAACGACAAATTCGTCAACTTTTTGATTAGCGTAACCCCCGTAATTGATCGCACTATTGGACCGGAATAGAACGTCGATAAATGTCTGAGGATCTGGATAATCAGCCTGCCAGGAAAGGCCACTCCACGCTTGTAATCTCCCACGGTGGAGATCTTGGATATAAGTTGCCCACTCGACCTGTTGAATCTCGATTTCGATGCCCAAATTTTGACGCCACATATCCGCAACTACTTCTGTGGTTAGGCCTGGTGATCCCCCAGTGCCGGGAACGGTCAAAACGATTCGAGGGCGTTTGCTTGGATCTGCATAGGCGGATTGAGCGAGAAGGTCTTTAGCCAGTTGTGGATCGAATTCAAGTCCCTTGATATTGGGGGAGAATCCGGGGAATCCCGGAGGGATAATTCCATACGCTGGTTTTACTAGATTTGAGAATACCTGATCTGCTATCAACTGTTTGTCGACGGAGTGGTTTAATGCCTGCCTAAAAGCGGCATCATCAAATGGGGGCTCTTTTATGTTGAAACCTACATATGACACAGCAAAATTTGGTGGGACTTCGACAAGATCACGATTGATATCTTCCGTAGGGTCTTGGACGCGTTCAAGATCTGCTAGTCCAACACTGGTTATGTCGATCTCATCGTTCTCATACATTGCCATGGACACGCCACCAGCAAGGTTGTAAACCACTTCATCTAGATAGGCGACTCGACCCCAATAGTTGGTATTTCGCTCTAGGCGTATGCGTTGACCGATTCGGTATTCTTTCAGGTTGAATGGGCCTGTACTTACAGGTTCGTCGGTCCATTTTCTCCCGAGAGACTCGACGTTATTCTTATTGAGAACGAAAGCTGTAGGATAAGTCAGCTTGGCGATGAAATAGGCTTTTGGCGCATCAATGGTAATTCGAAGTGTTCGTTCATCGACGACTTGGATACCATCAGCTGTTGTTGCTAAACCTTCGACGATTTCTTTAATTCCTACAATGTCCCCCAAGAACTCTTCAGCGACTGTCGACGCTGTGTCGGGATGTGCGGCCCGCTCAAAAGACCATTTGAAATCTTGAGCTGTCACTGGATCACCATTTGAGAATTTCAAATCTTTGCGAAGTTTGAATTCGTAGACCGTTCCATTTTCAAGGACCGACCATGATTCAGCTAGATCGGGTTCAAATGGGTTTACGGGATCTGACCCAAGACGCACCAATCCAGAAAATACTTCTATCACAATTCCGTAGGAGGTTCCGTCAGTGACAAGATGGGGATCGATAGTCGGAGGGTCGCTCCATAATGTATTGAAGACTCCACCTTGGCGGGGAGTAGCGTCACCAGCATCGCTTGCAACGTCTTTGTTGGTTTGTAATTCAGGAGCGATATTAGGTTTCGCAGCGCGTGCTGGTGGAGGAGTTGAAGTGGGCAGTGTTTCATCTGCTGTCGATTCAGAATCGCCACTACAAGCGACGGCGATCACAAAGGCTAGCCCTGCGACCATGCCCATGAACAATTTTGGTGTTAATTTCAATTGTTTACTCGTCATGATTTTCTTTTGTTAGGCCAATTATTGGCTTTTTACATCTATTGCTTTATTGTCGCTTAGCGTATTGCGTTGGATGGTGCTGAAGCAGATTCCATTTGAGAGGTTAGATATGACTTTAAAAGTTCGTCTAAATCCCCATCAAGGATGGCCTGTGCATCATTAGATTGGAAGTCAGTACGATGGTCTTTTACCATTTGGTAAGGGTGCTGGACATAACTACGAACTTGCCTTCCAAATTCTGCTGAAACGTGTTCTCCCTTTAATTTTGCTCGTTCTTCAGCTTTTTTCTGCATATCTAAGTCTACGAGTCGCGACAACAGAATTCGCATCGCTACTTCGCGGTTTTGAGCTTGAGAACGCTCGTTTTGAACCGCAACTACAACATTAGTTGGCAAATGTGTAAGTCTTATAGCGGTTGAGTTCTTTTGAACATTCTGACCACCATTGCCGCTGGCACGAAAAACATCGACCCTGAGGTCATCTTGTTTGATTTTGACTTCTTCTGATTCGCCTGCCTCAGGGAGAACTTCGACTAGCGCAAAACTTGTGTGGCGTCGGTTATCAGCATCAAAGGGTGAGAGCCTGACCAGACGGTGTACACCTCTTTCCGATCGCAAATAACCGTACGCAAACTTGCCGTCTATTTTTATTGTGGCGCTTTTAATTCCAGCTTCATCACCTGGAGTGAAGTCCAGCACGTCGGCGCCAAATCCTCGTCGTTCAGCCCACCTTGTATACATTCTGAGTAGCATTTCTGCCCAATCTTGCGCATCTACTCCACCGGCTCCTTGTTTGACGTAGAGAATTGCAGCCCGGTCGTCGTACTCACCACTTAATTGCAGCTCAAATTCCAAAGCGTTGACTGATTGCGTGTATTCATCCAGGTCATGTCTCAGTTGCTCGCTTAGAGCCTCATCGTCTTCTTCAACTGCCAGAGCAAACAACTCAACCGTGCTGGAGACATTGTCAGATAGGTCAGACCAAGTCTGGATTTCTCCGCGTAATACGGCAAGGTCTCGCATTTTCAATTGAGCGTTTGTTGAATTCTCCCAGAAGCTAGGTTCACTAGCTTCTTTTTCAAGGGACTCAACTTTACGTTGCAAGTCAGACAGGTCAAAGCCGCCTCACAATCTCTTGAACACGATTCTGTAACGTTTCAGCGTGAACTAGAAGTGTCCGTATGTTTGTTATCGTGGATTCTTCTTTAGGCATTGAAGCAATCGTCGGGAATCGTGTTTGGAACCGTATAAGAATCAACATCCAGAGGGCTGATTACGGTTGCCGAAAATTATAACAACCAGTGGGTTAGTCGCACATGTATTTTACGACGTGTTAAGACGTAAAATTACGATCTATAACAAGTAGATCGATGTTATCTTTGGATCGTCGGGGCGTGGCGCAGTCCGGTAGCGCATTGCACTGGGGGTGCAAAGGTCACAGGTTCAAATCCTGTCGCCCCGACCATTTATCAGTATAAGACTTCGTTTTTTGTCATTCTTGAGCCAAATCC
>RQOU01000078.1 GCA_008373165.1 SAR202 cluster bacterium | reverse complement strand
ATTGGTGACGGGCCGGGGACTCGAACCCCGAACCTAGTGATTAAGAGTCACTTGCTCTGCCAATTGAGCTAGCCCGTCCTGTCACCTATAACAATTCAATCTGAGGCATCGCTTAGTGTCAACGGCAATTCGATATAGTATGAATTAGAGACAGACATCATGTTCCAACATCGAGAGGGTGAATCTCTAACACCTCTAGATCAATGTTTCGGATCTACAGAGCTGATTCGTCTCGCTCGCCGGTCCTAACCCGTATGACTTCCGAGACAGGTGAAATGAAAATTTTTCCATCACCGATCGCCCCTTCTTCTGAACTTTTCGCCGAGCCCAGAATAACGTCAATGATTTTTTCCTTATCTGAGTCTTGGACTACTGTGGTGATCATGGCCTTTGGAAGCGAAGTACGCGTGGCAGTTGTAGCACCGCGTCCAGTGAATACCTCAACGCCTTGTTGCTGTCCTCGACCATTAACGTTTTGAACATTAAATCCACGGCACCCGGCTGCGTCTAACGCATCAATAACAATATTGATTCTGTCCGGTCGAACGATGGCTTCGATTTTTATCACGGTAAATAACCCTCTCTGCGCATAAATAAGGAGATCGGATAATTATACCGGCATGATCACCTGCCCATTGAAATTGGGCAGGTGATCATATCCGCTTAGGTTTTAGTCTGCCCCATCTGCGACGTAACCACGTTCGCCATGCAGTGCAATGTCGAGTCCTCGATCCTCGTCCTCTTCAGGCGTACGTAAGCCAAGACCTGGTATTACATCTAATATTTTCAGGATGATGAATGAAGCAATACCCGAATAGATCACGACTGCAACCGCAGCTCGAAAGTTCGCCCAAAGTAGATCACTGTCACCATCAATGAGTCCGACTCCTCCGGTAGCGAAAATTCCGGTTGCGATCGTCCCCCATAATCCACCAACTCCGTGGACAGCAAACACTTCAAGGGCATCGTCGATGCTGGTTTTCGCCATTAGCTTGACAGTTGTGTAAGCAGCAATACTACCGATAGTTCCTATTGCTAACGCACCCATTGGACCGACAAACCCTGCGGCAGGCGTAATTGATGCCAGACCAGCTATAACACCGGTAGCGAATCCAACAGCAGATACTCGACCAGTTGATTGATAATCGAGAACCATCCAGACCAAACCGGCAACTGCTGCTGAAGTGTTAGTAACAAGAAAAGCGCTCACAGCAGTGCTGTCTGCGAGCAGACCTGAACCGGCGTTAAAACCGAACCATCCGAACCAAAGTAGACCAGTTCCAAGCAAAACATAGGGAACATTGTGAGGCTCTACACCGCGTTCTATATTTCTGCGTGTCCCAATCATCTTCGCCACAACAATTGCGGCTATTCCCGCAGAGGCATGAACGACAATCCCGCCGGCAAAGTCAAGAGCACCCATGCCTGCAATCCACCCATCAGAAGCCCACACCCAGTGTGTTATTGGAACATATACGAGCGTGACCCATACAACTAAGAATACGATGTAGGTTGTAAATTTGAATCTCTCAACAAACGCTCCAGTGATAAGAGCGGGAGTAATTATTGCGAACATCATTTGGAATATCGCAAACAACATCGGGGAGATGCCACCGTCTTCCCCTGAAGCTGAGACATCCTTAAAACCTATGAAGTCTAAGTTTCCTATGAAGTCGCCGCCTGCACCAAATGCAAGACTATAGCCCCAAAGTACCCACATCACACTTACCACAGCCATAGATACATAGCTGTACATCATGGTCGAGACGACGTTTTTCCCGCGTACAAGTCCACCATAAAAGAAAGCAAGGCCAGGGGTCATCAAAAGTACCAGAGCAGACGCAGTTAGCATCCATGCTACGTGACCAGCATCAGACATTTCTGATCTCCATTCAACATAATCAGGGAAGAAATATCACAGCGCTATTTCCGTATTCACAGAAGCATATTTGCTCGAATCAGATCAACAACGCAGTGCGAACTAACTTGATCCCTAATTTTCAATGTAGTCCGCACAATTTCTGCAGAATCTAACAAACTACGACTCGACTGTGTTTCAAAATTGTTACAGTCGAAGTGAAGTTGATCAGGCCACTTTGGCACATTAGTGATGAATTTTATTGATCCTCAGATGCCATAACTCCTCCGACAGCCCACTCCGTTTTCTCTACGTCCTGAAAAATGATCGTTGTAGCCGAATCGGGAATCCCGGCCGTTTCTGAAATTGCTTTTGTGATGGCCTTCGCAAGATCCGATTTTTGTTGATCAGTCCGACCGGCATACATCGCAACGTTTACTACTGGCATAGTCCTCTCCTTCGTACCGTATATAAAACATCAAATCACTCCGAATTATATGTGGTACAGCGTCAAATCAATTACCAAGAGATAGGGGCTCTTGATCTAATCACAATATAATTACTGCCATGATCCTACCCAGTCAAAATATTGGCGGCCAAAACCCGAGCGAATTCGAGTTAATTTCACGATTGGCCGAATTGTGTGACGATGTGAATAACACTACTTCCGATTCAATTTTGACCGGTATAGGTGATGATGCGTCAGTAGTTTCAACAGCGGCCGGCGAAATTTTACTCACCACTGACGCTATGGTGGACGGCGTTCACTTCCGATCCAAGGATAGAAGATGGCAGGATGTTGGATGGAAATGTGCAGTCTCCAACTTGAGTGACATAGCAGCCATGGGAGGAGTTCCAGACCACGCTCTGGTAACTCTTGGTGTCCCCGTCGGCACATCTCCAGATTCATACGAGGAACTCTACGTAGGAATGAATCACGCTTTTGATAAATTCGGAGGAAAAATTGTAGGAGGCGATGTAGTCTCTTCTCCCGTGATGTTTATAAACCTAGCAATCACCGGACATGCATTAACAGGCCCTAACGGAAAACCATCGTGGATGACACGGGGGGCAGCTAACGCAGGCGACCTAGTGTGTGTAACTGGACCACTCGGTGGTTCAAGTGGCGGACTTGAAACATTATTATCAGGAAAAGATAAACGGGGCAAAGAGGTACTAATCAACAGACATTTCCATCCCACCCCTCGTATCAAACTCGGACAAAAACTTGTTCAACTTGGCGTCAAATGCGGAATGGATATAAGTGACGGCCTCGTCGATGATCTCAAGAAATTAGCTAGATCGAGTAATACGTCAATTTTGATAGACATGTCTGCTATTCCCGTGGACAGTAAATTACTACCCATATTTGGACCCGAATCCATCGAACATGCGCTCAACGGGGGAGAAGATTATGAGTTGCTCTTCACCGCCCCAAGTGTCATTGTCAAAAATATTCAGAGGAAAGTAGAGAGTGAAATCTCAGTGATTGGTAGTGTTGTCGCAGGCGATATCCCAGAGGGTAAAGTAAAAGTTCAAGACGCTAACGGATCTGAATACGAACCGCAACGTAAAGGGTGGGATCACCTGAATGGTTGAGCGAAAATCCACTAACGGCCCAAGTCCAGCCTTGTTACTGATATCGGACTCAGAATCAGAAACAGTTCGCATTGGAAATGCCATGGGGCATGCCCTTCGAACGGGTGATACGGTTCTGCTTTCAGGTGATTTGGGAGCAGGAAAGACCCGTCTGGTTCACGGAATGGCCGAGGCTATAGAAAGTCCCGTTCCTGCAAGAAGCCCCACATTTGTAATCGTAAATGAATACCCAGGGCGATTACATCTAAGTCACTGTGACCTATACCGCATCGGTTCCCCAGCAGAAGTAGAGGAACTGGCACTCGATGAACGGCTTCGAGAAGGGGCGCTGGTAGTCGAATGGCCCGAGATAGGAGTACAGATACTGCCGGAAGATGTATTGTTCTTAAAACTTACAAATGGTGATCATGAAGAACAACGAGTAATCACTTTCACCCCAACCGGGCCAAAATCTGCAGGCCTGCTCAGTCGCTCTGCAGCTGTATTCGAGGCGCTAGACGCAACCGTCGGCCTCGAGTCTTCTGCCCAACGAGAAAGGCCGGATCAGTGATTCTTGTAGCTATCGACACCTCGACTCGTTATGC
>RQOU01000077.1 GCA_008373165.1 SAR202 cluster bacterium | reverse complement strand
TTCCTGTCAGATCGCCGACATTGGTGTAAAGATCTCCCCACTGTGCGGCCAGCAGGTTGATTATGTTGATGTCCTCGGCTCCTGCTTCAAGATGAGCCGTTTCTGGAGTCAGGAAGTGAGTATGCGTATCGGCTGTTACCCATCCTGATTGGCGCAGGTTTGAATTACGTTCTATTGGTATTTCTAAATCACGTTGCCCAGGTTTAATGTGGAGTTTTTGTCTTACCGGTTCAAACTCGAATCCTTTTGCTACTTCTACGAACACATCTCCTACGGGTAGTTCGCCTTGAAACGTGCCGTCCACGTAGGCATATTGAGTATCACCAAGAAGTAGGTCTGCTCCGTAGTCCTCAAACCAATTGTCATTCACTTCATGGGTATGTCCGTATGGTGGGAAATACCTGCCATCAGGCGATCGAAAGTGAATCCGGGCTGGTGTTGGTTTTCCCGAACTGGAATCAATTATCTTGCCATGTACCCATGTACGTTGAGAAGTGAGCACCCTGGTCGTGACTTTGCCGTCTTGGCTTGATGCTTGTCCTGTTTCTAGTAATTCACCTGCATCAATATCTGAGCCATTTACCGATAGCGTTGCGCTTTTAGAGGCCGCAATATCTATCGTCGTAGTCCCGTCGGTTGTACCGAGCGATTCTCCCCAGCCTTTCACAGGATTTTCCAACCAGTCTTTATGGTTGAAGTTTGCTATGTCTTGTTGCCGCGCTATAACCCCGAGGTCTACTGCTGTTTGGATTTCATCTGCAGATTTTTCATCAGCGTTGATGGCGATTGTTTCGAGCGGTTCGTGACGCAACGGATGTTGTTTACCCTCAAACACGGTTATCGCACCGATCGCGATCGTTGTCGCACCGGTGGGTTCGATATTGACGCTGATGATCGTTTTTGACAAATCTGGGATTTCCATTGCGAAAATTGTCCACGCACCAATTGGATTTGAGCGTGACTCCCTGTCATCTTGGGCTGGCGTTCGTCCTGAGGATGGCGGTTCACCTACCATGACTCCAGTCTGCCATCTGCCCCAGCCGTTATCAGGGTAGGGTCCTCGAAATGGAATAGTGGTCAAACCATGATGCTGTCGAGATGTGAAACCACTTTGCATACGAGTCTGTACCTGGTTTATTTCAAATCGCCTTCTTATTTCCTGGCGGTGCTCGGATCCGTCTTCAAAAGACAATATGTAATCGGCTACATGCTCACCAGGGGCTGTGACCACAGGGTTAAGGTAATCAGATGATTGCCCGGCAACTGTTGTTGACGCTCTTTCATCACAAAAATGTGCGAATACCAGATGTGATCCTTTGTGATTCAAAGGTATTGCCGTACTGGTTTTGCCAGAAAGTACAATCAGGTTTTTCTCTGTGGTAGAAAAGTCGAATGGGATACCCCAAAAAACCTGGGATCCAGTTGGCAAATTTGAGGCGGATCTAGCCGTTTTAGTTTGCCAGTACTGGGCATCTGACAGTGAAGCGTTGGTAAAAGGACTAATGGGAATTGTTCTGAACTTTGGCATCGGTTTGATTTCGTTCTCGGGAAGATTTTTGTGTTGTGCGAATGATGCTCTAGGTTTTTAAATCAAACAAGCCCCGAACTAATCCGGGGCTTGTAATCTTGCGATCGACTTTAACCCAGAGCTTCTACCTGGGACTTGACTTCGTCGAATGGTGGCAGGTCGCTTGGTACATTGCACAACCATTTCCAGCTTATTTTGCCGTCCGACCCGATAACAAAGACCGAGCGTTGCGCTGCAGTGAAACCGTCCATACCCGCGAAGTCGGGCCAGGTTACACCGTAATCTTCGATTGTTGATTTCTTGTAATCGCTGAGCACAGGAAAATTAAGCCCATGTTTATTTTTGAATTCAGCATTGCCAAATCGCGCGTCAGTCGATATTGCTACCACAGAAGCGTTTAGCGAGGAATAGTCAGATAGGGCGTCTCGGAAAGTACACATCTCGTCGTCGCATACACCGCTGAACACTGCTGGAAAGAATGCAAGAACAACCTTCTTTCCTTTTAGACTGCTAAGACTAAACTCGTTGCCGTCCGTGTCAAACAATGTGAAATCAGGTGCCGTGGTACCTACTTCAGCAGACATAGTTATCTCCTAAGGGTTTTTTAGTTGAACATGTTGGTCACCGGAAGATTATGTCATCCGATTGGTCAGAAAGACATTGCAATCTTGATTACTTCGTCCTTCCGTAGCCTGTACATCTCGAAAGCCTGTTGCGCTTCTTCGAATTTCATTTCATGGGTTTTGAGCACTCCCGGATCAATCCACCCACGTTCTTTGAGCGCAACGATATCTCGGATTTCCTGAACTGGTGCTTGTGTAGCAGCTATAACTGTTGCGTTCAACTGGATGTTTTTAGCCATCCATTTTCTATGGTCAAAAGTTACCAGCTTGGGGTCTACGAGGCTGAAGGATATGATTTGCCCCTGTTCTTTCACGAGATCTACAGCTGTCGCCAGCCCTGAGGGGTCGCCACTGGCATCGACCACTACATCGAACATTTGACCTTCAGTTATTTGTTCAGATGCCTGAACAACATCATCATTAGATGCGTTGATTGTATGTGTCGCACCTAGGTTAGAGGATGTTTTGCAACGATATTCTTCCAGGTCTATTCCAACGATCTGACCGGCCCCTTGTCTTTCAGCGATCATAGTGAAAGTGAGCCCAATTCCTCCTTGGCCCAGGACTGCAATTCTTCTACCCATAGGGTTTCCCCATTGCCGTGCAGAAAATAACGCAGTTCCCGAATGCTGGCACATGACCCACTCGGAAAGATCACCCCATTCCGGCAACTTAATTAATCTGTCAGCTGTTTGTACAACCTGCTCTTGCATTCCGGCCACATCGCGTGGAATCACGATTACACGCTGGCCCAGGTCGTATTGTGGGTCTCGACTGTCTACGACGACACCGGCGCATTCGTGCATTGGGGCTCCAGGTAGGAAAGGATAGTCTTCCTCTGGTAATTCAGCGTCGTATTCAAGGTATATATCGCTGCCGCAAATCGACAAAGATTCGAGTTTTATATGTACCTCGCCTTCTTGCAGCGCTGGTGGTTCAGGTACGTCGAGGAACTCGATTGTTCGGCGGGCTACTACTCTGGCTGCTTTCAATAAATTCCTCTTGAGTTACAAATATTTGTGCTAGATCGTTAATACGTTTATTTCCGTTAGTGTGGCGAGCCCAATTCTAGCGCTATAACGGGGTATACTCGCCCCTCTTCGGACTTTAAACAAAGAAAAAGGGCAAAGGTGCTTAAAGAATTTGAAGATCAGTAATATCGAAACTGTACGAGTCAGTGACCCTGCAGACGCCATTTGGGTGAGGGTTCATACTGATACCGGGCTCATCGGATTAGGTGAAACCTGGTACGCGTCGAGAACTGTAGAGTCTGCTGTGCATGATCATTTTGCACCTTTGATAGTCGGACGTGATCCATTCGCTATTGAGAGACACTGGCTGAATATGTTCCGACTTTCGGATCATGCCGGTTACGGTGGCGCCGAACTCAGGGCGATATCTGCTATAGATATGGCGTTATGGGACATAAAAGGTCAAGCAGCAGGCGTTCCGGTTTATGAATTACTGGGAGGTGCTGTTAGGAAAAAGATTCGTGTTTACGCCACTGGAGGCCCGTTTGAAGGATGTGGGGACCTGGCAAAAGAATTGATCGAGGACGGAATCGTCGCTATGAAAATAGGACCGACTATTCCAGTAGCCACTCCTTCTGAGGGACAGTATCTAGCTCCGATTGAACTTGATCACGTTCTTAAGCCGTTTCGCGATATTCGAGATGCTGTAGGTGGAGATATAAAAATTGCCAACGACGGGCACGGAAAGTGGGCCTTACCAGTTGCTATTCAGATCGCGAAAGAAATGGAAAACCTGGACATTATGTGGCAAGAAGACCTTATGCCACTTCTGAATCCTCATTCTCTCAGGCAGTTGCAGGAAGCCACAACCACTCCTGTCTGTATATCTGAAAGATTGCTTACTCGATGGCAACTTCGTGAATTTATCGAGAACGGTGCCGCACAGATCGTTATGCCAGATTTAATCTGGACAGGTGGTATTACAGAAACTCATCGAATCGCAGTACTTGCTTCTGCACATCAGGTTCCAGTTGCTCCTCATGACGCTACCGGGCCGGTTAATATATTTGCGTGTGCACAAATATGTATGAATTCGCCTAACGCGATGATTATGGAACATGTGAGGCCGTATTTATACGGTTGGTATGGTGAGATGGTAGACCCGCTTCCACCGATTGAAAATGGCTGGTTACATGCCCCGGAAAATCCAGGTATTGGCACACGTTTACGCCCTGAAGTGTTTGATCGGCCTGATGTTGAGACTAGGGTCACTGGTGTTGATGCAATGATTCCTGGAATGTCTGACGAAGGATGGGTTGGCGTAGGTCTGTACGATCCAAACATATCAACAGACAATTTCTCTGCTGCCATGTGGTCGGACATGGAGAATATATTTGAATTTCGAGCTCAAGGATCAAGGTTTGATGAACAAGTCGATACTGAAACGGATGAAGCTCAGAATACTGGTGACTCGAAATGATAATTTCCAAAATTGAGACAATCCGTGTAGCGCAGTTTCCGGATCTTATCTTTGTTCAAGTTCATACCGATACCGGACTCACTGGTCTCGGTGAGACGTGGTATGCGGCCTCAACAGTCGAGTCAGCCATACACGATCATTTTGGACCACTTCTGGTTGGTCGAGATCCATTCGAGATCGAAAGACACTGGCAGACCATGTTCCGACTATCCGATCATGCGGGTTATGGCGGTGCGGAGTTACGTGCCATTTCCGCAATCGATGTTGCCCTGTGGGACATAAAAGGCCAGTCTCTGAACATGCCGATATTTGAGATCATAGGTGGCGGGACAAGAAACCGGATTAAGGTTTACAACACTCTGGGAGTTTACGGTGAGATTGATGAGGCGCATAAAGTCTGGTCAGACCCCGTTGAAGTTGCCAAGAATCTACTGGATCAGGGCATCACAGGGATGAAAATGTCCCCAACCGACTTCATTTCAAGAGAATCGGACGGTCAATTACTGTTTCAAGATGATCTTGATTGGGCATTGCGACCTATCCGTGAAATTCGTGAAAAACTTGGCATGGAGATCGATATAGCCAACGATGCACACGGAAAGTGGAATCTGCCAAACGCTATGCGCATCGTTAGGGAACTGGAATCGATGCGACTGATGTGGCACGAGGAGCTGATTTCCCCTCTGAACGAAGAAGCACACCAGAGACTGCAGGCAGTGACCTCAACACCTATCGCTGCGGCGGAACGTTTGATGACGAGGTATCAACATCGTCGATTTATCGAATCTTCAGCTGCTCGAATTTCGATGCCGGATTTGACCTGGACTGGGGGTATATCGGAGGTAAAAAAGATAGCTGTCATAGCATCAGCTCATCAGAAGCCTATTGCGCCTCATGATTGTGTTGGTCCAGTCAACATGATGGCTTGTGCTCATATCGCTATGGCCACACCAAACGTCATGATTATGGAATATAACCGAGCAATGCATCTTGGTTGGTACCGCGATTTCATCGAACCGGATTTCGTGATTGACGGGGGTTTTCTGATGGCACCCACTGAGCCTGGACTGGGTACTCGACTTAAGCCATCTGTCAAAGCTCGACCAGATGCTACTGTGCGCGTAAGTAGTGGGAAATCTGAATCATGGCTTACATCAGTTGATCGATATACCTACCCACCTAAAGAACTTCAAAGTGAGTTTGTACACAGTACGAAACGCAGGCGAACAGGCTTTGATGCCAGTTACTACAATTAGTCATTCTCCCAAACCAAAACAGCGCGAGTAATAAGTTATGTCAGATCAAATTAAAACCAAACGTATTATTTTCATTGGCGCAGGGGCTGTCGGCTCATATCTAGGCGGTTGGCTTTCCCATACCGGTCATGATGTCACCTTGGTAGATATCTGGGACGAGCACGTTAAGGCAATTCGTGACAATGGGCTAGTTGTCAATGGGCCACATGAACCATTTGTAGCCCGTCCCGAGATTTATCACCTTCACGAAAACGAACATATCGCGAGGCAACCCTTTTTTGACATAGGATTCGTGGCGGTGAAGGCATATGACACTTCATGGGCTGCAACGTTTGTTGACAAGTTCGTTGATCCTGATGGCTATATAGTTTCTTCGCAAAATACATGGACTGATCCTGAAATGGCTGCGGCAGTAGGAGCTGACCGGGCGGTGGGATTGGTTATGTCTAGTATTTCTGTTGCAATGTGGGAGGCAGGAAAAGTTGAAAGACCGGGAGACACACGGAGACGGGATCACGGGCATATCGTATTCAGAGCTGGCAATCACGACGGTACTGACACCCCTCGACTTCACGAGTTGATTGAAATACTTGATCCAATTGATGGCGGCAAAATCACAACCAACTTGTGGGGAGAACGTTGGGCAAAACTCGGCCAGAATTCGATGGGTAATCCGGTCGCTGCATCAACCGGAATGGGAATGTCGGATCTAAATAAACATCCCAGAGGACGAGAATTGCAAATTCGGTTGGCCCAGGAGTGTGCTTCGGTTGGTCTGGCACATGGATATGAAGTTGAAAATTTCGGAGGCCGGACAGCACTGGAGTGGGCCAGTGCCGCGCGAGGAGAAGTCTACGAGCTGCTGGACGCAGCCCTTGCTGAGCGATCTACAGGGGCAAACTGGAGGCCATCCATGGCTCAAGATGTTGTCAAAGGTCGACCCACCGAGATCCTCCAGATGAACGCATTTGTTTGCGATCAAGGGGGACTAGTTAATGTAGACACTCCGGTCAATGAAGCTATGGTAAATGTGGTTAAGGCCATTGATGCTGGAGAACTGGAATCTGGATTCGAAAATGTAGAGCTCGTACTAAGTTCAGCCGGTCATTAAACTGGTGTAATCTACATAGATCTGATTACTCGTTAAAAGAATCATCAAATTTAACAGGTTTCCGACACAGTTTCTTGCACACGTAGCCTGTGACACCCGTTGAACAATCGCGCCCGGTGGAAGCGCTGGAAATTGCCCCCAATCAAACAAGATATCCTCGTCTCCCTGGACTTAGAAACTACAGGTCTCAACCCTAAATCCGAACGGATTATCGAAGTCGGTGCAGTTAAGTTCAGGGGTGAAACTGAGATCGACACGTTCAGTGCGTTGGTTAATCCAAACCGAAAACTTTCTAAGCTTATTCTTCAGATGACCGGCATCACTCAACGGGAGGTAGATGATGCACCTGATTGGGATGAGGTAAAGACCAGCGTCATGGAATTCGTGTCCGGAGTTCCCATAATCGGACACAATGTTGGATTTGATGCATCATTCCTTCGTAGTCACGGAGTGAAAACCAATCGGTTGTACGACACTATGTCCATGGCTGAAATAGCTCTGCCCGGAGGTCCTGAGTACAGTCTGGTGCGGTTGTCTGAAAGGTTCGGTTTTCAACATGACAATCCCCACCGTGCATTATCTGACGCGCTCGCGACACGTGATCTTTTTCTGCATTTGGCAGAGATTATCGGGGGATATGATCGTGGAGTATTGGAACAGATTCAACGCCTAGGCTCATATTCCGGGACACCGTTATCTGGTTTAGCCAAGAGAATGTTAGATACGGTCGGGGCAACCTCTATCGGTACAGTTCATACACTCAGTGGTATTGATCCCAAGGAAATTTCGTCACGGATACGTTCTGCAACAAGAACGCCCAGAATAAAGCCCCATGAGTATAAAACTGACGAAAATACTCCGTCAGACCATGTAAAGAACATCTTTGGTGAATCTGGAGAACTCGAACGGTCACTTCCAGATTTTGAACATCGCCCTGAACAAATAGAGATGGCGGAAGCGGTCTCAGAGGCAATAAATTCTGAGCGTCATCTAGTAGTTGAAGCGGGAACTGGGGTCGGGAAGTCCCTGGCCTATCTGATTCCATCTGCGCTGCACGTCCTTCATACCGGGGCAAGGGTCGTTATTTCTACCAACACCATTAATTTGCAGGAACAGTTGATCAGGAAGGACATAGAAATAACCAGATCAACTTTGAGTAATTATGGCGTTGCAGCAGAAAATATTTTCGCATCACAACTTAAAGGCAGAGCTAATTATCTGTGTGTCAAGCGATGGCAGAATTCTATGATGGCCACAGAGCCTAATGATATTGAATCAAAATTGCTATCTAAATTATTGGTCTGGTTGAACGATACGGAGACCGGGGATAAAAATGAACTGGCTCTAGGTCGGTTGTCATCATTATTTAATAGATTTTCAGCTCAAGGTGCCTTGAACTGCCCGACAAATGATGGCCCTTGTTTTTTACGTAAGGCTCGCAACGATGCTAGCCATTCAAACATCGTCATTATTAATCATGCTTTGCTAATGTCCGACATTGCTATGGGAGGCGGATTACTTCCTGAACACGACGTTTTGATAGTGGACGAGGCACATCATCTCGAGTCGGCTGCTACGAACCATTTGGGATTTTCAGTCAATCAGTTTCAGTTAGAGAATGAACTGCGACGTTTGATTGGACCAACAGGTCTCTGCCAAAGGTTAATTAGAGTTATATCTAAATTGGATACTAACTTACTGGATGTTTCAGAGAACACTGCTCTCGCTTTTAACGATGCGGTGGAAATAGCGATTAAAACATCTTCGGAAATGTTCAATTTTGCTGCACAGATTGGTGCTGACGCACAGAGTTATTCCCAGCAACAATCTGAATTAAGATTGACCGATGCAGTTCGAGCGCAGCCGATTTGGAGTGACTTTGAAATCACATGGGAAAACATGAACACTCGCCTGTTAGAAGTTTCACTTCAGCTGGTGGATTTATGCGATCAGGCATCTCGTTCGAAAGAAAAGTCTGATGAGGGACTCGTTTTGGATGCTCATTCGGTAGTAGAGTCAATTCAGCTAGCGGCTTCAAATCTTCGTGAGGCAATACCTGAACCGAAAGCGGATGGTGTGTATTGGCTTCGAACTCGACCTGGTCGGCGTGGTACTAGCATCAATGGAGCGCCACTTGATGTTTCGGATGTGCTTAGAAATGCATTGTTTGAATCAGACCGTTCCGTCGTACTCACGGGAGCAACGGTCGCTTATCAGAATTCATTTGAACGTTATCGTGCATCTATCGGGATGGAAGGTGGTGAAGACCTTGTTCTTGGATCGCCATATGATTATGAGAAAAATACTTTGATCGTCGTACCTGAGGATTTGCCCGCCCCAGGAGAGCCAGGGTTCGCTAAGGCCTCAGCTGAAGCTTTAATCGATATAGCAAAAGCGAGTGCCGGACGTGTCTTAGTACTCTTCACATCTATTTCTGCGTTAGATAACGCTCGTAAGGCCATTTCACCGGTGTTAAACCCATTTGGGATTCGTGTTATTGCACAAGGTACCGATGGTTCTCCGGCCCGTATTATGCGAATGCTCGCGGAATCCACTCCGACGATAGCTTTGGGTACAAGCAGCTTGTGGGAAGGCGTGGATTTGGAAGGTGAATCAATCGATGTACTTGTGATGGCGAGATTACCGTTTCCTGTCCCGTCTGATCCGATTGTTGCTGCTCGTAGTGAATTACTAGAAGATGGTTTCAATGACTATAGTATTCCAGAAGCCGTACAACGCTTCAGGCAGGGATTCGGTCGATTAATAAGGTCGCAAAATGACCGTGGAGTTTTTGTCGTTCTGGACAACAGGATTGTTCGTAAGCAATATGGTGTTAAGTTCCAGAAATCGCTGCCGAAATGCAATGTTCGCAGATTGAGTGTTGAGCGCTTGTCAGAAACTTTGGGAAACTGGCGTAATAACACGTTAACATGACGACTTCCGAACACAACGCATTGACTGGACAGTCAGTTTTTATCCCGCTTGGTTTTGTAGATATTGGTGCGACCTTAGACGGTGGACAGGCGTTTCGCTGGCATTTAGACAATTCAGGATATCGAGGAATTATAGGTCGCAGGGTGGTGCATATTAGTCAGGCTAGTGGAGGAGTAGTAGTAACGGTTAAGGACGGTAAAGGCGTCTCCGGGGTTTATCATTCTGCAAGCCAATACCTAGGCCTGGGACAAGATCTGGAAGGGTTTGCACAGCGATTTGCCGATGACCCATGTCTTGGCCCCGCCTTGAATGGATATCCTGGCATAAGGGTGTTGCGACAAGATCCTTGGGAATGCCTCTTCAGCTTCATTACTTCTAGCACCTCTAACATTGCGCGTATTAAATTGAATGTTGGATCGGCTGCTGAGAAATTGGGTTTTTCTATAGGACCGAATATCACAGATGTAGTTTTTCCTGAACCGGAAGTGATAGTGGAATCCGGTGAGCAATATCTTCGAGACCTTGGGTTCGGATTTAGGGCTAAGTATCTTGTGCTGTGCGCCGAAGCAGTGGCGTCCGGTCAATTGAATCTTTTTGACTTGCGAGAATTTTCTTACACGGATGCCAGAAACGCTCTTACTCAGTTACATGGAGTAGGTGAAAAAATCGCAGATTGTGTCCTTGCATTTTCTTTGGACAAGCCTGAATCGTTCATAGTTGACCGTCATATTCTCCGAGCACTTCGCAAGTGGTATGGACTTTCCGAAAAGTGTAGCTTGAGTTACGCATCAGAATGGGCACGTGATCACTTTGGTGAATATTCGGCTCTGGCAAATCAATATATGTTCCACCGCGAACGTCTTTCGGCACGAGCAATTGCCTGGGGTGGTCCACATGTTGACCGAGCTTTGCCCGAAGATGGAGTTTAGTTCACAGAACTAAGCATCTTCGTCATGGGTGAGGAATTCGGGGAGTCGGCTTCTAGCCAGGTCCATTTCTTCTTTTTTGGAATTTACTTTTCTATCTAAGCGAGCTCGCTTCACCAGTTCCAACAGTTGACCTATGATTGGCCCCTCAGGCACACCTGCAGCCATAAGGTCCTCACCTGTAATCTCTGGCCCTTCGAATCGAATTGTTTGCAAATAATCAATTAATCTTCCACGTCTAGGCAATGTGGACCCAGTTGCAATATAAGCCCTTATACATTGAAGTGGAATGTCGTCTAAAACGTCGGCAATCTCACTGCGAGTTATGGTTGGGTTATCTAGAATTCCTACCACTGACGCTAACTTGGCATTTCCAGAAATCGAATCAGTCCAGCTTTTTGGTCCGTCGAACCGGCTAGAAGTGAGTTTAGCCTCGTCAGTATTCAGGCCGAACGTCACTCTTGCCAGTAAATCCTCGAGTTGTAAGTCTCCTGAACTTTCCTTTAACAGGTCGCTTGTGATCTCCAGGGCTTTTGGACCCACTCGTAAAGCGGGAGTTATCGCTCCCAATAAACCAAGATCTTCTGCTTTCCGTAGCATTTCACAAACTTTTGGCTCCTTGAGGATATGTTCGAATTCATGTCTGACCCTTGTGCCACTTAACAGGTCCACGTTTCCTATGGCATTTGTAATTAGTTCAGTGGTGTGAGTGTCGATATTGAATCCAAGCCGTGTCGCGTAACGAACGGCCCGGAACACACGCGTAGGGTCATCTATGAAACTCGCATCATGCAATACCCTGATTCTTTTACGCATGATGTCTCCGAAACCATTGGACGGGTCTATCAGGTCTCCCCAATGTTGGTCCGTAAGCGATATGGCCATTGCATTAACCGTGAAATCCCTACGGTTTAAGTCTTTGTCTATGGATGATGGAATTACATCTGGTAAAGACGCTGGCGTCGGATATGTCTCATCGCGACAAGTGACGATATCAATTGATTTGACGTTGTCTTTTCCTTTACCCCCGACAAACTTGAAGGTCAGAAACTGTGATTCGTGGGGTTTCCCTAAATTCAACCTTTCAGAAAGCATGGTGGAAAATTTTTTTGAATTGCCTTCAATGCACAGGTCGATGTCTTCGGTTTGGTTGTCCAGGATCAGATCACGAACATAACCTCCACATACATATATATTGTCTATATCAGCTAGCTGCGAATGAAGATCTTTGCATGCATTAAATAACCGAAGATGTTCGGGTTTTGCTTTTGTTGTAAGTAATTGCGATAGGTTTGGCATTTGGATCAAACTAGAGTCTATAGACCAATACTAAGCTTTAAACTTGAACCTTTCTTGAAATGTTTAAACCTAGCGTTGTTAGAATTTGTGTAAGTGGTTTCAAATACCAGTTAAAGTATTAGGCAATTCATGTCGATTAACAAACTAATTAAATTTGATGTATTTATTGATTACACCTGACCCTGGGTTCGACAGGCTGGCATGTGGCTGGCCATGGTAAAAGATGAATTGGGCGAGGATCTTCAAATTAATTGGCGTAGCTTCGCCCTTGAACAGGTTAACTCAACCCACGGTGATAACTGGAAGGCCTGGGAGCAGGGATCTGATTACGTTAGCAGAGGTCTTTGGGCATTGCGGGGTGGAGTCGCAGCACGACAACAGGGATCGACCATCCATGACGCATATATGGCAGGGATATTGCAGGCCAAACACGTTGAACGAACGGATATACGTACTCGCGAGTCGATAATTGAAATTGCATCTGCCATCCCATTGGAGATCAATGAATTCACTGAAGTCTTAGACGACAGTAAAACTTTGAAAACCATAGGAAACGATCATGAACATGCGCTTGAATTGGGCATTTTCGGTACCCCGACATTTGTTTTTCAGAACGGATTCTCGGCTTTTTTGAAAATGTTCACACCACCAAAGAATGAAGCGATGAGTGCATTCGAGCACTTCATGGGTATTGCCAAGGAGCGTAAGTATTTCGGTGAGATAAAACGACCACAACCGCCTTGGCCGCGCGGGGCAGGGGATTAGTTTTTTTGCCTACGACTCCATTGGAGATTAACGAACTGCAATACGTTGAAGATGGCCTGGGTTATGCGTTTAATGATCGCAATCTACTTGCTCTTGCGTTGACCCATCAGTCTTACGTAAATGAACATCCGGATGCTCCTCCGGTATCCAACGAAAGGCTGGAATTTCTAGGCGATTCCATAGTGGGAATGGTCGTGGCAGAGAGGATATTTAATGGCGCCCCTGAATTACCTGAAGGCGATCTAACTGTGAGACGCTCTCAAGTGATACGCAAAGAAACACTCGCCGCGGCTGCTAGGTCTATTGGTCTTGGTAACTGGTTGGTGATGGGAACAGGAGAATCTACGACTGGAGGCAATCTCCGGGAATCTAATCTAGCGGACGCATTCGAAGCCGTTACTGGTGCTGTGTATCTCGATGGAGGTTACGACCAAGCTTGCTCTTTCGTGAGTAAGTGGTTGGGACAACATATAAACGAGGCTCTTGAATCTGAAACCAGAAAAGACCCAAAATCTCTTTTACAGGAATACCTGCAGGCAAATGGCAAACAACCTCCTAGGTATGAGTTGTCGTCCCAGTCTGGCACTCCACATGATCCGGTCTTTACAATCAACGTTTTGATCGATAACAAATTAATCGCAACGGGCAAGGGATCCAGAAAAGTCGATGCGGAGCGTAAAGCTGCAAGCGAGGCATTAGAAATATTTATCTCTCTTGGGAATGCCGACGATTTTTAAGTTAAGTTCGAGGAATTCACACTGTTTGGTTTATTAAAGAAAAGGCAAAAAACTGCCGAGAGTGCGGTTAAAACTGGCTCGGCATGGCATCGACGTTTATCAGGTTTGTTTAACCGATCGGATATCGATGACGATTTTTGGGAACAACTTGAAGAAGCACTCATTGTCTCCGATGTCGGTCTGAAAACCACGATGCGAATGTTGGATAAGATCCAGGCACAAGTTGATGAGCAATCTATATCGGAACCTTCAGATGTTAAGGCTTTGATGAGGGAAGAAATTTCCACCATGCTGAAGGATCGCTCAGAAGTGGAACCTATACCATCAGATATCCCTGTTGTCTTACTTGTAGTTGGAGTTAACGGATCTGGTAAAACGACTTCCATAGCCAAGATGGTTAAGACTGCTAAAGATGAAGGTCGCAACGTAATGCTTGCAGCGGCTGATACATTTCGTGCAGGAGCGATCGAACAGATAAACATCTGGGGGGAACGATTAGGAGTTCCGGTGATCTCTCATCGACCTGGTAGTGATCCAGGAGCAGTTGCTTTCGATGCTTTGAATGCTGCACGTGCCAGATCGGTTGATCTGTTGATCATTGATACAGCGGGGCGCTTGCACACCACTCATAATTTAATGGAAGAGCTCCGAAAAGTGAGGGGTATCGTAGAAAAAAATAGTGGAGATTTCGCAGAGCGAGTATTACTCGTTATCGACGGTACCACAGGTCAAAACGGTTTAATTCAGGCAAGATCATTCACGGATGCAGTTCAATGTGATGGAGTGTTTCTCACGAAGCTGGATGGTACTGCCCGAGGCGGGGTAGCTCTTTCGATATCCGTGGAGCTGGGTTTACCGGTTTGGTTTATTGGTACCGGGGAAGATGCGGTTGATATGTCGGCTTTTGATGCTGATGCGTTCGCTGAGACGGTGCTGCCTAAAGCATCAATCTAATTGCGACACCTAATTACCTGATTTTTAATATGTAAATGCTGCAAGTCATCGCAACTCTTATAACGGTTCAACTGATCGGTCTTTCTGCTTTTCCGATTGTCATGCGAGCCTTCCCCTTGCTATCCGATCGCGGGTGGGCTATTTCGAAAGCCCTGGGGATGTTGTTGATATCCACCGGTATGTGGCTGCTTTCTTATGTCCATTTGTTCCCTAATACCATGGGCTCATGGTGGATTGTTTGGATTGTTTTAACTTTTGTAAGCGCCTGGTTATTCCGGAAAGATTTTCCAACATTCATAAAGACCTTGAAAAGAAGATGGAAAATTATTGTTTCGATCGAATCAATATTTTTGGTGTT
>RQOU01000076.1 GCA_008373165.1 SAR202 cluster bacterium | reverse complement strand
TCATCATACAAATTCCACTTAGAATTATTAGAAGGAAACAGAACTTTGAAAATCACCGACCTAAAAGTTGCAATAATCGGCGATGCGCCAATAGTACGAATCACAACCGACGAAGGCATCGACGGCGTTGGGGCTGCTGAATATTGGAAGCCGTATCTAAAGCCAATGATCGAGTTCTATCGGGACATGATCATCGGCAAGGATCCGACCGATGTAGAACGGGTCATGCTCGGCATACGCCGCATGGGATCTTTCAAGCCCTGGGGTGCGGCAGTAAGCGCAATCGAGATGGCCCTCTGGGACATCGCAGGAAAATCTGCAGGTCTACCCGTGTATAAATTGCTCGGTGGCAAGATTCGGGACAGAGTTCAGGTTTACAACGGTAGTGTTCGGTTCGAAATGGAAGGGAAAGAACCTGAACATTACGCCGAGAACATGCAGAAGATGAAGGATCATCCGTACAACTTCTCAATTATCAAACAGGCTGTTTCGTTTCATGGTGGAATGCAGAATGTTGACGGTTTTTACTATGGAACGCCAGTAAAGAACATGAGGCACCCAAACCGCGGCACGATTACAGGCAAAGGGTTTAGCTACCTGATGACGCGTATCGAGGCTATGCTCGATGTTCTCGGAGACGATGTCGGGCTCGCCCTAGACTGTGGCCCGGGTATGACGGTTCCTGATGCCCTAAAACTTGGAAAAGAGCTTGAAGGATCGAACATCATGTGGCTCGAAGACATGGTTACGGGCGACTACTCACCCTACGTGCTAGCCGATCTCTACACCCAGGTCACGCCGTACACCTCGACTCCGATTCACACTGGCGAACAGATTTATCTACGTCAAAACTTCGTCGAGCTGATCGAACGAAACGCAGTGAACGTCCTTGGACCGGATGTTGCCGATGTCGGCGGTATCGCCGAAATGAAGTTCATCGCAGAATACGCTGACCTACATGGAATTCAGTTTGCACCACACGGGGTTTTCGATGGCTTAATCGGACTGGCAGCACAGACTCATCTGGCAGCAGTACTTCCCGACAACTACATCGCTTTCGAACTCCCGAAAGCGGAACCCGTATGGTGGCTCGACATCATGGAAGGCGAAACGTTTCCTGTGGAAGATAGTCATATCGAAGTGCCTGATTCTCCCGGGCTCGGTGTGACATTTATTCCTGAAGAAGCTAAGAAATACCTAAGGGAAGAAGACAAAGACTTTTTTGACGAATGAAAAAAGCATCCCAGCGGAAGAAAAATATTTTGCACGAGCGTAGAATCTCGCCTAACCCGCTCAGAATTTGACTCTGGAGAAATCATGAAGATTACAGACGTAAAGGTCGCAGTTATAGGTGACCATCCCGTAGTACGTGTCATAACCGACGAAGGTATAGACGGTATTGGTGGTGTTGAGTCACCTCGGAATCAAACGTTTTTCAAACCACAAATCGAGTACTACAAAAACTTGATTCTAGGTCTGGATCCTACCGATGTAGAAAGAGTGCTGCTACATATTCGGCGTGCAGGTGGATTTAAGCCCTGGGGATCGGGTGTCAGTGCGATAGAAATTGCACTTTGGGATATCGCAGGTAAAGCACTGAATGCACCGGTATATAAGCTTCTTGGTGGAAAGATCAGAGACAAGGTTCGGGTCTACAACGGCAATTACCGCAAGGGTTTTGAAGGATACACACCTGAAGCTTTTGCTGAAAACATGAAATGGATGAAAAATCTGCCTCAGAATTTCTCAATCATCAAGCAGGGAATTGCATTCCACGGTTCACCAATGCTCAAACAAATGCCTGATTTTCAGTACGGAGAATATGTGGAAGCGGACAAGTATGGAAACCGTGGAGTAATGACAGAAAAAGGCTTTAACATTACTGTCGATGCAGTAATTGCTATGAAAGAAGTACTTGGCGATGAGGTAGGGCTCGCTCTAGACTGTGGCCCGGGTATGACTGCGTCCGACACACTACGCCTTGCACAGGCGCTCGAGCCGTATCACCTGATGTGGATGGAAGACACTATTACTGGGGATTACACACCATATGTGCATCCTGAGTACTTCTTGCAGGTCACGCCATACACTTCAACTCCGATTCACACCGGGGAGCAGATTTACTTACGGCATGGATTTAAAGATCTGATTGAACAACACGCCGTTGACGTAGTCGGCCCTGACCCAATGGACGTCGGTGGAATTTCAGAACTCAAATGGATCGCTGAGTTCGCCGATTTACACAACATTCAGATGGCACCTCACGGAACCGTCGACGGATTGATCGGGCTGGCTGCCCATGTACACGTTGGTGCAGCAATGCCACAGAATTTTATAGCGTTCGAACTTCCAGATGGTAAGCCTAGCTGGTGGTGGGATATTCTTGAAGGCATCGATGCTTACGAAGTCAAGGACAGTCATATAGTGGTTAATGACACTCCAGGCCTCGGAATCAGCTTCCGAATTGAGGAAGCAAAGCGGTACCTCAGTGAAGAAGACGCCGGTTTCTTCGACGGATAAGCACTCAACGCAGCATGCGTATCAACGATCGATCTATTGCTTTATGCGCGCGTTATCCGATATCTGATCCCGATTAACACAATATGGTGGCCAGTCCCCAGCTAAACCTGCCAACACGTTGTCAACACACATCATGGCCATCTTGAGTCTGGTGTCATCGGTAGCACTTGCAACATGTGGCATGATCAGGCAGTTATCTAGCGTAAGAAGTGGATGATCGGCGGGAATCGGTTCCGGGACCGTAACATCGAGCGCAGCGCCCGCTATTTCACCCGCGGTCAAAGCATCATAAAGTGCTTCTTGATCCACGACCGGGCCTCTGGTGGTGTTAATCAGCATTGCCGATTTCTTCATTAGCTTGAACTGTTCACTACCCATTAAACCCGTGGTCTCAGGCGTTAAAGGATTATGCAACGAAACATAGTCGGATCTTTGCAGTAATTCATCCAGAGAAGAGACGTATGTGGCACCGAATTCTTCGTCTCTTTTGTTCCTGTTGTAATAGAGGACTTCCATATTGAATCCAGCAGCACGCTTGGCGACTTCTCCACCAATACGGCCCATTCCAACTATTCCAAGCGTCTTGTGATGGATATCAGAGGCCAGGTACGCCAGTGGGTCGAAGTCACCCCACTCCCCTCTTTTAACCAATTGCGGTAAGTCATGGGTTCTACGTCCCATTGCCATAAGTAGTGCAAATGCTTCGTCTGCCGTACTTTCTGAAAGGATTCCAGGAGTGTTACATACGGCTATACCTCTTTTATTTGCCGCATCGACATCAATATTGTCGTATCCAACACCGAACTCTGTTATCACCTTGAGATTAGGAGCAGCATCCATCACGGCACCATCAACCTGGTTTGTTATGTGCGCATACAAACCATCAATATCCCTTACTTCCTTTAGTAATTCCTCATAGCCAGGGGAATCCGGTTCACCCCAGATCACTACTTCAGATCCAGCCTGTATGAGCTTATCTTCAGCTTCCTGAAATGTTCGGCGAGTGATTAGAATCTTGGACATTTTTTTACCATGCTGTTTTTTTAATGGTGGGGAAGGTGGGATTCGAACCCACACGCCTGTTAAGGCACATGCTCCTAAGGCATGCGCGTCTGCCATTTCGCCACTCCCCCACATAGGTATGTATCGCCAGCAAAGAAGGCAGGTAACTATTGTATTCAGTCGTTAACAAGAAGGGTTAGCCTCGTTGTTCCCATCCTTGCGAATATTCATCCCAACGTGAATGAAGGTCACTTACCGTTGCCCCGGAAATCCCAAAGGGTTTCGAGACCATTTCGAGATTTCCCCTCATATGCTGTGGTCTCTGGGTACCAACGATCGTCACGTCCACCTCACTGTGAGCAAAAGTAAAACCCAAAGCCAGGCGAATGTTATCTTTTGGATCATCCGCCAGTGGCCCGACAGCAGACATAACCCTAGAGCGACGAAAATACTCGGACGTATATTCCGGGATATGTTCCGGGTACGGCACAGGATCTTCTGGTGCACCCCATACAGCATTAGCGATCGGACGTTTGATAATGATTCCCATATCGCGTTCTTCTGCATCTTCGAAAAGATTTATACGAGCGGATTGATCCACCAAATTAAAACTGGTCTGCAAGGTGTCAAATAGACCGCTGGTCACAGCCCACTTAGCGTTTTCATTGTCGCCACTGTACCCAATGAAACGTGTTTTTCCCGATGCCCTGACATCCTGAAGAGCGCGAATTACCTCTCCTTTTTCCAGGACTTCTACCCCGCACGAATGAAGTTGCAAAAGATCAATATGATCAGTTTTCATCAGGTTAAGCGAGCGATCAACAGAACTTACGACCAAATCATAAGTCCAATCCTCACCCTGATTACGGGGCAGATAATGACCCGCCTTTGTTGCAAGAACGTATTCATCTCTACGTTCAGACGCTACCAGCCCAACGAGTTCTTCACTAATGCCATAACACGCGGCTGTATCAAGAAAGTTGACACCACTGTCGAGCGCCTGATTTATCACTGAACGCGCTTGATCCACATCAGTTAGTTCAAGATTAAAGCCGACCTCCGACAGGCCTATTCCAAGCCTGCCAACCTGCATACCGGTTCTTCCAAGTCGTTTCGTTTCCATGGCCATGAATTAATTACCTTTACCAGCACCAAGTTGAATCGTAAGAGAATTATGCCAAGATATTCTGAATTGCACCTCAAATAACCTACTCCACAAGGTAAGTTAATAATTTATACGGACTGGCTCGTATGCATTCCGTTAAAACAGGACAGGAGTCGAAATTGTCGAAGCCAAATATCGTTCTTATGGTTGCCGATGATATGGGTTACGGTGATTTCGGCCTCTATTCAGAAGGGCGGGTTCATACACCATCAATAGATCAACTCGCAACAGAGTCCTTGCGACTCACCCAGCATTACGCCGGATCAGCTGTTTGTTCGCCATCCAGGGCTGCATTATTGACAGGCCGATATCCTATCCGAACTGGAGCTATCACTCCTCAGGAAGTGCTTGGTTATGACCGTATAGATCTAAGCGAAGCAACCATAGGAGACTCCTTCAAGGCCGCCGGTTACGCAACGGGAATGGTCGGTAAATGGCACAACGGTGCACTGGATCCGAGGTTTCATCCCAACTCGAGGGGCTTCGACGATTTCGCCGGATTTAGAGGCGGCTGGGCTGACTACTACCGATGGAATCTTGACCGAAACGGTTCATTTGAAAAATCTGACGGTAGATATCTAACTGACGTTCTGGCTGATGAGGCTGTCACATTCATTCAACGTCACAGAAATGAACCGTTTTTCCTCATGGTTACCTGGAACGCGCCGCACAGTCCGCTCCAAGCACCCGAAACAGTCACACAAAAATACGTCGATGCAGGTTTTGAACTGGGTATAGCTATTATTTACGCCATGATTGAAGTCATGGACCAGGGCATAGGCAAAGTTCGTCAGGCTCTTGATTCAGTCGGGATCGCCGACGACACACTACTCATGTTTACCAGTGACAATGGTCCTGCTTTCACACACAGAAGTGACCAGGTACCCGATGGAGTCTCCGTGGACGGTAGAAGATTCAACTGTGGATTTGCGGGAGCTAAAGGATCAGTTTACGAAGGCGGTATCAGGGTGCCAATGATCGCCAAATGGCCCAATGGATTGCCTAAAGATCTTGAAATTGACGAACAGATTGTATTTACAGACTGGCTACCGACGCTGATGTCCCTTGCAAAAATCAATCATGTAGGGAATAAACCACTGGATGGAATCGATATGTCAGAGATATTAATGGGAGAACCACAACATAACGCTCCACGCCGTTTCTGGCAATGGAATGGGTATTCACCAATCGGCACAACAAACGCTGCGGTCAGAGAAGGTTCATGGAAACTTGTCAGGCCCGCATTGGATGTCAGTTATGCAACTGAAGCGGACCAAACACTAGCCGACAGGTACATCGAGAAAGATATTGAGTACAAGTATCACCCCGAGAATTTCAGTCAGGTTTTTGACTGGCCGGAACCAGAACAGATAGTTCCGAAAGCCCCCAAGCCTGAACTTTATAACATTGATAACGATCCATTAGAACAACATGATTTAGCAGCTCAGAATCCCGATATCGCACTGAAGTTATTAAGAAACCTTGAAACCTGGTTCGAAGAGGTGGAGTCTGAGCGTCAATCACTGGTTAAGTGAAACACAGGATGCTCTGTGGTTTTGGTGACATTTCATGAATTGGAGGTCAGCGAGTAATAGCGTAGGCTTCACCTCGCAAATCAGCACCCGCCGACAGCGTACCCGTTTTGTGATTAACCTGAATCCCGCAAACGTTGTTCGCTCGGCCTCCGTAAAGTGAAAGCCACTCTACATTATGCCCTCGGCCTTCCAAATCAGTTGAGATTTTTTGGTCGAACCGTCGCTCCAGTTCCATCCGCCCAGGGGTGTATACATGGGGCCAAAATGAATCGGGGAAACTCCATATAAGAAAGCGCTCAGCCTCCACCGCCTGCTGCGGTGTCATCTGAAAAACCGCCACATTGAAAAAGTACTGCAGAGTGGCCTGAATCTGTGCATCACCGCCCGGTGTTCCAAACACAGTCCATGGCTTACCGTTTTTGAACCCAAGTAACGCGTTGGGAGTCAGCCGAGGACGTTTCCATGGCGCAATAACAGAAGGATGGTTTTCATCAAGCCAGGATTGGGATCCTCGCGTCGACGGGGTAAACCCCAGGCTTGGAACGACCGCTGTTGCTCCATCGCTGGGTGTAGCGGAAAACATGTTCCCCCATCGATCAATAACAGACGCATAACTCGTATCTGGTTCGGCGTCACCCTCTATGGGTAGTGGAGGATTATAGGAATAATCCTGCGGTTCTGAGCGGTCTTCAAAAGACCATGGATCACCTGCATGAGGCATCGCTGGGGTCGCTCTGGATATGTCGATATCAGCTCTGCGACTCTTCGCATACGCCTCGTTCAAAAGACCTCGGATGGGGACATCTATAAAGTCAGGGTCGCCATAAAATGCGTCTCTGTCAGAAAACGATATTTTCAAGGCCTCAGCGAGAAGATGAATATAATCAGCGCTGTTATGTCCAAGACCTTTTAAATCATCGCCTGCAAGTAACTGGATCGTTTCTGCAAATACCGGACCCTGGCTCCATGGGCCGTTTGTATACACTTCAAACTCGTTGAACCTTCCAATCTCAGGTGGTTCGTGCCCTACTTCAAATTCTTCCATGTCGGACATTGAAAGAAAGCCGCCACCGCCTTGGACAAAAGATACAATCTCCTCAGCAATTTCTCCCTTGTAGAACAATTCCAACGCCGCCTCAATCGCACGTTCACGGCCCAATGATTTGTTCTTTTTTTCTATATCGATAAGACGTTGAAATGTGCTGGCGAGTTGGGGCTGGTGAAGAGTTTCCCCTAGGCGAGGGAGTGATCCGTTTTCCGAAAAAGCTTCGGTACGAGTAGGCCACTTATCTGATTGCTCATCAAAAGTCGACATGGTATTTGCCAGAACATGGCCTACCGCTATACCGTCTCGGGCATATTCTAGAGCTGGTGTAATAACCTGCTCAAAGGACATAGTTCCATGCTGGATCAAGGCAGTCATCCATGCAGCAGCAGCTGCAGGAACAACTACACGTTCAACTCCTTGTGGAATTGTCCCACCACGAGAACGAACAAAATGATCCAATTTCACCGAACGTGGCCAACGCCCGAGTCCGCTGATACTAGAAACAACTTTGGTTTCTGCATCGCAAATAAGAATTGGCGCTACACCCCCGAAACTGGTAGAGCCAGGCAGTACCACGTTAAGACTAATGCCAGCAGCAACACCCGCATCAGTGGCATTGCCACCCTGTTCAAGAATCCGATAACCGGCAGCCGTAGCGAGGTAATGTCCGGTGGAAACGGCATGTGTATTGCCTGTCAGCGTTGGGCGAAATGATGGAATACCTTTGTTCACATTGCTCTCCTGCGAAATTTCATGTTTTCCCGGCACTTGAGTAGCGGTCGCATTATAGGCTAGGGTCGACCATGCTGATCTCGCGATCTGGCGTATTTAATTTTTTCATTTACTCAGGTTTTGTTCCAAATAAAACAAGGAATATAAAATACTGAAACCTGTCCATTCAGCACCGGTAACACAAATGCAAATCGACTATCCGATATTTTCAGAAAGCCAAAAATTTCGACAATGGTACGTATGGCTTGCTGTTGCGATTGCTCCGATCATTTTTGTCTGGGCCATACTCCAGCAAGTCGTGTTAGGCGTTCCATTTGGCACAAACCCATCAGGGAATGCTGTCCTCATCCTCCTGGCCTTTATCTTTGGTATCGC
>RQOU01000075.1 GCA_008373165.1 SAR202 cluster bacterium | reverse complement strand
TGACACAAGCGGACGGGACGTCGATTGGATAACGTGAGCCAAAGTCGATGACACTGGTATACCTCAAGTAATTTTCAAAAGGTATATGCCCTTAAAATTCCATCTTGCCCACGCGTGAATTCAGCCTCTTAAAACGCGAAAACCTATCTCGTTACCAAGATTCTTTTTCATTGAAAGCCGAATCATCAACAGTGCGAGATTTTCCAGCAAGATCGAATTCGATAAGGATCCAGCATCAACTGTGTCGAAACCCAGTTCTGCTGTGAGTCGTATGACTATCTGCTTGGAGTCTTCATCGTCCCCACATATGGGTATTGAAATCTGTCTGCTATCAAGCTTTCTACCATCCAATAACCTTGCATCGACAATATTCAATGCCTTAACCACATTCGCTCCAGTAGCCCATTCAGCTACAAGTTCTCCTCCAGACTCGTCTTGATTCACTCCAATATTCAGGCCTTTTACAAAGGGATTTGTAGCATCAATCAACGTATATCCGGAAAGATCGCCAAGAACCATAACGGACTCCTCAGCTGCCTGCCAAGGAACAGCCAGAACAACAACATCCGCCCTAACCACCGATTCCGTAAGACTTGTTACCTGAACACCATTCCCGATTTCAGCCACAAGATCGCCAAGCCGTTCAGATTCAGGAGCCCTCGATCCGATCACCACCGAATGCCCAAGGCGAGACCATCCCCGTGCGAGTCCGGATCCTACACTTCCACTCCCTAAAATCGCTATCCGCATTAAGACTCAATTTCCAGATGTGATTGAGGAGCCCAACCCAGTAACGCCTTTGCTCGGGACAGGTTATGTTCTTTTTCGTTTTCATCCCCCGCTATAAAAACAGGGTCAAAACGACCATGACCTATCTGGACATTCTCCAGAGCTGCCAAATAGGCCCGGGCAAGGTCTGCTTCATCTGTAACAAAAAGCATGTTAGATCCATCAGGTCTTACAAACTTAGGCTGAGCGCGTTCTTCGAGGTAGGCATCTCGCCCCCGAGGACCCGTAATACGCAACGCCGTGATATTCATATCAAACCACGATGCGAAATATCTGCAAATACCTTCGCCGAATCCTTTGCTGAGCCCATAGGCAGTCGGAGTATCCAATGGGATTTCATCTTCTGACTTATAGTAATTTCGACCCCTGTAGTGAACACTCATAGAACTCGTATACACACCTCTTGTTAGTCCCGCACCGTGTGCCAGCCAGAGGAATGTATGCAGCCCAAGACAATTAACCTCATAATTCTCACGTATCACTTTAAGATCCTGATCAGTGACCATGCCACCCTGTGGGCTTTTCATTACCAGCCAGATAAAAGCATCAACACCAGCAACGGCCTTTTCAATCGCTTGTGGATCAGTAACCGAACCCTTAACAAAGTCGATGCCTTCATGCCGAGGTTGAGCAATGTCAAGAACTCGTAATTCATGTTTTTCTCGTAGGTAAGGGGTGATGAAAGAGCCAACCATTCCAGCACCGCCTACAAGTAACACTTTCAATTCATACCCCTTTGTTGCACTGAAAAAGCAAAATGCCGTACGACAACTGATCTGTAACTAAACACTTCGATTTTTTATACGAACGATTAAAAGTCGATAACTCGTTAGTCATCATCTTCAAAATCATCATCTGCGCCATCCAAAACAGCACGCATTCCATAAGAAACATTGTCAAGCTTTGCAATCATCTCATCTGGCAATATAAGCTCGAGAGCTCCGGCCACGTCAGTTATTTGCTCGACAGTATCAGCCCCTGAAATAGCAACGGTAACTTCAGGATGTGACATCACCCAAGCCATAGCGACCTGCGGCATACTAACTCCCAATTCATTTGCCACATCATTGACAGCAGTGATTACCCTGCCGGCCTTGCCCCTCATATAAGTCGCAATCTGCCCCTGTCGCCGAGACCCCCACAATGTGCTGTCATCCGGCACTTCTCCATGTTTGTAGGTTCCGCTCAAGAGTCCCACACCCAGAGGGCTGTAGGCCATGAGGCCTACTCCGGTCTCTCGAATCATCGGAAAAAGTTCATCTTCCTGGGTTCTGTTCATCAGTGAATAGGGGTTCTGAACAGCGATAAGTGGCTGAGCATTAATACGCCTCTGTACCTGAAGTGCCTGCACCACCTGCCAAGCCTGGAAATTACTGACTCCAACGTAACGGATCTTACCCTGCTGAATCAGGGTCTCCATCGTACGGAACTGCTCCTCAAATAAAGACATGTCATCTACACCGTGAAAAATGTAGACATCAACATGGTCGGTTTGCAAACGCTTGAGTGACCGTTCAATCTCACGCATAACATGAAATCGTGACGGACCCCGGTCATTTGGTCCCTCACCGATCGGGCTAAAAACTTTGGATGTGATGACAACATCATCTCGTCGACCCTTTAAGGCTTGCCCAAGAACTTCTTCAGAGCTTCCGATATTGCGCCGATCGTCCATGAACCCATATACGTTGGCGCAATCGATGAGGTTAATACCCGAATCAAGTGCCTGCAGCACTACGCTCTTGGCATCGTCTCGATCAAACTGGCCTCTGAAACCCAATCCCAGCGCCATACGCGAGACCTTTACACCAGCCGTGCCAAAATTTACATATTCAATGCTCAATGAGAAACCCCCTGTAGACGCATTTCAAATAGACTATTGAGCGCCCAATTTCGATTTGTCTGAGCGCAGATTCTAACGTGTTCTCGACAACATGCCCGCACTCTACAGTCGATTAGAGGATTTATTAAGCAAACATCCAGAGGCAGGCCAGGTAAATAACACCTTGATTGATCCGGTAATCATCGCGAACGACATCAGAAAAAAATACGAAGACATTGATGCCGTAAACGGTATTTCATTTCAAGTCCGACGAGGCGAAATATTCGGAATGCTCGGACCAAACGGTGCAGGCAAAACCACCACCGTAGAAATTCTCGAAGGCATGAGAAACGCTGACTCCGGCGAAGCTGTCATCGATGGCATAAACGTGAAAAAAGATCCAACCGCAGTAAAGTCCATTATAGGAGTCCAACTCCAGCAGAACGCTTTCTTCGACAATTTGAAACTCTCTGAAATCGTAGGTATGTATGCTCAACTCTATGAGACTAAGGTGGATCCAATTGAAGTTCTCTCAAGAGTAGGGCTTGAGGGTCGCAAAAATAGTAAGTACGCACAACTTTCAGGAGGTCAGAAACAGAGACTATCTATCGCAGTAGCCCTAGTTAACGACCCTGTGATTTTATTTCTGGATGAACCTACAACCGGACTAGATCCTCAAGCGCGTCGACAGGTTTGGGCATTGGTCAAAAAGATTCGGGATGATGGGGCTACGATAGTGCTCACAACCCATTACATGGAAGAAGCCGAAGAACTTTGCGACCGTATTGCTGTCATCGAAAGCGGCAAAATTATAGCCATAGATACCCCTAACGCTCTTATAGACCAGCTTCTTGCAACTGGTTTCAAGCCTGAAAAGCGATTACGAGAAGCAACTCTTGATGATGTCTTTTTAAACCTAACCGGCCGAGATCTCCGAGACTAAACGATGAAGATTTATCTGGCTCTCACAGTTGTTTCTATGAAAATGTATTTCCGAAACAGACAGGCGCTTTTCTGGGCGCTTTTTTTCCCGTTGCTGGTGATGCTTATTTTCGGGATGATGAATTTTAATGGTTATAACGCACCGAGCGTTGGCGTTCATGATGAAGCCAAGAGTGAGGCATCCCGTAATTTGATAAAGGCACTTCAGGGTGATGAAGAAGAGGTGCTCAAAGTCTCTATCGGAACTCCCGAAGAGATTTTGCACGATTTGGAATTTGGAGAATCACGTGCAGCAATTATCATCCCAAAAAATTACGGTGTACCAGGCGAATTGGCAGTTCTCCAGGTAACTTACGATGAACGTTATACCCAAGAACGTGCAGTTATATCAACAGTGCTAAAGCAAGTGACCGATGGCCTGTTCAAAGAATACGCAGCTGTCCCGGATGAATATCTAGTCGAAAACTCAATCAACGTCAATGAATCATTAATTCAAGGTCAAGGTCAGGGATTCAAAGGCTGGTTAATTCCCGGCATTGCGGCTATGGCCATAATGCAGACCGGCCTTTTCACAGTTGTATTTTCTTTAGTCAGGTTCAAATCGCAAGGTGTTTTACGACGTTTGAAAGCGACACCTATCGGAGCGGCACATTTTCTCGCCGGACAACTCACCACAAAAGCTATCGTTGTTGTAATTCAAACCTATGTACTGATTATTGTCGGCGCAGTGGCACTTGGAGTATCAGTCAACACCGGACGACTTGGTGCATGGTTTGACCTAACGATTCTGGCACTACTGGGCGGGGCACTATTCATCGCTATGGGACTAGCCATATCGGGCTGGGCTAAAAGTGAAGAAACTGCAGCCCCGATGGCTAACGTGATCTCAATGCCAATGATGTTTCTTTCAGGCGTTTTTTTCCCACTCTCTGTAATGCCGGAGTGGCTAACCAGATGGTCACAGTATCTTCCTCTAACCTATCTTGCAGATGGCATGAGAGCTATAACGGTTGAAGGCGCAACGGTAATAACACTAGGCAATGAGCTGATTGGTCTCACTGTATGGATTATCGTGGTATTCGCTATCGCCACAAAAACCTTCCGCTGGGAATGATATTGACACCGAGAAGATATTTCTCAGATAAGCTTCTCACTTAAAAGGGAACCGGCACGGTTTCAAGATCAGCAGATCTATAGCGAATGCCTTCTGGATGAAAAAACAAATCCAAATTTATTTGTAGATTTTATGACCAATACACCTAACTCAGATAATCCAGATACGAATGACGGTAAAGGCGCCAGTCTCGCCGTTGGAGAACTTTCCCGTCGCACAGGCGTTACAACCGCAACGATCAATTATTACGTACGTATAGGGGTTCTCCCACAGCCACGGAAAACCAGCAAAACGCGCGCACTTTATCCGGCAAACTTCGAAGGTTTAATTTCAAAAATTAAGGAACTCCAGGCGGCAGGACTGAACCTGAACGGCATCAAACAGGTCATAAATGGTGATCCAGCATCACCCCTCGCTGGGGCGATATCACCAGAACAACATACCGCGATGCCTAACAGTTCCAGCCCGACCGGCCCAATTCCTATACGAGATTTTCTTGAACAAAGTGGATTGGATGACGATCTTTACGATAAATTGATAGCAGCCGATCTGTTAAGACGCCCGCGCCTAGGTCCAGATGACACCCCTGCACATGACAGGCGAGACCTTACGGCAGCTCGGGCATTTGCAAGACTCAAAGCGGCTGGAATCAACTACCAATTGCTGGAGAGACACTCAGAATATTCTCCGCTATCTAGGGCAGAAGCCCTGTTTCTTGCAGAACACCTGAATTCAGCAACTATTCGATCCACATCTACCCAGCCAATAAATCTGGTAGGAGCCTTCGATACGGTTCGACGATACCTACGCAACCTTAAATTAGACGAAGCATTTCCGGATTGGCGCGCTCCGAAAGATTAACTAGGATTACGGTGTTTGTCCTTCACATAATCGATTACTACACCTAGCCCATCTGGTGGTGCCCCAAGTCGCACAGCTTCATCAAAATCTTTTTCAGACTCTATGTCCTGACCGATAGCAGCATGTGCGACCGCACGATTTCCATAAATATCAGCCACATCAGGTTTAAGCTTTATCGCTTTAGAAAAGTTACTGATTGCCTGCTCGAAATCGCCCATAGAGAGATAGGCAGTACCGAGGTTGAACTGAATTTCATGATTTTCAGGATCCAGCCATGCAGCCTCTTCAAAATCAGATACTGCCTTATCTAAAATCCCCAGCTGAGCATTCTTCAGCCCGCGTCGAAAAAAATCATCAGATGTCTCTGGAGGGAAATCTATATCTGACTTATTAACTTGATCTTGAGAATCGTCGGAAATGGTCAAGCCTGAGAAACTCCGTGACAATATTTATAGACGTATTACTGTGATGCCACTATCAATATTAACCCGTAAGCCGGATAATCCAACACTCAAACCGGAATGGTGTTAGAAAAAAACGCCATCCCTGAAGAATTTATTTCGTTCAGTCCAAGAGAAAAAAATGAGAATTTCTATTATCGGTCAGTCAGCATTTGGTAAATCAGTCTTAGAAGCATTAGCCAAGAACAATGTTGATGAGATCGTAGGAGTATTTGCTCCGCCCACTAGAGAAGGACGACCAGATGATCCGATATCTGAGTCAGCCCATGCACTAAATGTTCCAGTGTTCGAATTCAAACGCTTGCGAGACGAGGAAGCAATAACTCAATTCAAAACAGTGCAACCCGAACTTTGCATCATGGCATTTGTCACCGACATCGTGCCTATGGAAATGATCAATTATCCGATTCTAGGTACTATTCAGTATCATCCCTCGCTTCTCCCTCTGCATCGCGGGCCCAGTTCAATAAACTGGCCAATAATCAATGGCGAATCCACCACAGGACTAACAATATTTTGGCCTGACAATGGTCTGGATACAGGACCAGTATTGATGCAGAAAACTGTAGAAATCACCACAAAAGAGACTCTCGGTGATCTTTATTTCAAGAAACTATTCCCACTAGGTGTGGAGGCAATAATCGAATCTGTTGAACTAGTTCGATCCGGAAAAGCACCAAAAATAGTCCAAGATGAATCTATGGCAACCTACGAAGGATGGTGCAAAGCTGATGATGTCCAAGTCAAATGGGAAGAAAATACAAGCACAGTTTTCAATATGATCCGTGGTGCAGATCCACAGCCAGGAGCCAACACTACTTTCAATGGAACAAAGCTTTCTTTATACGACGCGGCGGCTTCATCAGACAATACTGCTATTCCTGGCACTGTAATTTCCATAGGCGAGTTTGGAATACAAATATCGACAGGTGACGGTGCTGTCAACATAGGGCGAGTACGAGAATCAGGTTCAGGGAAGGTTACGTCATCTGAATGGGCTGAATCAGTCGGACTCGCAGTAGGTGATTTACTGGGCACCTAGGGGTCGTTTAAGAACCCTGTAATAAGATCGTTAACCGCATCAGGATGATCCAAAAAGGGCACATGCCGAGCATTTTCAATAATGTGCATGCTCACATTGGGTAAGAGTTGAGCTAAACGATAACCATGTTCTAATGGGAATACGCGATCTTCTGCACCCCATAAGGCAAGTGTGGGAGCGCTTATGGAAGCCAACTCTTCATCTGTAAATATGGATTTTTGACCCAAAATATTTGTAATAGCAACGAGGCTTGATCGCATTGCATGACCATGTCCATCCGGTAATGTCACATCGTAAGCGTACTGCTTATATGCTGAAGCCCCAGTAAAATCGGAATTGACAACTTCCATCGTTTTAAAGTAATTATCCTGCCCCCATCGATTTGGCCTAACAATCAATCGACCAAATAGTGGAACAGTCGCCAACTTAAAAATTAAAGGGAAAGCCCGACCCAGCCCAGCAGAATCAATAACCACCAATTTGCCCAAGCGATCAGGATCCTCGAGCGCCATGGCCAAAGCGGCTTGAGCACCCATAGAAAGTCCCACGACATCGACACGATCCAGACCAAGCTCGTCAAACAATCGAACCATATAGCTCACAAGATTTGGAAGAAACGGCGCTTTATACGCATCCTGAGTCGACAAGCCAAATACCGGATGATCTGGTGCAATCACGCGTCGGGTTTTGGATAATACCTGAATCTGTTTAAACCAGATCGCTGATCCTGCTCCACCACCATGAAGCAACAAAACCGGTGGGCCTTCACCGTAATCCAGATAGTGCACCAGATGATCACCCAGATCAATAAATCCGCCCTGATAGTCCAGGTCCGCTATACCCAACAACTTTGACATGCTTAGAAAGATCTGTCGATCAACCCCTATAAATTCTTCAGAGTGCATGAGTTACGGTTTTACCTATCGGAAAATTTATTGCGGAAAATACAAATCGCAAGACCGAGTATAAACAAACCAATCACAATACAATCACCAACGTCATGAGCCCGCCTAATCAAAAACCCGATATAACACCGACATCTCGAGGTGATCAAAGCACGCTTCCAGAACAGGTCACTACAGAATCTGAACTGCAGCAACAAGCTTGGGAATTACTCGAGTTTACTAATGTCCGGGCACTCTTAGCCGAGCGTACTCGGTTTTTTATGTCGCGTGAAATGGCGATAAAAGCTGAACCATTACTTCACATGGAAGATGTAGAGAGACTCCAGGAGGAGACGGCACAAGCGGTGTTAATGCTGTCAACGGTCGGCGACATCGGCCTGGCGGGAACTCGGGATCCTCGTACTGTCCTTAGGCGTGCCGCTATCGACGGAATGCTGACCGGAGAGGAAATTGTATCGATCCTATTCTTACTAGACTCGATATGGACAGCGCGTAACACCGTGGTGTCAATGAAAGGAAAAGCGCCCCTACTGGAAGAAATAGCCTCAGATATCCCCAACATGAGAGATCTGAGTGAAGAAATTTTTAAGTCAATATCTGGTAAAGGAGAAGTGCTGAGCTCAGCGACCCCTAAACTATCCAGATTACGAACGAACGTAAGTAAAACGTTCCAGCGCGTGATGCGTGCGATGGAACGTATCGCGAATAGTAAGTCAGTTAGGCAGTCCCTCCAGTCAACAGCAATCGCAACAAGAGGGGAGCGACTTGTTCTCGAAGTACGCGCTGATGCAAGAGAGTCAGTCCCTGGAATCGTACATGACGTATCGGGTAGTGGGTCTACACTTTTTGTGGAACCACTGAAAGCAGTTGATCTCTGCAACGCATGGCGAGAAACAGCTGCGGAAGCTCAAAGAGAAGAAGAGCGCATTTTGCGCCGAGCTTCACGATTGATCGGGGATCGAGAAGAAGAAGCACTGATCTCCTTAGAAGCTGCGGCTGCGATCGATCTCATCGTAGCTCGTGCTCGGTTATCGATATCAATGGGAGGCAGGCGTATGGGAACTATGCCGGCCGGATCGGATAACGTTATCAACCTTGTTGGTGCCCGGCATCCTCTCCTTGGGAATAATGCAGTACCCATCACAATTAATATCGGCCCAGGATTCAGAGGACTTGTGATTACAGGGCCCAATACCGGTGGAAAAACTGTAGCTATCAAAACCATTGGCCTTTTCGCTCTCATGCATCAAGCAGGCATGCAAGTGCCTGTAACCAATGGAGATATAGCCATTTTCGACGCCGTCTACGCGGATATTGGAGACTCACAATCTATCGAACGGTCTGTTTCAACATTTTCGTCCCATATGGGTCGAGTAGTTAATATCTTGGATGAGGCAACCTCAAGCTCGCTGATTCTTCTGGATGAGCTGGGAACGGGAACTGACCCAGAAGAAGGATCTGCTCTCGCACGATCAGTATTAGCGCATGCAGCTGCCAACGAAATGCCAATCGCTATCACATCACACTACCGAACAGTCGCTGAGTATGCTGCAGAGTCCGAAAACCTTCAAAACGCTTCAGTTGAGCTTAATCCCGATACGATGATGCCCACGTATCACGTATTAATGGGCATTCCGGGGCGCAGCTACGCTATTCACGTTGCCAGACATCTAGGAATGCCTGGCCATATGCTCGCTGAGGCTGAAGCGATGATGGATCCTAGTCGAGCAGAGGCTGAAAGTATTCTGGAGCAACTTCATCGAGAGCGAGAGGAAACCAGTCGAATTCGAGAAAAAGCAGAAAAAGCTAAGATTCAAGCTGAAACAACAAGAAAAGATCTCCAAAACAAACTAAGCAATGTGACTCGCTTACAAGAAAACATGATCGAAAAATCTCGTGTAGAACTTCGGCGCGAGACGGAAGAAATCCGACGCAGCTTAAGAAAAATAGTCAGCAAAGTACGTGACGATAAAGATCTTGCAACCGCACAACGCGCGATTGGCCGTATTCGTAATCAGTTCTCCGATCCTACGTGGCTACCGCTGACTCCACCACCAGAAAACGAAATATCAACAGATCCTGACTTAAATCGACCTCTGCAATCCGGGGATCAAGTAGAAATTAAAGGCCTAGACGTTCAGGCCGTTGTTATAGAGGTTAATCCAGATGGAATCGTTGAACTGCAAATGGGCAATGCCCGTATCGAATTAAACGAACGGCAATTACGTTTGATGAAAGCCCCTAATGTTCCTAATAGTTCAAAAGAAGCTGCTCGTATCACAGTCAATACGACCAAAAGCGAAAAACCCGTACAAGAGTTAGATGTACGAGGGTCAAGGGTCGATGAATCTGAACAACTTGTAACCCAGTTTATCGATAATGCATCGATGCAAGGGCTTACGAGCATTCGAATCATCCATGGGACGGGTACAGGTGCACTAAGAGCGGCAATTCGATTACTGTTAGCGAATCATTCTCTTGTCGGATCATTCAGCGCCGCGCCTAAGAACCAGGGCGGTAATGGTGCAACACTGGTCGATCTCAGCTAAATCATAATGACCTATGGCAAAAACGTTTTCCACACGAACCGACGAACCTGATCTAAGCAATTAGTGAACGATCGACAGCTTCGAGGGTCGATTTAATGTTTTTTGCTGTATGAGCGGTTGAAATAAACCATGCCTCGTACTGTGAAGGCGGAAGATAAACGCCATTTTCAACCATCTGGTGAAAAAATCTACCATAAGCATCGCCGTCAGATACTGACGCCGTCTCCATGTCCGTCACTTGGATATTGGAGAAAAACACCGTCATAAGTCCGCAAGCCCGGTTAATTACCACTGGAATCCCCGCTTCAGCGAATACATTAGTGACTCCATCGGCAAGTTTGTCGGTGGTATCTTGCAGATCTTCGTAAACTCCAGGTCTAGCTAACTCATCCAGCGTAGCTATACCAGCAGCCATAGCTACTGGATTACCAGAAAGAGTTCCTGCTTGATACATGGAGCCAAGAGGGGCTACTTCAGACATAATTTCTGCACTTGCACCGTAAGCGCCCACCGGAAACCCGCCACCAATTATTTTCCCGAGACATGTAATATCCGGCATTACTCCCAAACTCGACTGTGCTCCACCGAAAGCAACTCGAAACCCCGAGATCACCTCATCAAAAATCAGTAAACATCCATGCTCATGGGTCAGTCCCCGCAAACCCTCGAGGAATCCATCAGCAGGTAAAACTACTCCCATATTCCCTGCGATGGGTTCAACAATCACGGCTGCAACTTCTCCAAGATTTGACTCCAATAGGCTTTTAACTGATTCAAGATCGTTATATTCCGATACAAGTGTGCTTGCGGCATAACCAGGATGAACACCAGATGAAGATGCAATCCCCTGACTCGCTAATCCAGAACCTGCCTCAACAAGCAATGCATCTTCATGCCCATGATATCCACCCCTAAACTTGATGATCTTATTTCTCCCGGTCTTAGCACGAGCCAGTCTGAGCGCTGACATAGTTGCTTCGGTCCCTGAACTGACAAACCGAATTACCTCAATTGATGGAACGGCGTCAACAACCCTCCGAGACATCTCTACTTCCAACTCGGTTGGAGCGCCGAATGATGTGCCTGCACGTGCGGCGTCAATCGCTGCATCAATCACGGCTGGATTGGCATGTCCCAAAATCATTGGACCCCAGGAACATACGTAATCAACCAGCTCGTTGCCGTCAACGTCCCAAATACTTGATCCAGCAGCTTTCTCAAAAAAAATCGGGGAGCCTCCCACAGCACCCCACGCACGAGCTGGACTATTAACTCCACCAGGCATAACCAGCTTGGCATCTGAAAATAGCTGTTCGGACCTAACGCGTGACAATTAATTACTCCCACGAAACCCATAATTATCTTTGATCAGACATTGTGACGCGAAAATTGAACTGATAACAGTGCCGATGCACATGTTTAACCGGAGTCTCAGAGGCTACGAGAACCTAATCGGTTTTATCCTCATCTTGTTCAAGTAAGGCGAAAACTTTTTGAACTGACTCAGCAGCTTGAGCTTCTTCGCTACGGAGGAAACTAATCGGATCTGCAAGAATCCTCCGAACTAGTGATCTGGTCATCTTTTCTACTAACTGCGCCTGACGGTCTGTCAAGCCGTCTATTCGGTTCAGTGTTTGTTCCACTTCCTGCTGACGCATACGCTCGATACGTGCGCCAAGAGAACGAATCACCGGCTCACTATCAATACCAATCAAACGTTCTTTAAAACGTGAAACTCCATCATCAATCAGCTCGGCAGCCTCCGAAGCTGCGGATTCCCTGAGACCCCAATTCTCTCTGGACTTCAACTGTAGCTCAGAAAGACTTATAAGCATGACCCCTCGAACTTCCGCCACATTCGGATCAACATCTCTTGGCATCCCAACATCAAGAATATTCAGGGGCCGCTCAGGTCGCATATCCATAGCAAATCTAATAGTTTCGGCCGAGACGATCGGATCTGAAGAAGAAGTACACGTAATCAACATGTCACAATCGACGAGAGCCTCTGGAACTTTTTCAAACGGAACCTGAGAAGAACCAAGATCTTCGGCAAGAACCCTGCCACGTTCGAACGATCGACTCGATACGACAATTTCGTCAGCACCATAGCGCCTTAAGGCATTAGCGGTAAGCCTGCCGGTCTTACCTGCACCAACTAGTAAAACCTTCAAACCTCTTAGATCTCCAACAATATCTTGAAGTTCTTTAACCCCGAGTGAAGAAATCGAAATACGATTTCTTCCTAAACCAGTCTCTTTACGAATACGTCTACTGGTTCGCAATGCTGCATGAAACATACGTGACAAAGACGGATCAATCGTACCCGCTTCACCTGCAGCCTGCAGAGCCTTTGTAACCTGCCCGATGATTTCGGATTCTCCAAGTGCAATGGAATCCAAGCCCGCAGTTACTCTGAACAGGTGTTCGGCGACGGTATCTCCGCTGAGAGTATAAATGTATTGGTCAATTTTGGTTGCTCGAGAGTTTTTGGAGGTGGTCTCGATATATTCCTTCAGGCGGTTGATCCCTATCGAGACGTCTTCGGTAACAGAATAAATCTCCATTCTGTTACAAGTGGAAAGTATTACACCCCCACCAGCGTGCGTGGCCAGTCGCTGGAGATGCATCTCAAGATCTTGATTAGGAACAGTTACGCGTTCCAATACTTCCATTGGTGCGTGTTCAATATTTAAGCCGGCGAATATGAAATTCAAAGAATGAAAAGTACCGCTAAAGTATTAGATGCCTCATACTTTGATGAGTTATCAAACGAAAACATTATCACGAATAATCAAATCCTGATCGAGTTCGTCTAGTGAACATAAGGATAGCTGATAGCATCTACCATCATTTAACACTCTTGCATTAAACCTATCAACCATAAAGTTTCTGAAACCAACATTACAGATGAAAGACAAACCGATAACTTCACCTACCGAACGTGGATACACAATGCCCGATATCTTCGTAACCACCGAATGGCTTGCGGAACATATATCGGACCCCAACGTACGTGTAGTCGACACTGATGTGCCCGAAGAGTACGAGAGAGGTCACATCCCAGGTTCAGTAAATCCGATAGATCATTACTACAAAACTTCCCTTGAAGACCGGACACATATTCAGGGCCCTGAACAATTCGCAGAAACGATGTCAGATTTAGGGATTGGCGACGATACCACGGTGATTGGATATGATCGCTCGGGAGGTGTCTACTCTTTTCGGTTGATGTGGGCACTGCACTATTACGGTCACACGAACGTGAAGTTCCTGGATGGCGGATTACCCAAGTGGAAAGCTGAAGGGCGCGAAATCAGTACGGAGTCTGTTATTGCACCCAGCGCTACATTCACATCAAGTGCAAATTCAGAAATCTTCGCTTCACGCAATCAAGTCCTGAAGGCTATTGATGAGGAGTCAACAATACTCCTTGATGTTCGAGCCGATGACGAATGGGACGGAACCAACAAACGGGGAGGTTCCAGGGGTGGCAGAATCCCAGGTGCAGTTCATCTCGAATGGACCAATTTTCATACCGGAGGTGAAATCCCCGTTCTGAGATCAGCCGAGGAAATCAGAAAACTACTTGCTGATGTGGGGATCACAACCGATAAAAATGTGATCACATACTGACAGGGTGGTATCCGTGCGGCGCACGGATTTTGGACCCTGAAGCTCGTCGGATTTAAAAATGTTAAGGATTACGATGGATCATGGAGAGAATGGGCTGAAGTTCCTTCTTGCCCAATAGAGCACCTCACATGATCATGATCAGTGCCAACATATAAACATAGTTTTAAAAAATGCAATCGCAGATAAGAAATTTATTAGTAAGGATTTCAATTTGACCAATTGGCTATCGCTTGCCAAATCGAATAATGACAACTTATTTGATCTAATTGAAAAACTTGTCTCAATTGAAACCCCCACCAGAGACAAGGCCGCTAATGATCAGATTTCTTCATTCACCGCCAATTTGATGCGATCAATAGGAGGTGAAGTGACTGTCCATTCTGAGACAGAATTTGGTGATCACATAGCTATTAATTGGCCAGCACCAGACGGTAACAACGGTAAACAACATGCCTTGGTAGTAGGACATCTTGATACTGTATGGCCGCGTGGCACGCTAGAACAAATGGGATATTCAGAAAAAGAAGGACGCTTATACGGTCCAGGCGTACTTGATATGAAAGCCGGTATCGCCACTACAATCGTGGGCCTGCAAACCCTAAAGCACAATAATCTCTGGCCTGATAGACCATTAACAGTTCTTTTCAATACAGATGAAGAAGTTGGTAGCCCCTCATCCAGACCATTAGTCGAACACTATGCAAAAGGTGCTGCTTACGCTCTAATAATGGAACCAGGACAAGGTTCAAATGGGGCATTAAAAACCGAACGCAAAGGCCTTGGTGAGTTTCGAATATCAGTCGAAGGCAAAGCGAGCCATGCAGGTGCTTTTCCAGAACGAGGAGCATCTGCTATCCACGAGTTATCGCATAAAGTAATAGATTTACAAGCGATGAATGATTGGAAAAACGGTATCACTGTAAACACTGGTCTCATTTCAGGTGGCTCCGCCCGAAACACCATTCCTGCCTACGCGGAAGCAATCATTGACGTACGAGTTCGAACCACGATTCAAGCAACAAAACTCGAAACATCAATCCGTGCATTGAAGCAAACCGTGAACGGTACTACTATCAATATCGAAGGCGGATTCCATCGTCCACCAATGGAGCGGACACCAGAAATAGCCGCTTTAGCAGGAAAACTGATCGAATGGTCAAACCAGCTTGGATTTAAAATGACTGAGGAATCCACTGGGGGAGGAAGCGATGCCAACCTCACTGCAGCTATGGGTGTTCCATCCGCCGACGGTCTTGGATCTATGGGTGAAAATCCCCATGCTGAAGGCGAAAACATTGAAATCAGGGAACAAATCAATCGACTAGCGCTTTTCATGAAAGCGATAAACTCCCTTTCCTGACCAGTCAAAGCAGCGAATAATGGCGCAACTTACAGATTCAATACAACAAACTCACGAAGATGTTCGACGCGATTCCATAAATCGTGGAAACTCTTTGAATTTAAACCGAGTCCTGGTGCCACTAAACGGATCTCAGCATTCAGAACAAATACTTCCATTTGCAACGATGTTCGCTGAATGGTTCTCTGGTGAAATCACGCTATTCCATAGTCTTCCTCCAACCCACCCAGCAAGAGGCGCAAGACCGCGACAAGTGCACTACCCCGATGCACCTCATGATCGCGGAACAATACTTGCGTCAGCCTATCTGGAAGAGGTGGTCAGCAGGCTTGGCCCCGATGGTATAAGTTGCCGCTGGGGAATCGCTACTGGTGATGCTGCGACAATGATTACTTCACGTGCTACGACTAGTTCATTCGGTATCATAGCGATCGCAACAGCTGCCCGATCAAGATTCCAACGTTTGATAAAACCAGGATTATTAGACGCACTATGGAAAACTACAGCTGCTCCGTTATTGATCATAAATCCACATCATACGGACTTAATATCTCACGCTCAAAAGGCACCTAAAACGTTAATTATTCCGCGCCATCACCGTAGTTCAGATTCCGTACTGCCTATTGCGAGCGCCATGGCGGGTGCTAGCCGATCCAAGATCAAAATCGTTGAAAAAAAATCAAAAAATAACAGGAAGAACGAATTAGAAATTTTCAATTATTTTTCGAATATGGGTATAGATGCTGAAATAGTACGATCCGACGGAAATTTCACACGCCAAATTCATAAGTTACAAGCCGACGATCCTGGATCTTGGATATTGGTAGGATCAAAAATGAGGTCGGGTATTCGGCGATCTATTCTAGGAAGCGTCGCAGACAAGCTTGCAAGAGACGCAGTAGGACCCATAGTGGTGGTTGCTGATTCCAAGATAACTAAACAAAGAGCAAACGCATCACACAAAGCGACGAAAGCTCTAACTACGGTTCACTGATAGGCAAATACGACATCACCGGTTATGAGATCGCAGACTTTAACCGGTTATTTATCCGCATTCCTGCGAATCATGTACCCGCCCAGTGCACCAACCGTGGCTCCGAACCATGTATATGGAATGAAAGCCACAACGACAATCACCCACAAAGTTGTCGGTATCCTCATAACTTCATCTACACCAAACACAAATTTTATTATCAATACAACAACAACTGGGATGAACATTAACCCAGCCATAAGTCCACCAAACTTAATAATCCCATCCTGATTAATATTCGCAATACCACTACCGATAAAACCGGCTACAAATGGGCTCAAGGGAGCCGCAACATAATGTACAACGGGAATCACTAGAGATGCCAACATTATCCCAAACCCAACCATTACACCTTTAAACATCTAGGTTCCTCACACCATATTGTCCAATCATGCAACTCGTTCGATACAACCTTAATGATTGCGCTATACAAGATCGAACTTGATTTCGAACTCAGCACAAATATCACGAAACCAATCGATCACTTCAGGATGCAATGGAACACCATTCTTCCTCCGCTCAATCCGCACTTCGTGTTCAGGTAATCCGGCATAGTAAACACGATCATGCCCAGCCATGGGCTTTGTTGCAGCAAGACCCTTAAGCATTCCATCCATATTTTCTTTGAATTCACTAACATCACCAAAGGCTTCAACCGAGTATGCAGCCACAAAGTGCGCTCGTCGCGTACGAGACAATGTGCCAAACCCAGGCGCAAATGAAAGTTGGCCACAAAGAATATCCACCATCACGCCAAGACTGTAACCTTTATGCGAGCCTAGCTCTCGTGTAGATCCTGTCGGTAATTGCATACGCACGGAGTTAGCAGCAAAATCCGCTACAGCTCCACCGTCCATATCTGGTGTTCCGTCTTCATTTGCCACCCACCCCGGCGACATACCCTTGCCCATGCGATTTGCTAGGCCGATCTTGTTACCGGCTATTGACGTCATCGCAGCATCAAACATAAACGAAGGTTCATTGTTACCCGGTGCCGCAAATGCTATGGGGTTCGTTCCGAGTTGAGGTTCGGCACCAAATGTAGGCACCATTGCTTTTCCACCAGCAGTCATACACCAGCCAACCATATCTTGATCAGCTGCCATCATTGCATGATAACCAGCAGCCCCCAAATGCCCTGAATTTCGAATAGCAACGACACCGGTTCCAACTTCCTTAGCCTTCGCGATAGCAATGTCCATCGCCTTTGGCGCAATCATGAGCCCAAGACCACCATCACCATCAATGGTCGCTGTGGAAGGTGTCTCTTTTACGATCTCAAGTCTAGGATCAGGATTTAAAGTCCCAGAGTTATAGGCCGACACATAAGAACGAAGCATGTTCGATACACCATGGGTGTCGATACCACTTTGATCAGCGAACATGAGCACATCGGCACCCAAATAGGCTTCGGATTCAGACACGCCGCATTTCATGAATATCCGCTCAGTGACAGTTCGAAGACTATCAACGTTTACTCTGATCGCTATGTCATCAGGCACTTGAAAATGCTTTAGCAATTTTCACCCCTCGATTTGATGGATCTAACGCCAACACTAGTTATCGGTATCAACAATGTATGCAACATAGTTTCTATGGTGAGACGGCGAAATGGTAGCACCTTATTGACAAAAGGTTGAGACTTACATGGGACCATTTGTTACGCTAAATTTGCTCTGGATACTAAAAGTTAATCAAATAATTAACTCCGTAGTGTTTTTGTGCAAAATAATAACCGAATTAGGGGCTGTAGCTCAGTTGGGAGAGCGCGTCGTTCGCAATGACGAGGTCGGGGGTTCGAATCCCCCCAGCTCCACCAATTCAATACACGAATTCCGGAGAAAAAAATGGTTCAAATCACCAACAATAGCCAGGTGGATTTCGTGCTGGAACAGATAGAGAAATTAGTGGCATCTGAAGGAGGCACACTGGATTCAGTCTCTCTGGACGGTAACAACCTAAAAGTCAAGTACACACCGGGGGTCAACGAAGAATGCCCCGAATGCGTGCCAACTCACGATATGGTGACCCAGTTTCTCACGGCTTCACTCAACATACACGCACCACATGTCAACGATATAGAAGTCAGTTAAACGTTAGCCTGCATGACCATTAAAGGCTGATGCCTGTCTAGAAAGCCTTTCATCATGATCCGCAGCAAACCGTTTTACTGCTTCAAAAATTGAATCTTTATCGAGATGAGCTTCCTTTATAACATCATCCTCAGTCCCGCCACTCAACCACTGATTATCCCAATCTGATGTGAGAGAGTACTCATCGGTTAGTGGCCCGACGCCGGTCACGGGCCATACTCGGCGCGTTCCGGTCGTAACAACCATTAGATCGAACTTCTCAGCATCCGTTAGTACAGTATCTCGATACGATTTAGGCTGCCTATCAAACAATTCCTCGCTTATAGCAGCAATCACCTTCACATTCACTCCCGCTTCTTCGAGTTTTTCCAGAACACTCACCAGATTCACTGTAGAACTGGATCCCTGGGATACAACAACTCCATCTTTAGGCCTATTAGGATCATAATCCTTGATCAAATAAAATCCCTTGGCAGCAGCACGAGGATCTGAATCTGCAAAAGTTGAACGGTCCGCTACAGCGAAGTCTGGCCTCGCAACTTCAAGCACTATCACACCAACCTTTGAGTCACGTGCGGCTATCTCAGCAGCAGCAAAGTACCCTGGTGCCACGTCGTTATAGTCCCAGAAGCTTAGTACGATTACTTGGCCTTTCGGAAATAATTTCCAAACCTGTGGAGCAAAAATTCCAAAATGAGTTCTTGCGTCAGCAGCAGTCTCGGGTCCAGAATGCCCAGCCAAAACATGTGCAACCCCAAGCCTGAATGGACTGTCCTGATTCTGCTGACTCCATACGCGTAACGGGAGATACATAAGTGGAGTGAACGCACCATAAGTTCCGGAGATTGACCAAACCCCGTTATGCCTGTCCGGATCTATCGACAGAGACTGGCTCGTGAAACCAACCGCAGTAGAAGCATTTCCTGCCTCTTGTATAGGTGCCTTCAACCGAGTTCCTACAACATTGTCAATCGGATCGTAATGACCCCAAAGTGATCCATGATCAACGTTTATCGACTCTGCAAGATCAGCTGCAACGATCACAAAACGGTTTTCAGTCACGTAATTAGCCCATTTTATGATTTCCGAAATAGCGCGACGGGTACCTTTGACTGCCCCGGGCTCCTCGAAAAGCGCTATCCCAATATCCTTCTTCTCCCCTGTCACAGGGTTCGCAGCGGTAACCGTAGTTGCCTCAGTTGGAAGGTTTTTTACCAACAATCGGTCGTCCTGAAAAGGATCAGAGTTAGGATCCACACGCAGCGGAAGATTGTCGTTCACCTGATCACCAATCTCAACCAGGCGCTCAGCAAGCCAGTCCCCAAGACCATCCTTATCAAGCACGGACATAGCGATGTCAATATTCGTTTTAAGTTGAAGAAGTCTTTCACTATCATCCGAAACGGCACCCGACCGAATTCCTTCAAAAGTTACACCGTACTTACGCTCAAACGACTCTGCAAGAGCCTGAAAATACTCTCCATTCATCGGCATACCATATGCATGGCTGGCATGATCAACCACTTGGGTCACTTCCCCTATCATCCCGTCTTTAGCCCCCGGCCAAAACCCCTTTACGGTTTTACCAACTACTATCATCGGGCGACGATCATCCTCATCCCAATCTTCCATGGTCTTCAAAGCGCCTACGACTTGATCATAATTTGTGGCATCATCAACCTTAAACACATTCCATCCATATGATGACCACTGATCCTCTATTCGGTAGGTATCTTCTTTTACGACACTACCCACAAGCTCATCATCGATCCCTGCGTTGTTGTAAGACATCAGTACTCTCAGTCGTTTACCAACTCTCTGCGCTACTGCCTGAGTCTTGAACTCCTGTGAATGCCCAGATGTGAGAGCAAATTCTCCTTCAATTGCAATAATTTTGAGAGATGGATCAGCTCCCATCATGTCCCAGAAAGCCGCTTTGCCGGCTGCAGTAGCTATCCCAATTCCCGACGGACCACCGTTTACATCGTTGGTCAGGTCTGTAGTTTCTGAATGCCCTGATAAAGCCCTTATCCCACGAATTTTTGCCTGAGCCATCGTAGGATGGTCCACAAGATCATTTTCCTCCAAAATGGTTGCTAATGCGCCTGCACCGCGACGAAATCCGAGAGCATCTATTGAAAGCATTGACGCCTTCGGATCGGCTTTATATCGTTCATCACCCGTTATGGCATGTTTTCGGGCGAGCGCTTCCCCCATGATCATCCAAAGAGCATAAGTTGCAGGAGCGTTATGCCCGCCAGCCAGCATGAACTTATCTGCAAAAGGATGCTTTGGGCGACGATAATCAAATGTCATACCGCCATTCTCGGGACCCGCCAGATGAGTAGCTACCGTATAAGGCATATAGGCTGTGGGACCACCAAAGTGACCGGTCTGATGATAATTACACATCAATACAAATGTCATTGATGCCAGAAAGCCAACATCTTCAAGACGTTCCCGGTCATATGAAGGAATTTCAACCGTTCTGGAACTGGCTACTTGATTGAGAGAAGCAGAATGAATGGTGACGGCTGCACTACCGCTGGCTGACATACGTTTTGTTACTCCATTGCGAATGGTTTAAGGATACAAATTACGAGCGTGTCCAAGGGCGACAGAATATCTGTGAAAACCCTCGCACGCCAGCCCGAAATCATCTCATACGAGTACTATCAGTGCGAGATATTTCAAAATATCCAGTTAAGAGGGAACCTTAGCCATTCGATAGACTGACCAGAGAGTGGGAATATGAGCGATAACTCGTTGCGCCAAAACGGCCAAAATTACATTAACGGAAAATGGCAAGACTCGATTTCCGGCCAAACCTACCCAATAACAAATCCTGCGAAAAATTTTAAAATCGTTGGGGAGTTCCAGTCCAGCCTCCCGCAAGATGCAGAAAACGCTATCGCTGCTGCGAGTGGGGCTTTTAAAGATTGGGCTAACATGCCTGCGCCGAAACGAGGGGCCATTCTGTATAAAGCACTCGACATCATGGATCGGCGTGCAGGCGAAATGGCTGAAACGATAACACTTGAAGAAGGTAAGCCAATCGCTGATGCAATCGGTGAAGTAAAACGTGCAATGAATATCATCGAATATTCAGCAGGTGAAGGACGTCGATTGCATGGTTATACAACACCCTCTGAACTGCCGGACACCGTTGCATACACAATGAAGCGCCCAATCGGGGTAGTAGCTCTCATCACACCATGGAATTTTCCGTTGGCAATCCCAGCATGGAAGCTTGCTCCCTGCTTAGTTTCTGGAAATACTGTTGTTTACAAGCCAGCTTCCGGAACCCCGCTTTCTGCAGTAAAACTAGTAGAAATTTTCGAAGAGGCCGGACTACCACCAGGAGTATTGAACCTGATCACAGGTCCAGGAGGATCCGTAGGAAATACTTTAGTGGAGGATCCACGTGTCAAAGGGATATCCTTTACAGGTTCAACCGAAATCGGTACCGAAATCACAGCAAGGGGTTCGGAGTTACTCAAAAAAGTTCAGTGCGAAATGGGCGGAAAGAATGCTGCAATAATTCTTAATGACGCAGATCTAGAAAAAGCAATTCCTGGAGTAGTCCAAGGGGCTTTCGGCTCAACCGGGCAACGATGCACGGCCACATCACGAGTGATCGTCGAAAATGGAATCTACGACGAGTTCATGGAAACCCTAATTATCCAGACCAAAGCCTTATCTATAGGTGATGGCATGGATGAATCCAATGATGTTGCGCCACTTTCGAGTAAGAACCAACTCGATACCGTTCTTCGATACATCGGGATAGGCACAGAAGAAGGTGCACGCCTGACATTTGGAGGACATCAACTCGAGAGTGAGGAGTTTGCTGATGGGTATTACATTGAGCCAACGATCTTCACAGATGTAGATCCTAAAATGCGCATTGCTAAAGAAGAAATCTTTGGCCCAGTTTTAAGCGTGTTCAAAGTATCAAACTTGGAAGAAGCTGTGAATATCTCCAACGACGTAGATTTTGGGCTTTCCTCATCGGTTTACACACGCGACCTCGTTCAAGCCTACGAATATATAAATTCGGCTGAAACAGGAATGGTACACGTTAATGCTCCTACCCTCGGAGGGGAAGTTCACCTACCATTTGGAGGTCTTGGATCCTCAGGGACAGGACAACGAGAACAAGGAACAGAAGGCTTCGATTTCTTCACCGAAACAATCAGCGTGTATATAGACCATTCAGCAGGGGTTAAAGAACGCTCAAGGTTCATTTGATACAACAAGTAAAAGTTCATATCAATAATGCGGTAAGCAATTCTTATATGTTCTGTTAAGAATTCGATCAATTGCTATTGCTAATGAGTAATCTATGCAAATAACAAAGCGAATATTGCTGGCAACATTCACGTTAACATTGGGAATATTGATTGCCTGCGGAGGCCAAAATTCGACAAGCGAGGACCCTTCAGCCAAAGAGGGGGGCACTTCTTCAATCCTTCTTTCGGATCGTAACTTCACGCCTGACTCATTCGTACAGGCAGGCTGGAAGAAATCCAAACAGTACGACACCGCCACCGTTCCGGAGTCAACTGAGATTTGGTACGGATTCTTCAATCAAAAAGACATCGAAATAAGATTCTACGAAACTCATGAGGCGGCGATCGAACTAGGAATTCCTGCGGCTACAAGCTCAATTGAAGGTGCGGTAAAACGTTCAAAGGGCGGCAAACTTTTAGACTTCAGTGGCGGTTCATTCACCGGATACGCCGATTACTTAGTAGCCGGTAACGCTGTTCTGTTATGTGAATTCGACCGGACACGGTGCGATCAACTAATAGCCAACATAGAATAAAAGTTGCGACCTATAGACCTAAGCAACATTAGGCAAAACATCTTTGATGAGTGCGGTCATCGATTCCTGCCAAGCTTCATAAGGGTTCCACTCATGTCCCATTGCCAAGAGTGTTCCGAATCCACCAAGCTCACCATATAAATCGTTTAGCTTCTGGGTGACCTCTACAACGTTTCCTACAATAAAAACATTATCGATCAGGTAATCAATTGTCACATCGGAATCAGGCATATCCGGATCATTCTTCATGATTCCCAATCTGTCATTTTTCGAAAGCATCGGAATGAAATATCCCTCAAAATCACGGGCCATTGTGCCTTCTGTAACCAAACGGCGTGCCTCAGAAGTTGTGTCCGCTATAAACACTTCGCGCGCTACGCGCCAGAGCAACCGGTCTGGTTCATTTCCGGCCTCCGCTGCTCCTTCAGCTATCGAATCCCAGTGAGTCTTAACCTGACTAGGAGGAGCAAGATTGATGCTCATCGGAATCCAACCAAGTTGACCGGCCATTTTCAAAGTAGGAGAATTGGCCGATACACCCGCCACTCCAATGGGAGGGTGTGGTTTTTGATACGGCTGCACATGCGCACGCATTCCTATCACATCGTCGGGTTCGGGAATTCTAAACTTCCACCATTTCGACTCGTACAACCCAGGTTCGGGACTTTCCCAAATTTTCAGTATCGTTTGAAGTGCTTCGCGTGTATACGCACCCGCATCCACACCACCGTCTTCGTCATAGCCAAAAACATGAGTGTCACCTGGAAAACTCCCGGTTCCAATACCCCAATTAAGTCGCCCTTCCGCCATATGATCAAGCTGAGCGATTCTGTGAGCTAAAACAAAAGGATCATGATTAGGCATACAGGTAACACCGGTACCAAGGCGTATATTTTTTGTTACCCCTAATGCTTGAGCAATGAAAAGTTCAGGCGAGGGAATTGGTTCCCATTCCGCAGTGAAGTGTTCACCGATCCAAGCCTCTTCATACCCCAATTCATCGAGTTTGACGATCTGATGAAGATCAGACTTTAAAAGTTCCGTCATATCAGCACCCGGTGGGTGCAGAGGCATCGTAAAAAATCCAGGTTTCATTAATTGGGTACCAAAATTATTGAATATTAAGTTCGCTTATCCGTTGGTACGCAATCTACAGTTCAATATAACCAAGTGCAAGATGTACTCCTTGTGACGATAAATGAGTAAAGACTAAAAATGACATCCATTAGTTCCTGAATATGTACAAATTAGGTGCCTTCTAATGAAAGCACACCAAATGAACTGAATACAACCACAGATTCATACGAACCAGACACCTAATCGTGATCATCCACATGACCGTTAATTATTAGACGAAAATTCTGCCCTAAGGGCCTCAGCGACGATCACAGCTTCACCCGGTTCAAGTGCGACGGGGCTGACGTAGAGTTCATCTGCATAACTACCTGTTCCAACATGGATCGATATAGATCCCGCGGCAAGCCTCTGTTGAATTACAGATGAAGACGGACCGTCCCAATTTTCCTCAAAATAAAAAACAGCTGTAGGCCCTTGTCGATTAGGATCCCCATCTTCAATAACTGACTTCAAGCCAATAATATCTTTACCGGCATCAACTATCGTCTCAGACCACTGACGCCAAGTAGCCCATTCTTCCTCATGATCCATACTGACGAATCGCTCGAGGGCTGCTAAAAGTCCGGCTATTTCCTCTTTGGCAACTTTGCTCGCCCTTCCCACTCCAGCATAAGGCGACATGTTCAAACGAGCAGCCTCAATCAGATCCGCCCTTCCAGCCAATATTCCCGTGGATTGTGGACCGCGCACCCCTTTGCCTCCGGAGAAAGTCACCATATCTGCGCCTTCGACAATGTATCTTCTTAGATTCTCTGCTGGCGGCAACATGGCAGCACCATCAACAAGTACTGGAACATCACGTTCGTGTGCAATCGCCACAACTTCCTGCAGGGATAACTCACAAGACAACCATGGTCCGAATACGTAGGCTACGGCAGCCGTTTGATCATCAATTGCAGACCTAAGCTGCTCTGTAAGTGGTTTGTCACCAGCCCCCCATTCCTTAAGGTTGGCGCCTGCAGTACGATAACAAACTTCATAACCAAAGCGATGCTTGTTATGAATTAGAATCTCGTCTTTCATTCCTGTTGTATCGGGCAGTTGCATAATCAAATCGGGATCTGAACCTGCCATACAAGCCGCTGCCTGCATCAAAAGACCTCCAGAAGCACCAGAGACTACAAGACCTGACTCTGCTCCGGTATATTGGGCTATTCGTTCACCTGCAAGCTTATTCAGTTCATTGAAGTCAATGAATCTATCAGCCGCCTCGTACATAGCCTGGCTAACTTCTGGCACCATTCGACTTCCACCCAGTATCGTTACCCAGCTCCTGCCATTGATAACGGGATTAAGTCCAAGATCATCAAATATATTTGAATTGTCAGAAGTCATTTGCTGCTACGAAAACGAGGTAATAAAGGTCGGAAAACTAATATTGTCTAAAACTTACAGGTTAGTGTATCTGTTGTCAGCGTTTGAATATCAAAACCGTTAAACACTTAAATGTCATGTACCTATGTTGGTTAAAGCTGCCAATCAACGAGTTCTAAACTTAGAATAGTCAATGTGCCCCTGTAGCTCAGTGGATAGAGCAACGGTTTCCTAAACCGTGTGTCGCGTGTTCGATTCACGCCAGGGGTACCATCTAAATCTCCATCCACTACGAGACCTAACGTAATCATTGCATAGATTCTTGGCCATGTTCCGAAAACATCATCATGCTCTGTGAAGCCAGCACAGTTTATAAAGCGCAGACAGGTTGCCGGTCAATCATAGGCTCGCCAAATAAGACAAACTGATAACTAACCGTTATCAAATTTTGCAGGGGTCATAAGTTCGTAAAACTCGATCCAATTGTCGATAACCATGCCTCGTCCCTCCGCCCCAACATCCCGAACTGATTGAGGAATAACATTTCCTTCACGATAAGGCGACTCAAGTGTGTCGGCAGTCCATTCCATGTAAACGCGGTCACGCTCACCAGGGATGGTTCCTCCATTAAAATAGATTCTGGCAGTTGACCGTTGACCCGATGCCTCATACTCCTCTGACATTTTCATCGCTATTGTTGCGTACCTTCGAGCCATTCCAGGTTTAACCTCATACACCCTGCGGATCACATACATCTTTTGCCTGCCTTAATAAAGATTTATCTGTTATATCAGGCTCAAGATGATACGCCTTATTCATAGTCAATCTGATCATAAACTACAAAAAATCCGACAGGATATTGTAGGTACTTACACGCTTTAAACTTCCAATCTAGAATCAGCGATTACATACACGGCTGATCATTTCGGTGAATCGTTACAACTGCCTCAGAGTGGGATCAAATCGATCTCGCATCCAGTCCCCTAAAAAGTTCCCGGACATAACTACCATCGCTATAGCAATCCCCGGGAAAAACGATGTCCACCATGCCGCGCCTACGTACATACGCTCATCGCCGACCATTTTCCCCCATGTAGGATCAGGCGGAGGAATTCCAGCGCCGAGAAAACTTAAACTAGCTTCCGTGAGAATTATCGTACCTGTACCGAGGGTCGCAGTAACAATCACCATATTGATAACACCAGGGAGAATGTGCCTGAAAATGATCCGGGTGTTTGACGCTCCGGCAATTTGGGCTAACAGTACGTAATCCCTGCTGCGTAAAGAAAGTGTCTCTGCCCTGACCAAGCGTACTGCGCCAGTCCACGAAAGCATTGCGAGAACACCTATCAGCACAAAAAGTCCCTGGCCAAACGTTAATACGATTATTATTATGATCAAAAGCTGAGGAAGAATGCCCCAAGCGTCAACTATTCTCATCACGACGTCATCAACAAGACCCCCAAAATACCCCGTAACCAGCCCTAATCCCGTGCCGACGACGACTCCGGTTGTCACCGAAGCCGTTACCACCAGTAAAGTTACGCTGGCACCACCAATAATCCTGCTTAGCACATCTCGACCCAAGGCATCAGTGCCCAATATAAATTTCGTATCCCCGCCCTCCATCCAGAAAGGAGGGATATGACGGCTAAGTACATCAGCTCTTATAGGGTCATGCGGTTCCATCCATGTTCCAAATATCGCAGTGATAATCAATAACCCGATGACCATCATAGGAATAATCGGGTAACGCCGCATAATGAAGAACATACGCAAGGGGAAGTTCCACATTGACCGATCGGTTTTGTTCCCGATATTTTTTTTACTTATGAAAGTGTTCATATACTCGAATCACTAGCTGTATTTGATTCTCGGATCCAAGAATGCATAAACAAGATCCAACATCAATATCATCAGTAAATAAAGGGCCCCAAATATGATCGTTATGCCCGCAAGCAACGGGAAATCGGTGGCCCACAGCGCCTCAATTGCCAATCGCCCTATACCCGGCCAGGCAAATACTGTCTCGACTATAACCGTTCCGTTCACCAAGCCAAAAAGAACAAACACGGACAGAGTTAATGGGGGAATAATCGCATTTCTAAAAGCATGCTTCCACCACACTGTATACATCCCAACACCCTTTGCTCTTGCAAGTTTTACGTACTCCGTATCCAATACTTCCAACATCGCTGTACGAGTTATTCGCAGATAAGATGCCGCTGGGTACCAGGCCAAAGTAATGGCTGGAAGTAATAGATGCTTGAACGAAATAAACCCACCCTCTCCTTTGGTTCCCGCAGGTAACCATTGAAGTTGTGCGGCGAAAAAAAAGATCAGGACAATTCCCACCCAAAAAATTGGCAGTGATTGCCCCAGTAACGCAAATCCTCTGAACAAATAATCCAGGAACTTACCGCGATTAGTTGCCGAAAAGACGCCAAGCGGAACGCCAATAATCGTACCCAAAATCCAGGATGCCACGGCAAGTTTTAGTGTGTTGGGTAGTCGATCTTTTATTACCTGTAAAACAGGTCTCTGAAGGGCTATGCTTTCACCAAAATCTCCACGCACCATATCGCTAACCCAGTAAGCGAACTGTACTGGAACAGGTTTGTCGAGATGGAGTTTTTCACCCATAAGATCCCAGACTTCGGGGTCGATCCCAATCCCCTCTGGACCAATAAAAATATAACGAGGATCTCCTGTCGCTCGAGATAACGAAAAAAGTATCAACATCGCGACAAACAGTGCAATGAACCCAAGAACTATTCTTCTAAGAATTACTTTTGCCATATAAGCGTGAGTCTACTAAATCGTACGAGTAACAAGCTAAAGGGGGCACGCCTGAAAAATGCTCAAGCATGCCCCCTAATTTCTAACTGAAGCTATCTAACTACTTCAACGTAATGTCTTCTAACGGATAGATAAAGTTAGACGACTGAGTATGCATAGAGGTGCTCTCTAGCTCCCAATCCATGTACGAACCGGTATATACGGTGTATATCGGTTCCTCCCACAGGGTTGGATCCCAGTCCCAGAACTCTTCGTGATCCCCGAACTCAATTGCCATAGCCGTACGCTTGCCTTCGTCAGATTCACCAAGCATATTGCCGTATATTCGCTGGTAGAACGGTATTCCACCACTCCACATTATTCCACCGGCAAACCATGCCTGAGCTTCTCGTCCCTTTGCATAGTGGGCTGGCATCCCACCCTGCTCACCGTCAAAGACCAGATGCTGGAAGGAACGGTCAACGAACGTTGGTTGCCATACGCTGAAAGGTCCAGTGTGGTATTCAGTTGTTATTCCTAATTCCTGTTCCCACATGCTACTCACAGCCTGGTGAATTTCTTGCGGCTCATTTCCTACCCATATACCTATGGTGAAAGGTCCTTGACCAGCTTCTTCCATAAGCGCTCTTGCCCCATCTGGATCATGTTTCATACACCACTCGTCTTTATGAGCAGCATTATCAACTGATATCGCCCAGTTACAACCAGGCTTACCAAGCCCATTCAAAAGTCCTTCTACCAGTGCGTCCCTGTCGATAGCCATCGACATGGCTCTCCGGACTTTCCTTGGGTTATTCATCTCATCACAGACATCCGCCTCATCGGGAACTACTTCCAAGAGAACATCCCAGTTACAGCCATCTGCAAACGGGTCACTAACCCATGGGAATGAAGGATCAAATCCTGGATTATCCAGCTTTTCTCCCGTCTTCGGGTTAATCTTCTCTAGGAAGTTGGGATTCATACCGATATGTCTAATGCTAACTTCAAGAAGACGTTTTACACCACCAGCATCTTCTAAAACACTAACGTTCGGAAGAGATGTGTGGGTTATATGAGCCTCGCCAGCTTTGAACATCGCTATACGTGATGCTTCTTCAGGTACCTCAAGAAGTGTGACAGTTTTTACATCAGGAGTCTTTCGATAATGATCAACTGCTTCAAGCACGACTCTGTCACCCTGGGTCCATTCCAGTATCTGGTAAGGTCCGGACCCAACAAACACTTCCCTCATGCCATCACTGCCAAACTCGTCGTAAACTTTCTTACTGCTGATTCCGAAACTATCCCTGAGGTTTGTCATCAACCAACCAGGTGCCCTACTGTCGTAGGCTATGATCTCGGTCTCTGCAGTGTAGGTGTCAATCACAGTTGTCGGTCCGTAACAACATGACATATCACCAGCAACGTCATGGACAGATTCTGGATTGGTATTTGAGTTCACTTGATCAAAGCTAAATGCCACGTCTTCGGCAGTCACTTCACCCCAATCTTTACCGCCTCCGCCAGCACCACCTGTGTGGAAGGGTATCCCTGGCCTAATGTGCCAGGTGAAACTTGAAAGATCTGATGCAAGCTCCCATGATTCCGCCACTGCAGGAACCACCTTGCCATCAACATGCCATTGCAAAATAGTGTCAAAAGCACTGTAAAAATACTTCTCGTTTGCACAACCAGGTACACAAAGCCCAGGGGTACCTATCGGGGTTCCAACGGTTTTCAATGCTGCCGTCAGGGTTCCAGAGGGTCCGCCAGTCGCTGCAGGAGCCTTAGACTCAGCAGCCTTAGCAGGTTTCGCTGCAGCAGTAGTGGCGGTAGGTTTAGCTGCTGGAGCTGCAGCGGAAGAGTCAGAGGCAGTATCCCCATCGTCCCCTCCACACGCGAGCACTACCAATAACAGAGAGGAAATAATTGGAACCAGTATTAAAAGATTCCGATTTCTAAAAATACGTAACTTCGACACGGTTGCTTTCTCCGTAATGTACGGCGCCCGGAAAACCGCCTTGGCTGACCGTGCGCGTTAACTCGTTGAGATATCAGTTCAACGGGAAACTACCACCTACCTGACAGCCATAGCGACATGACGAACATTGAATCAAGCAATATTTATCAGGACAACCAATAAACGTATCGCAGGAGCATATTTATATACACACAAAATTTTCAGTCTGGAGGCCCACTCAATTAGGGTTTTTAACTACCCTGATTGCTTTTCCATTCTTCATATTCAGGTCGAGCTTCCTCTGTTAAAGGATAGTATCGCCTTAAATCACCTCCAGCTTCGAGTTTTTCTCTACTGAATTCTTCCCACTCGGCATGCTCTTGGCCACGTTCAGCCAACTCTTCGGCCAAGTGAATGGGAACGACTACTGCGCCGTCATCATCAGCGATGATGATATCGCCAGGGGCGACATAGGTACCTGAACAATTTACTGGGACATTGACCGCGTACGGAAACATCTCTGTTTGAGTGTGGAAGTTAGGGGTTACACCCTTCAACCAAAGGCCTAATCCAATATCTCTGCTTTCAGCGTAATCGCGAATACAGCCATCAACTATCGCGCCTATACCACCCGCACCATGAAAATATGTGAGCATCATGTTTCCAAATACACCACTATCGAGACGTCCCATCGCGTCCACAACTATGAGATCACCTGGCTGAGTGTTGTACAGGGCATGGCGATGAAGTTGAGTTTCAGGTTCGACATACTCGCCATCCGGATATATATCGTCGCGCTTTGGCATAAATTGCAAGGTTAGCGCGGGGCCAACCACTTTCTTGCCAGGAGTGAAAGGTAATGGACCCTGTATAAACGCGTTCCGTATACCCATTTTATTGAGATCGCCTGATGCGGTTGCCGCACTCACGTGTTCATATAACGTGTCGATCAACTTTTTCGATGGACGCTTAATATCTTGAATCGGATCCATGTCACTCCTCCAGCAATTCGAACATTTTGTATCTAACATCAACCGCCCAGAGCCATCACTCTATGCAAAATCAATTAAATAATTATTAAAAATAATGAACATTATTCACCTACTTCCAATGCAACAAGTGAACACTAAAGATTGTTTTTTTTAACCGCAAGCGGCAAAAGTAAATAAACCTGGGAGTATCAGATACCGGATTTCGAAATAAAACATTTTTTGGGGTTTTGTGCGCTAAATCAGTCAGGAGTCTGAACTAATAACTTTGAATATAACCCCACAAACGGCAAATAATGTTTATCATTGAGTGCGCAGTCGGCTTGCTAAGTGTGCGACTTCATCACCGAGATGTTGTCTTGCGATTAGAAAAGGGCTGAGTGCTTAAACAAAGATCGTGGGACGATAACCGTACGGAACGGTGCTAGATATGCTCGAAAACGAGCAATTGATTGGATTCCCACGTACGAGGCTTGATTTATGGGTAAGAAGTTATTTGTTGGTAGCCTGGCCTGGGCGACAGATTCGTCCGGTCTCCGAGCAGCTTTCGAGCGATTCGGTGACATTGAAGAGGCGCAGGTGATCAGCGACCGTGAGACCGGAAGGTCACGCGGTTTCGGTTTTGTCACCTTCACTGAAGAAGGTTCAACGCAACAGGCCATTTCAGAAATGAATGGTACTGAGCTCGATGGTCGACCTATCGTTGTAAACGAAGCTCGCGACCAAGCACCTCGCGGTGGTGGTGGTGGAGGCGGATATCGCGGCGGCGGCGGTGGCGGTGGCGGCGGACG
>RQOU01000074.1 GCA_008373165.1 SAR202 cluster bacterium | reverse complement strand
TTGCTCTTCAATAACACTCTGTTCTCCATGCGCAACTTCACTTGAAATTTCCACGCCTTCATTCATCGGACCAGGATGCAACAACAATACAGAGTCGTTCGCTAGAGCCATTTTCTGAGAATTGATACCCCAACGCACCGAGTATTCGCGCAGACTTGGCAGGTGCCCAGCATCTTGCCGTTCTTTTTGAATTCTCAATGGCATTACCACATCAGCTCCATCAACCGCTTCCTCAACCGATTTCACAAGGCGTAATCCTCCAAACCCTGACTCACTCGCCAATATAGAGCCTAATTCCCATTCATCAGGTAGTAACGTATTGGGACAAGAAACAACGACTTCAGCTCCCATCTTTTGAAACGCTATGATGTCTGACCGCGCCACCCGGCTGTACAAGATATCGCCGATTATCGCTATCCTTTTTCCTGATAGGTTTCCTAGATGAGCACGCACAGTGAAGAGATCGAGTATTGACTGCGTCGGATGCGCATGGGTTCCATCACCGGCATTTATTACTGAAGCATCAATGTGATTTGAAATGAAATAAGGAGCCCCAGAATGAGGATGGCGTACAACCAATGCGTCAATCTGCATCGCTTCTAGGGTCTTCACTGTGTTCAACAAAGACTCACCCTTAGAAACACTACTAGCAGATGCCGTGATGTTAATGACATCAGCGCCAAGTATTTTCCCAGCCTGCTCGAATGAAACACGAGTACGGGTACTGTTCTCAAAAAACATCGTAATTATCGTCTTACCACGCAATGCAGGTGTCTTACGGATATCTCTAGCCGTAATTTCCAACATACCTTCAGCTGTATCTAACAAATTCGAAATTTCAGAAGCGCTGAGATCATCAACATCCAGAAGATGCCTACGAGGTTGGAATGCAATCGTATCTTGCTCTAAATGACTGGGCGACACGGTAGATGGTTGTGCCATTAATGCTCCTCCCCAATCAAGACAGCATCTTCCCCATCAATTTCGAGCATTCGAACTTGCACACGTTCTCCACGGGATGTGGGAATATTCTTCCCAATAAAATCAGGACGAATCGGGAGTTCACGGTGACCCCTGTCAACCAAAACTGCTAGTTGAATTCGACTTGCCCGTCCAAAATCTAGCAATGCCTCCATAGCAGCGCGAATGGTTCGCCCTGTATATAAAACATCATCAACTATAACTACCAATCGACCATCTACATTCGTAGGGATGTCAGAAGGCATAAGAGGTTGACCTGAAGCAACCTGAGGGTCGTCCCGCCATAATCTAGGATCAAGAGATCCAACTATGGGCTTATAGTCTTCTATATTTTGAATATTTTCCGCTATACGACGTGCTAAATGAACTCCGCGAGTTTGCAACCCAACCAAAACAGGATGATCAGATACAGCATTCTGCTCGAGTATTTCGTGTGAAATCCTCGTCAACGCTCTGCGGACACCATCCCCAGTTAGAAGAACTTTATTATCGCCGATCGCCAAATTGACACCGCTTTTACCATCGGTAACGTGGCACAAAAAAATCCTTGCAGCGCAGGCAAGGATTTAGAATCACTCTGGTGACAACCGGCACGTGCATCGAAACAGCAAACCGCCGATAAGCACATGTCTAGTCAAGTTCCCTTGCCAGCCTCACTGGACTGGATTTAAAGGCCCCTAATATTCATTTTTCTAGTATTCAGACTACCACTCAAATAGAAATTCTACAATTACAAGAAGTTGATAACCCAATCACGTTAGATCATTACCCAATCGAAATCTTGACGTCGCTCTGTCTCTGATATCGCTTGCCACGATTTGGGGTAAATCTTTGACCCACAAATACATCGAGCAAATGGCATGCGTCGTTTTCTGACGATAAGCAAATTACAAAAGTTACACCGTGCAGCGTAACGAATTCGCATTTGCCACTTTTCAGTTGAAACATCGACATATCTTTTTGGCTCGATATCCAATTCCTTGCAGACAGCTTTAAATTCTCGTCCGTGTGCCCTCGGCTTATTCCCGAAACGAGCATGAACGATCGCGTGAGCAACCTCATGCAAAACTACTTCACGGACGTCCTCATCATCACCCATTGCAAGTAATCTTGAAGATATAGCAATTTGCTTCCGAGACGGCATATAAGAGCCCAAAGTTGAACGCATACGGCGAGACACCCGAACCTGTGGTAATTGAAGTTTTGGCTGATGAATTTTGAGAATTTCATCAATCATTAAATCAACAAACCGTGATTTAGGTTTCTCTATTACCTTCTGCTCTATATCGAATGCATATTGACGGAATCTAAAAGATAACTTCGAAAATTCGAGAGCAATCTTTGCTGCCATATAAACCCCACGCCTGACGCCCTGCGATTTCAAAGAGTAAATACTGTGCCCCCGAAGCTATTTTGAGAAATTCGAGACATACGGAGTATGTGGATTTCCCCGTTTATTACTCAGACATTTTTCTGATTTTCACGAGAATCTTGACAACGAGAAAGCGCTTATATCTACAGGAAACTCAGAGCCAGCAACAAAATTAGCTGCTGCCAATCCCATTGATGGTCCCAGCAGTATCCCATTTCGCCCACCACCGGTAATTATTATCAAACCTTGAGGTTCAGATACAGCTTCAATAATCGGCAACCGATCCAATGTCATGGGCCTCAAGCAGGCTGTCTGTTGAACTAATTCAGCGTCATCCAGATACGGAAGAATTTCTACAGCAGATCGAATAATACGGTCACGCGCTGCAGATGTCGTGCGGTCATCGTATCCAACCTTTTCTTCTGTCGTCCCAACCCATAAAAGACCATCAGGTTTAGTAGTTGCGTAATCTGTATCCCACCAGAGAGAGACCTTCAATGGCGGACCTGGAGCGTCAAGTCGTAGGATCTGACCCTTTAATGGAGTTACGGGAGCGTTAATACCAAGATTCAAAAGTAGTGATGAACTCCATGGACCCGCCGCTACAACAATTGAATCTGCTTCAAATTCATCTCCACCTGCCACCAATCCAGATACTCGCCCACCTTGCACAACAATATCCGTTACACCTCGGTTTATTAATTTAGCACCGCACTGCTCAGCAGCTTGCCATAGGTTTAGTGTCAATTTATAGGGATCGGTTTCATAAGCTTCACCAACATAAAGACCTCCCAACACATCAGGTGAAATCCTAGCGTCCACATGGCTTAGCTCACCCACACTCAACCAGCGAATATCTTTGGCGTAATCCGTGGCATAGGATTCATATGTCTTCAGCATATGCTCCATATAGGAGTATTCTGTTGTCAACTTAACCGAAGCTTTGTTCAATAAATTAAGCTTCTCTGTGTTGCCCCCACTCAATTCCTCTGCCAAGTCTCGATGCAATCCAATCGAATAGTCTGATAACACATCATAAGAATCTTTTGGCGAATCCCCAAAGGATGGGGTTATTCCTCCGAGTGCAAAACCTGATGCGTGAGACGCAACAGAATCACGTTCAAATAGAGATACATCATGGCCATCTCTTGATAGGTAGTACGCTGCAGAACATCCAGCAATACCGCCACCAATAATTAAAATTTTCATAGTTAGTGGTTAGCCTTAAAATTGTTCAATGTATGCAACAGCCAAGCTATTAACTATGGAACCTCATCACTATTTGATCCTGGTCGCCAAAATAAGAACAGTTCAGCACAACGTCCGATATTCGTACTACCATATTTCCTGCTCCATCACAGACGTGAATGACTAAATACCACCATCACAATTCAGACAGATATGAGTTGATTTATCTCGGTTCGAATTGATTTGAAGTCTAACATCGCATCGGCTTGCATCGTCCCGCGTAAATACGATAGATCTGGCGAGATATAAAAACAACCGCACAACAGGTCGTATCAGCTTTCTCAGAGACACTACTCTTCGGGTATTCTGGTTGTTGAAATTTTCATACGTGTACGGAGAACATGATGGCAGACGATACGAGTCGAACAATTCGAGGCCGCTTCACAACATGTGAACTTGTGAGACGAGAAGAACTAACCGAAGACTTGATCAAATTTTGGATCAAGCCGGCGCAGCCATTTTCATTCAAACCTGGTCAATATTGCACAATAGGAGTGGATGGCATCGAACGTCCGTATTCGATCGTCTCTTCTCCTGATGAAAAAGAGATTGAACTATTCATTGAAGTGGTACCTGTTGCTGAAGGTGGGCATTTAACTCCTTTACTTGACCATCTCGAGGTCGGAGCTGAAATGACACTACGACCTCGCGCAAAGGGTATTTTTGTACTACAAGCACAATTTAAACATCACATTTTTGTCGGTACCGTAACCGGAGTCGTTCCTTACCTTTCAATTCTTAGAAAATTCCTCAACGATCCTGAGTGGCCCGAGCCGCAAGAAGGAATAGAACGAAATGACTACACGTTCGACGTGCTAGAAGGCGCAAGTTATTTAGACGAGTTTGGCTATGATGACGAGCTAACACAAATAGCGAGCAAACACGATTTCGTGAAGTTTTACCCCTCGGTTTCCAGACCAGCAGAAGCACGTAATGATCCATGGACGGGGGCAGAAGGTAGAATTAATACTCTGGTTGAAGACTACGTTTCCCAACTCGGATTTGACCCCAAGGAAACATGCATCTACGCGTGTGGCCACCCTCAAATGATTGAGGACGTCGGGCGCAGATTCGCTAATACCGATTACACCTTTATAGAAGAGCGATTCTGGAAAGAAGACGAATAAGGATCAACATGACCTTGGACCAATAAGATTAACTTGGCATACATAAATAACCGCCAGTCACTGTCATGCTGAAATCTATGAAAAATACACTCAACAGCACAATCCACTAAATTAAATAGATAGAAGGATTTAAATATGTCGGAACGAATCGGATTCGTAGGACTCGGAATCATGGGTAAGCCTATGGCCAAAAACTTGGTCGAAGCAGGGTACGATTTGACGGTTTACAACCGATCCTCCAAGGCAGTAGCCGAATTGGTGCAACAAGGTGCAAAGGCCGGTGTGTCATCTGCCGATGTTGCATCCAAGTCAGACATTACAATCCTCATGGTTCCTGACAGCCCTGATTCTAAAGCCGTAGTTCTTGGGGAAAACGGTCTGCTTGAAGGTGCTGCAAGTGGTGACTTGATTATCGATATGTCATCGATTGAGCCAGGTGTATCTCGGGAAATCCATGATCGCTGCAACGAAAAGCAAGTCAATTTTATTGATGCCCCAGTTTCGGGTGGAGAGCCGTTTGCTATATCGGGTGACCTGGCAATAATGGTTGGTGGTGATCCGAGTGATTTCAAGCGCGCTGAACCTTTGTTCAACGTGATTGGCAAATCTGCGGTACTTTGCGGACAAAGTGGTGCTGGCAATGTTACAAAACTCGCAAACCAGATCGTCGTTGGAGCGAACATTCACGGTCTTGCGGAAGCCCTTGTACTCGCAACCAAAGCGGGTGTAAATCCTGAAACTGTTTTTGACGCTATAAAAGGTGGACTCGCTGGTTCCAATGTAATGAATGCAAAAGGACCAATGATGTTCGAACGAAATTTCAAACCTGGCTTCAGAATCGAGCTACATTACAAAGACATTAACAATGCCGCAAAAACCGCTGACCAATTAGAACTTCCCCTTCAGGTTACAGCGAACTTACAACAGGTGATGAAAGCACTCGTAGGTTGGGGTGAAGGTGGCAATGACCATTCGGGAATCCTGAGCTATGTTGAAAAACTTTCAGGGGTAACAGTTAGCAACAAGTAGCTAAAGGGATGTAGCCTTACAGATGTCTGACTGGAGGCCTAAGTAGGGATGACTTGAAACTAACTCACGTTTCAGTGATCCAGTAATACCCTTGCCAACCATGCAAATCTCCCTCTGTGACGGGCAAATATTTTGTATCCTGGTTCAAACAGCCAACTCACAAATCGATTTCGTAACAAACTTGCCAAAAATCCGATTTTCCCGCCTGTTTGGCTGACAACATAGAATACCGCCCGAGCTCCATGAGTGACCTGACCATTCGGGAAAATACACACAAGTGTATTTTGGACTAAACCTGATTTTAACGACAATTCTATGACTCGAGAATCTGTGTTGCCCAAAAAAAATAGAACAGGCCTATGATCTCTTCGCTGAACCCAGCGACGAAACAGGTTTCAAACAACACATTGAGCGTCATACACGACGGTGTACTTGGTTTTCATAAACGCACCTAACATAAATGTGGGATTTAGTAGTTATTTTACTATTTTTGTTTGATATATAAGATATTTTAGTCTAAGATATTTATATAGCAAACAACTTAGGAGTATTTACATGCCTTCATTTAGTCGATTTACATGGTTATATCTAATCGCCGCATTTCTTTCTTTCCTCGTGTCAGTTTCAATGTGGTTTTTCTTCGAAGATTCAGAACACTCTGCAATATTCGTCGGATTATGGGTCCCTTCTATCCTCAGCTTGGGTGGAATTTTAGAGGGTAGGACGCGATGAGTTCAGCAACAGCCGTAATAACGGTGTTCATCATCGTTGCGATACTAATGCTGGGAGCAGCATTCAGTTTTCTCGAATTAGAGAAGTCAAATCGAAGTCGCTGAAACTCTATTCTGGAACCACTAACCGAGAATCAAAGCTAATCAAAATGATCACATCACCTCAGACCCGATCCGACAACACGCTCACCGAAGCTGTCACTAACGTCCTGAAATCCGTCGGAGAAGATCCAACCCGAGAGGGCCTAATTGGAACTCCTTCAAGAGTGGCGCGCATGTACAAAGAGATACTTAGCGGCTATTCCGTCGATCCCTTGGAGTTACTGAACGGAGCGCTGTTCGATGTCGAACATGAAGACATGGTGATAATAACTGGTATCGAATTCCATAGCATGTGCGAACATCACATGCTGCCCTTTGTAGGAGAAGCTCATGTTGCGTATCTCCCTGATCAAAAGGTAGTCGGACTATCGAAAATTCCACGAATTGTTGATATGTACGCACGTCGATTGCAAATCCAGGAACGTATGACTAGGCAAATCGCTGAAACAATCACTACTTTGGTAGAGCCACTTGGAGTGGCGGTTGTGGCAACTGCTACCCACATGTGTTCTGCGATTCGTGGAGTTCGTAAGCCTAAATCGCGTATGACAACCAGATCGATGACCGGACAGTTCAAAAACGACCGCTCATTACGTTCTGAATTTCTGAGCCAGATTCAAAACACGAATCTCGAACTTCAGTAAGCAGTATCTTGCGAACCCCTGCAGAAAGATCGGCCATATGGTGGGTGCGCAGAGATTTTCGTGTCCACGATAACCCTGTCATAACCAGAGCGCAGAAGAATCATCTAACTGTAGTACCCGTCGTGATTGCAGATGACACTTCGTGGTTTACAGGTAATGATCCTCGGTCTCGTATATTCCAAGAATCGTTAGCAAGATTCATCGAGGAAGTACGTAAATACGGAGGAAGCGTACTAGTTCGCGCGGGTGAGCCCATCCAAGAATTAGCAGACATTTTGGCTTCAACACAGAGCTCGGTGGTTTACTCACTTCGACCAGATGATGACAAATCGAAAAACCTTTTCCGACGCGCCAAATCCAAATTTCAGCTACTACCCATCAAAGATGAAAGCCGCAGGTATTCAAAATGCCCGGACTCACTGCCAACAGGTAATTTCCGGTCTTTTTTCAATGCCTGGCAATCTATACCACTTGGAAAGAGCAATCCGGTCGCTACAAAGTCCATCGTATTCAGATCACTCCAGCCCGACAAAAAGTCAATAGCAATAGCGAACAAACGCGACAGCCTATCCATATTGAAACGGGACTTTTTTGCTACCAGAGGATTGTTAACCAACTATTCTTTGGAGAAAGATCGGGTCGACATAACAACCACTTCACGCCTTTCACCATTTATATCAAACGGAGTCCTCTCTCAGTCAGACCTGTTTAAAGCCGCAAAGGCTTCGGTAGAGAAAAACCCAACCATGAGCGAATCTGCGAAAGAGTATCAAAGGCAAATCGCATGGAGAGATTATTTTTCTGCCATCCTTTATAAAACTCCAGAAATGGAATTACGAACTCTCGATGCATCACTGTTAAGCATTCCCTGGGAAAATCATGAGGATGATTATTCACGCTGGGTTAACGGAGAAACTGGATACCCAATTGTCGACTCTGCCATGCGACAACTCTCAACTGAAGGTTGGATCCATAACAGGCTACGGATGATAGTCGCTTCTTTTCTGGTTAAGCATCTGCTGGTTGACTGGAGACTCGGAATGCTCCACTTCCAATCGACACTAGTTGATCATGACACGGCTGCAAACTCAGGTAACTGGCAATGGATTGCGGGCACTGCCTATTTCAGCGCCCCGTACTTTCGGATATTCAACCCTGTAATCCAAGGCGTGAAATGCGACCCCCATGGTAGCTATGTTCGACGGTGGGTACCAGAACTGGTAAATATCCCTGACAAATACATCCATAGCCCATGGTCCTACCATAAGAAGACTGCAATGTACCCCCCTCCCATCATCGATCATATAACTGCGAGGGAGCGAACTCTAAAAATATTCAAAACTGCCAAGACTTTAACCGCCAACTGATATAGACACAGGATTTAGCAGTTAACGCCAACGCATTTTATGTAAGGTCCGCTCCAACTATTTACCTCGTTCCTCCAGATCATCGCTCCCCGAATTTGAATCGCTTTGCGAGATATCGCTTAGGAACTGTTCAATTTCTGGGGACAGCATAACCGCGGTATCTGAGCTGGAATCAGGACCAGATGTATTTGAATCAGATTCTCCTGAAATATCGTTATCACTCTCCCGCTCGAAACGCTCTACCATGTCTTTAAGGGCCGGGTTATCGGTCATCGCTGGAGTAACTTGATCGTACTGCTTCGCACCCATGTCAATTTCGGGCAATAAAGGACTAAAACCGTACAGGCCTGCAAGAATCTTTAATATCCGCGCGCTGCCAGCATAATCATCATCAAGTTTTAGATAAAGCGGAAGATGAACCATCAACGAAAGTGTCTCTAAACGCATATCTGTTCGAATTCTCTCTGCAATTTGAGAAGTCATAGAAGTCGGACCCTGATATTTAGAACCCCCCAATTTGACATCCTTCAACTCAGGAAGTGTCTCCCATCCACGAGCAGACCCTGTGACAGGTAACTGACGAGAGTGGGGAACGGAGTCATACATCCCACCGATTTGCAAGTAACGAGTCACGTTCAATGCCTTCAACAGATCGATAACTGAATCGTTAAAATCCTCGGCAAATGCATGCGGCTCGAGTAACTCCAACAGGACTAAATCGTTGGAACTTGGGCGACGAGCGAAACTAATTTTTGTGTTCGGCACGCGTACCGAACGAACACCACCCGCAAGGCGAATCTCAGGTCTATATCTGGTGAAATCGTAAAACTTACCGGGACGATCAAGCTGCCCGATTTGTTCGGCTCCATACATTTTGCCGAGGCGGCCTAAGACGATTTTCCCAACGTTGCCTACATTAATCCACGGCTTCAAAATCGCAATGCAATGCGGATCCTGCAGAGGAGGATCGGGCATATCTATTTCAAAGTCACCGATTTTCATTAATATAATTCCAAGCCCAGCATACACGCGTATTTCCAAGTTTATACCGATAAATCTCGAACTCTTTAACGATGCTAGAATTTACCGTGATGCCCATCCATAAAGCTTGTGGCAGTTCCAAATTGCTAATTCACAAAAATAGGGTCGTGCCATGATAAACAAGTTTGTATTTCTGCCTCCGCAATCAGACCTTTTTGCAGAATGGATTCCGAGACTTCTCGACAGTGCCCCTGGCTGGAAAATCGTAGCTCCGGAGACAGAAGCAGATGCCAAACTGGAACTGGTCGATGCAGATGCAGCTTTTGGCACCATGACTCCTGACCTGATCGCATGTGCTGCGAATCTAAAGTGGCTCCAAGCCCCAGCGGCGGCACCTGATGCTGGTTATTACTTCGATGAACTCATCGCTCACCAAACCAAGGTCACTAATTTCCGAGAAATATATAACGACCACATATCAGTTCAAATACTCACATATATCCTAAGCTTCACAAAACACTCTCATTTGTATAGAGATTTGCAAAAAAAGCACGAATGGCGCCCGCTCGATACACCGCACCACGAGATTTTTCTGCCTGAATCAACAGTGTTAATCATTGGAATCGGAGGTATCGGCAGCGAAACGGCACGCCTGTGTAAAGCCATTGGGATGCAGGTCATCGGTATAGATGCCCGGCGAGAAGACAAACCCGAATGGGTCGACGATATGTTTGGCCCCCAATCCATTGAAAATCAACTACCGAAAGCCGACTTTGTAGTCTTGACTATCCCACATACCCCGGAGACGGAAGGATTAATGGACTCACAAAAATTCAGTTTGATGAAAAACACCGCCCTTTTCATTAACATCGGTCGTGGAATGACGACGAAGCTGGACGACCTTAACTCCGCTTTACGATCGGGATCTATAGCCGGGGCAGCTTTAGACGTATACGAAATCGAGCCACTCCCTAGCGACCACCCACTTTGGGACGCGCCTAACACGATACTTACCCCACATATCGCAGCACAAGGCGGACGCCACCTCACTGAACGCCGATATGAAATCGTCCTCGAAAATTTCCGCAATTTTTCCGCAGGTAAACCATTACGCAATGAAGTAGATAAAGCAACCTGGTTCTAAATCACGTGCTCCCATATCCCAGGTTTCCATCCCGTTTTGCCGATCGAATTAGATCAAACCAATCCCACCACAAGAGACCACTGACGCCAAGTAAGGTATTTCTAAATATTGATGTCGAGCAATAGTGTTTTAAAGACAGTCGAATATCCCCAACTCTAAAACATTTACGTATAATTCCAGCATCGGTCTTGACTCTGAATGAGCGATCGTGGGTAGAAAAACTTTACTACCCGGAGTTACGATTCCAAGAAGGAGGTGGTCTGTTTTAATGTCTAGTACCAAACGAGGTGTCCTACGTTGATGTAGGGCGCCCTACAAGTAGGGCACCTCAAGAGTAGGGCCACCCGATCAGCAAATGTCATAATGGCTATTCTGATCCGGTGGCCCTACTCGCGCCTAAGATCTTTACAGCCCAGACTATTGCGATAGGTATCTCACGTGCCAACCCCTAAAATCCGACATTTCACGGCAACCGGTTTTGTAGTTAACGGCAATGCCACGTTACTACATTGGCATAAAAAGGTTCAGGAATGGCTACCCCCAGGTGGACATATCGATCCTAACGAAGACCCTGTGCAGACTACGCTTCGTGAAATTAAAGAAGAGACCGGCTTTGATGTTGAGATCGTGCCAACCCAAAAAACGCTGAAGATAAGTAATCTCGATCAAATCTATGCCCCACACAGCATCATGATCGAAGATGTGATCGATTCCGAATACGGTGAGCATCAACATATCGATCACATCTACTTCACACGACTTATTAGCGATATATCATCGCCGACCGGGGAGCTTTCACGCCAAGATGAGAAAGCTCCTTCCTGGCTTTGGGCATCGGTCACCGATCTGCAATTAGAAATTCCCTTCAAAACACCCAAAGGAGAATTACGAACGCCACCCGAAGACGTTCTCAAATTAGGCTTAGCCGCAATTCGACATGTCAGTGGATAAGGCATCCAACATACTGCGTCTCGACATAACATTCTAAATCGACTAATCAACCCGTCATTCAACAACACATTATTCACATGCAAGCAATCGTTCTACATGGCAAACAAGATTTACGCTTCAACCCGAATCACCGCACACCCAAACCAGGTCCTGGCGAGGTGTTGCTGCGAATAACCTACTCATCGATCTGTCAGACAGATATTGAAATGTGGCAGCATGGGATGATATTCACGAAAAACCGCGAGCCCAGGATCCTAGGACACGAAGCAGCAGGCATCATTGAAGCCCTCGGTAAAGGTGTATCGAGTATTCAGGTTGGAACAAGGGTTGCCATAGAAAACGTCCGTACCTGTGGAGCCTGCTTCTTCTGCCGCAAAGACACATCACAACTGTGTGATAACGGCCGGAATTTCGGATTCACAGATGATGGAGGACTGGCTGAATACGGAGTATGGCCAGCTGATCTGTGTATACCACTACCAGCTAATGTAACCAACGAAGAAGCCCCTCTTGCCGAACCAACAAGCGTAGCAGTGCATGCTGTGGAGAACGCTAATATCACCACAGACTCAAGTGCAGCAATTATTGGATGTGGAGTAGTCGGACTCGCCACGTTACAGGTTTTGAGAAACGCAGGTGCTACGGTCATTGCGATAGATCCACGAGAACAATCACTGGCTATCGCCAAACAAGTCGGAGCAACAGAAGTGTTAAACCCCACTAAAACCGATCCGGCATTGGCATTGCCTGAGATCACGAACGGTCACGGTCCCGACGTCATAATCGAAACAGCCGGTGCGCCCGGAACTGCACTGAATGCAGCGCAGTGGGTACGAAAAGGAGGCAGGGCAGTCATCGTCGGATTCAGCCACCAGGATCAAACCTTGAATTTTGGACGAGCGCATCAGGGTGAAAAAACGGTGATCGCATCATCAGCAACTTCCACAGGTGGATACCGAAAAGCTGTTGATCTAATTGCACAGGGCGCTGTCAATGTGAAGCCTTTAATATCTGCTTTAGTTCCGTTGGATCGCGGAATAGAAGATGGTTTTGAACGCATGTTAAGACCAAATAAAAACGTCTATCGGATTTTGGTAGGAAATGGTTAGTAAACCCCATTCATAACCAGTTAACTGACAAGCAATCTCCAATATTCACTAATTATCGAAAAGCCAGAGTTACAAAAATGCCAGCCACGCTGAGGACTGCACCGGCCAATCCATAACGGTCTAGACGTTCTTTAAGTAATACCATCGCGAGAACAACAGCCCACATGGGCGACGTATTAATCAGTACCACCACTACGCCGGGCGGGGCGTTGTCCAGAGCTAATACAAACGTCAACGAGCTTCCCACGAACAAAACTGCTCCTAATATGAGTCGGGTGCCGTTTCGTTTAAACACCCGTGAAACTCGACTCGATGGGATGACAAAAACGATTGGAATAAACAAAATCGCTGGAACAAAATTGCGGATGGTTGCGGCCAACACTGGCGGTGTATCTTGCAGTCCTACCACAGTAGAGAGGAATCCAACTGCCCATAAAATCGAAGTCAGTCCTGCGAGTCCAAGACCAATATAGTCGCCTCTAGATCCACGTTCCGAAGCTAGTGACGGATTGGCGCTTTTTTGCACTACGGCGTCGGGTTTTCTATTAAGTAAGATCACCCCACCGATGATAAGGATCGCTCCGCCGACCACACCGATCTGCGGAGAGTCACCAAGAAAGAGCCAGCCTGCCAAAACTGAAATGCTGATGAAGATGCTCTGGGTGGTTGGGTAAACCTTACTCACAGTACTACGTGTAATAGCCTGCCAGAACACAAGTGATCCTGCAGTGTTTACAAGTGCTCCCCCGGCTAAATAAAGTGCTGAACGTATTTGGACCTCAGCCAAGTCATCAAGATACCCGGTGACTAATCCAATCCCAATTAGAAACAGAAATCCGACCCACACCTGAGTAGTTACGATATGGATCGGCTTAACATCCCTGCCGACGCCTTTAGTGACGACTCCAGTTAGTGCCCAAATAACGGCATTCAGGAGTGCTAACGATTCACCCACTCTATCGTTCGCTCATGAATGTGTTATCAGATGGCATTATTAGAATCACGGTCCCGGCTGTTGACAGCCCTGCGCCACGCTTCGACAACTTGGATATTTTTTGCGTTCCCGATGATTGGTCTCCCGTTCGCTCGCAATTCTCCAGTGCATAATACCTTCGAGACAAGCGATATCCCACACGTAATAAACTCTCGATTGATGGGTTACATGAGCCTTACAACAAACGGAAAAACAGAAACGGAAAGGATTACCCCTAGGTCTGTGGTGCTGTTGGCAGCAATGATAATTGTGGTGTTGGTTATCCCGGCACTTCTGGGGCGTTCAAGCACATCCGAGGAATTCGATCGATCACCGATAGATGCACTGAACATCGCCAATCCGGAAATAATTTTTTTGGGAAATTCATTGCTCTATAGCCGTATCGATCCAGAATATATATCACAGATCACAGGTTATAAATCGATCTCACTGGCAATTGACGGCACAGGGCCAGGCGTTTGGTACCTGCAACTAAGAAACATTGTCGGTGCGATGACAAGTAAGCCCGATACCGTATTCATCTTCTTCCATGATGATTTAATCACTCGCCAAATTTCATTTACCGGCAGCAAAGATCCGGGCCTTATTGAACGCCTCACAAACCCAGACACGCCTCTTAAACGTTCCGTGAGAACAACTGATCAAAATTTTGCAAAGTGGTTCACCGAGAAATTAGCTGTAATTTACCCCGTAGCCGGTTATGCATTCCGACAGAACTTCATTAACTTTACTGTAGCCAGAGTTGTTGGAATGGATCCAAACGAGATCCAACTTGAAATCGATCAATTATCCGCTCTGGCCAATAAACGGGAACAGGCTGCAATTATTCAACAACCGAAGTTCCACGGAACCTTCGAGTCCAAATTGCACAACTCATACCTTCTCGCTTTGATACAGACAGCTATGGAGTACGACGTCGACCTCGTACTGATACGAACCGCCGCCAGGCCGAATCACGACGGTTCCCCAAACGAGCCTTATGATCTGGCCAAGTACTCATCTGATCTCAAACAATACCTCATAGCCCAAGAGGTAGGCTACATAGACATGACAGGCCATCCCAGCGTAGACGCTGCAATGTACTACGACGGATACCACCTGAGACACCGATTCCGCCCGTACTACACAGAATTGTTTGCCGAGTGGGTTCACACCCTCGGAGGCTCCGACTGATGAGGTTCCAGACATTTGATTACGGACTATTCCTCGTAGTCATTTTTATCGTTTACTGGTTTCTTCCAAGAAGATTGCAGAACCTCCTCCTACTTGGGGCCAGTTACTTGTTCTACTCATATGTAGATCAATGGGTGGGACTGTTACTGGTCGGATACACCCTAGTCACTTATTTTGCTGCACGAAAGATCGAGGTAAATAAGAGACATGCCCGTTTATATCTGGCCATGGCCTGCACCAGTTCTCTAGGTGTACTTGGAATCTTCAAATATGCCAGTTTCTTCGTCGAAAGTTTCATCAGTGTATTGGAAGGTGTCGGCCTAGCTGGATCAGGGTCAACTTTACGGATACTCCTTCCGGCAGGCATCTCGTTCTACACTTTTCAATCAATCGGATATGTCATAGATGTCTACATGGGTCGAACCCACGCACGTCGTAACTTCCTCGATGTGGCCCTATTTATCAGTTTCTTCCCCCAATTAGTATCTGGGCCGATCGAGCGGGCAAAGCATTTATTACCCCAAATTGAAAATAAAAGAAAATTCTCTGTAAACCAAACAAGCGAGGGTCTATCACTCATCGTTTGGGGTTTATTTAAAAAATTAGTCATCGCAGACAACGTCGGAATGATCGTGGATACTATTTTTTCAACTTCATCCCCAGGAGCGGCAATGTTATGGGTAGGAACATTCGCTTTCGGTGTTCAAATACTCGCCGACTTCTCTGGTTACACTGATATCGCCCGTGGGTCTGCACGTCTGCTTGGCATACATCTTTCCGCCAACTTCCGACACCCATGGCTGTCCTCCTCACCTAGAGATTTCTGGAGGCGCTGGCATATATCACTTTCATCATGGCTTCGCGATTACGTATATATCCCATTAGGCGGAAACAGACGCGGGAATTACCGAACTGTTGGCAGTATCCTAATTACCTTTGTATTGGCCGGAATATGGCATGGTGCAGGGTGGAATTTCATCCTTTGGGGGCTATTCCATGCAGGTCTAATCATGATCTGGCATTCAACAAATTTGGGAACCTTCCGCTTAGGTACGATAGTTTCAACATCTCTTACGTTCATGACAATCGGAATCAGTTGGATTTTGTTTAGGGAAAACGACTTAACCTATATAACCAGTAATCTGATGGCATTTACAGGCAGCATTCGACTGGCAGCCTTCTTTGCTATAACGACGTTAATTTATTCGTTACCTATCTGGCTACATGCATTCGCCAGTCGATCGTACATTGGAACAATTCTGCAGGAAAATGACCTTGTACGGACCAGCGCACAGACCACTATTACACTTATGTGTTTTATAGGTATCTTGTTGTTCGGTGCCAATAACGGATCGGAGTTTATCTACTTCAGATTTTAGATCCGACCCTTATTTCGTAAGCCATTTCTCTAATTCTCGACAGTTTGTTGACGGTTCGAGTAGATTACGCCCATCCCCTTCACACATCATTACAACGTTTCCTATAACTGTGTAGTCGTTATAAGTGGGAAACCGGTTTGAGCACGAACGTCCAGAAACATCAGAAAAATACCTTGGCTCCGGTTCGAGATATGAAGCTGAAAAGGCCTTGGCAGTTGCTGGTGTGACCACTTGAACAGCAGACTGCCCTGCAGCATCTCGGCAGGAGATACGATCGATGCCATCATCCGGAGCTTGGCCATCTTCGTCTCTACGAAAAGTCTGGGCATCCGCCGCAGTCACGCCAAGTGTATTCGCCTGATCCGCGGTGGCATAGATGAGCACGCCGACTTCTTTTGAGTTGAGAAAACCCCATTTTGAAACTTCAGTTCCTTCGTAATCATAGAAAAGGTCTTTCTGAGGCTTCCACCCGATAGCTTTGAGGTCGTCTGCAGTAAATATGGTTTCTGAAGGTATCAGACGGATTACTTTCGGCATATCCCCGTCACCGTCCCCGCTGGAAACTACCGAATCATCAGATCCACAAGCCATCAATACGACCACAATCAACAGAACAGACAAGGGAAGTAATTTAAGACTCGATGTTTCTCGAACTCGTTTCATAAACGTTAACCTCTGCAAGAGCTAAAAGCATGCATTTAATCACATGGAAAAAATAAGTACAAAAATAGTACCCGAATTCATGAACTTTCGGGCTGAATGGACCTAAATAGCCCGGCCAACAGTTTCTGGAATATCAACCGGATTTGGATCTTCGGTTTCAATCATCCACCCTGCTAGCAGAGAACGCATATGTGAAATGACCGCACTATTCTCGGGTAAATGAGCCACGTTCGTCAGTTCCCATGGGTCTTTGCCAAGGTCATACAGTTCGTCGATTTCACCCGGGCCACCATCGGTACCAGAAGTTAAAGTCGCACCGACCGACATTGGATCAGTCACGTATTTCCAATCGCGTGTCCGAACCATTTTGCGGCGTCCTTCAGCTTCTCTTGCCCACAACGTCTCAATGATCGTGTGGTACCCAAATGGCTCGGTAAATTTCTCTAAATGCGCCATGGTTACAGGAGGTCCGCCCGCACCATATTCAGAAAAAGCAGCAACACGTGCAGGAAAAGATGTCACTGTAGGTAAAGGTCGGCCTTGCATATATCGAGTTTGCAATTCATTCAATGGCATAGATTGACGTTCTGATTTCCGATTCCAACCAGCACCTATGTCGGAAAAAGAAGCCAAGCCCTGCAGTTCAAGCAGGGTCGGCACAATATCAACAGTATTTGCCATGGAGTCATCCACCTCACCCTCCGGTACACCACCATGAGGCCACGAAACTATCATCGGCACCTTAACTAATGCGTCGTAAAATACCCCGCCTTTTACTGCCATCCCATGTTCACCCATAAAATCCCCATGATCTGCAGTAAAAACTACAATTGTGTTCTCACGTAAATTCAGGGCATCTAACTTATTGAGAATTCGTGAAATACCATCATCAACAAATCGAGTCATTGCCTGATAAACACTGATCACACCTCGCCGATGGGCTTCACTATCTTCTGTTTGACGCATCATGCGAGCCAAAACACGGTTTCGCTCTGGAGCAGTGCCATCTGTGTATTCATCCGTACGTTGAGGTGGCATTTCAACATCTTCCGGCGGGAACATATCTACGTAACGACGGGGAGCTTCAAAAGGTTCGTGAGGATCCGGAAATGAAACCAATAAGGCAAATGGCGAGTGCTCTGACGCATCACTCGATTGCGAGAACATCCCATCAACATATCGGTCAAGAAACTCTTCCGTCTGAGAGGTAATAACCGAAGTGCCAAAATGTTCTTCTGGCCTATCAGAAACCTTATAAGCAATACGAGGACTTTGTGCATTCGAACGGAGTGTTGCGCGATCTTCGTGTGCGGTGTTTATATCTTTTTCTGAAACCACCCATTCCATTCCGGTGTTGCCCACGTTTTCACCTTTGTAGGTACCTTGTGGTAGACCGCCATGGGAAATTTCACAACGCACATCAAATAATTTGAGATCACTGGGCTCAATAAAGCAGTGATTCTTACCAATCAATCCCGTGACGAACCCGTTTTCCTTCCAGATTCTGAATGCATGCTGTTGATTTTCTGGCATCAATGTTTCATTGCGCCTACAACCCGTTGAATGGGGATAGCGACCAGTCATAATCGATGTCCGCGCTGGGACGCAAAGGGGATGAGGCGTGATCGCATTTTCAAAACGAACGCCTTCGGCAGTTAAACGCTCAAGTCCTGGAGCATCAATTCCTATATCCGAATACATCTTTAAAATAGATGCTTTCATTTGATCGGCCATTATGAAAAGAACGTTCGGTGGTCGCTTATTGTTCATTGATCATCCACACACTCAAATAAATGCTTCGTGCACTTAAAAATTAGGCTGCATTGTCGTGCAAAATTAGTCATCTTAGAATAAGCATTCCTACGTAAATGTTGTGCCTGTTCATTTAGCGCCACACAGGTCGTAAGCAAGTGCTAGCATACTGCGAGTTCCACTAATCAGTGATGCTATCCCTACAGATTCATCGGTACCATGCACACGAGCCAACATCGGGTCATCGTCAGGATGTGACCCCGTGAATCCATATGTAATAATGCCTAAGTCACGTGTGAATCGCGAGTCAGTAAAACCATTACTGATTGCCGGAATCCAACGAATATCATCACGGCCAATAGCAGCCCTTTGAGCATTTTTAATCGAGTCAGTTAACTCAGTCTCAAAATCCGAAGAATTCGGTACAGACATGTAATCGATATCATACTCAAGACCTTCGATCCCATCAAAAGCCTGGTCAAGTTGACGTCGAACATAGGTTTCATCCTGGAACGGCAAGGTACGAATGTCGCAGGTTAACTTAATCTCTTCGGGAACGCTGTTCGATTTAATACCACCCGAAACCATCGTCGGTGTAAGAACCAAACGCGACAAAGCCTTGAGCAAAGAACCTAAGCGCGGAGAAGTTTCGTTAATCTCAGCAACCAAGCGATCAATATTCTCCGGTGAAGGCTTTTCTTCTATACCGAAAGAACCCACGTGATCGAAAATTTCCAAAGAAGTGTCGAGTTCTGGTTGGTACGCTTCGATTGCGCTTAATGCACGTGAAAGACGATAACTAGCGTTCACCCCGGTCCACGGCACTGAGGCATGAGCACTTTCTCCCCTCAATGTAATATGCAACTCCATACGACCTTTTTCCCCTGTACCAAGAAGATAAGTCAGTGAATTACCTATCTCTACAGGAGTTCCACCACCCTCGTTAACGGCAAATTCAGAACTCAAAGATTCAGGATGGGTATCGGCAAGCCAACCAAATCCCCAACGCCCACCGTGTTCTTCATCAGCCCCACTGACCAATCGGAGCCCATGAGAGAGTCTCACGCCAGATCGTTTCATAATTGCCAATGCCATCAACTGACATGTGAGTAAAGCCTTACAATCGGATGCCCCGCGACCGTAAACACGTCCTCCTGATATCTCAGCAGCAAAAGGATCGTAATTCCACTTGGTTTCATCTTCCACTGGAACTACATCAGTATGAGACATCAACATCAATCGAGTTTTATCGTCATCACCGGGATAAATAGAAATAATATTCCCGCGATCTGGATCCCTTGAAAGAATCTCTGAGTCCAGTCCATCTTGGGCAATCCAATCTCGGGTGAACTCGGCGACGGCAGTCTCGTTACCGGTCGGCATGAAGCCGGTATTCACGGATGGAATTCTAACCAACGCCTGCTCTAATTCAACTATTTCATTAGTTGACGATTCAACCTGATCCAACAGGCTTTGTAATGATGGCATTTTATGATCCTAAATTAGTCGGCTCTATAGTGTGCACCGGACGCTAGCATTCGGAAACATGGCCGTCAACATACTGGGAAGTTTGTAATAACTGTACTTGCGAAACCGCGTGAAAATTTCTCAAACTCGCAATAGCCGTCGACTACATCCATTTCCCCTCTATTGGTAGGCTTAGATTCGCAAGGGTTGGTCCTACAATATCCTCGTACCACACAGCATGAAATGAAAAGACTCTTCAAAAAATATCCATCACCATTCACCCGCAAAATGTTTAATGTGGCATCACTATTATTTGCGATGACAATCGCTATGGCAGCCTGTGGAAATGGTAAATCAACAGCACCGAGCGATGACGTTATTTTTTCAGCTGACCGAGAAGGCAATATCGACATTTACAAACTTAGAGGTGCTTCAGGTGAAATATCTCGTCTAACCAACGCTCAGGGAAAAGATCACTCTCCCGCGTGGTCGCCAAAACGAGACATTATTGCCTTCCTCACCGATAGAAATGGCTCAAATGAACTCTGGCTGATGGATTGGAACGGAGAATCAAAACGCCAATTATCAGGACCAGGTAAAACCATTACCGCTTTTCGTTGGGCGCCTGATTCAAAGGTAATTGCCATAGAAATCGCCGAAACAGATTCCCGTTGGATTGCAATTATTGAAATCGAATCAAGTGAAATTACACCTCTCACATCAACAAAAGAAGATGTGAGAATCGGTGGGTGGTCTCCGGATGCTCAGTGGCTAGTTTACGCCATGGTAAATAGCGATTCTGATGGACTCAGAAAGAGAAACCCTAACGGAGTTGATGAGATAACGATCACCTCAGGGTTACACACTAATCCGGTTTGGTCACCAGATGGACGTTGGATCGCATTCAGCCAAGAATCCGAGCAAGGTGCATCGAATCTGATCATCACTGACAATAATGCAGAAAATGTTCTTACCATAAACGCAGATGAATTCGATGAGACCAATTTTGAATGGGCCCCAAACAGCAAGAATATAGTGTTCTCAAGTGAATCGTCGGGCAACGCCGAAATTTACACAGCTACACCTGACGGCAAAACCATTCAACAACTCACATCTAACAGAGTTACCGATACCCTTCCCCGTTGGAGCTCTAACGGCTCATCCATCCTTTTTCTTTCAGGAAAAGACGGCACATTTGATCTCTACTCTATGGATAAAAACGGTGATCAACAAAAAAGAATGACTTCGAAGTCCGACAGAATTATTAATGCAGATTGGTAATTCTAGTCATTCAACATAAGTATTATTTTTCCTTAGTCTGAGTCAACCCAAGACGACCTCGCCAGCTACGACGTGGCGTGGAGCTTTCAAGTTTTTCGGATTCTGAAGGCTTCGTATCAGGCTCAACACTTTTTCGTAAAGCAGGTGGCCTGGGAGTTGAACGCCCATTAGCACCCCTATCTGCAGACTGTGAAGACGTTCCACCTACACGTCGACGTGTGGGTGTCCGACGCATTTTTGAACCGTTCTCCTCGACTGAATTATCGGTGGATGTCCCTGCCCGCCTGGTAGAGGGTTTTCGGGCACGAGACGTAGATGCTCGACGAGTTTTAGTAGTTGCCGTAGTTGCCCTACGACCATTTGAACGTCGCCCTGTTGATGCTTTGGTCGCAGCTTTATTCTCGCCATTTGGAGAGGCTGCTTCATCCGAAACCTCTGGTTTGGCCGATGCAGCAGCACGAGAACGAGCCTGAGCGCGAGTCATCCAAAGGCCCGTGAAATAGGTTTTATTAAATTTGATTGTCACGTCAGCAACCCTGCCAGATTCTGCCGACAGATTCATATCAAATGCCGCAACTTCTATATGCTTCCCTACATCTTTTACCGCCTGTAAAGCGGGATAAAAATCCGCATCACCGCTGACAACAATCGCAGTGTCATAATGGTTTTTATAAGCGTGTGTTATCAGATCGGTCGCCAACATCACGTCTACACCTTTTTCGACCATTATTTCACCACGCTGCTTCCAGATACCAAGTCGGACTTCTACGTAGGGGGTGTCATACATTGAATCAAGAAATTTCTGCTGCTCCGCGCCCACTACAGGATTGGTATCGGATTCCTGACGAATGTTGTAGTAATAAGTTCTTTTAAGATCTCGCCCGTTCGCTAATTTCATAGCGAATTTGTCGAACTGGAGATCATGTCTCCCGCAGCTCTGAGTCAAAACGTGATACAGGTTGCTCCCGTCTATGAACACCATCACGCGATCGTTTTCACGTACTACTGACGATTTAGAAGACTTTGAGGGCATATCAAACCTCCATCTATAATTCATACCCAAACGCGCAACACGAAAGCTGCCCGTTTAGGCGCCTATTTTCATAGTGGATTGGCAATGGGAAGGCGGGAAATGTATAACAAAATAAAATAATAGCGATCGCCAAGCCAACCACTTCTTCTAATTGTACCTCCGAATTGAGTCAGCCTGATAATTCGAATTCGTAACGTGTATTGATGAATACAGCAGCTAAGACCGTATTGACTCTTACGCTATAGGCAAAGATTATTGCGTAACCTCTTTATATGCTCAGCAACTTAAGCACTCTAAATAATCTTAAGAACCACCGCTTACAAAACACAGGGAACCAAAATGAAAGCTATCAAACAAATAAATCCACCTTGTGAAATGCCAAATGGGCTGCAATGGACAGACGAAGGTTTGTTCGTAATGGACCAAAAAACAGACAACGTTTACGTCGTAAACGAAAGTGGCGAAGTATTGCGAGTCATCTACACGCCGACCGCCAACGGATCAGGAATCACGGTTGGTGGCGGATTCTTATGGACAGCTTCGAATGGAGAGTCCGCCTCACGTCCCAGACGCTCTACCGACACTGGGTTAGGGTATGTCTACAAACTAGATTTACAGACTGGAGAAGCAATAGATCGTTTTCGCACCCCGGATGGTGGGGGCATTCACGGTATCGAATGGGACGATGGGAAAATATGGATCACCGCTTTCAATCCCCTCGCTATTTTTCTCGTCGACCCTTCAGACAAATACAAGATAGTTCACAAATTTCCAGTGCAACTACCAAGGCTACATGGACTGGCCAGAGTAGAAGATGGGATCTGGTGCGCGCACACAACCGATAACGTCATCGTGAAGTATGACGTCGACACCGGAGCCGAAAAAGACCGAATAACGATGGATCCTGAAGACGCCTATGTTCACGGCCTTTCTATCAAGGACGGTGAACTCTGGTATGGCGACGCAAATTTTGCAGGAAAGCACAATACAGCAACTAAAGGGCAACCTGAAATAGGGAAGATCGTCGTATAAGCAACCCAGATACCGGCACTAAATATTGGATTTTAAGGACACGCATATTGACTAATCACCCGATCGTAGACAGTCACCATCATTTCTGGGAAATCGAACGATTCGACTACTCGTGGATGCCCCCGGGTAGTCCTTTGGCAACTGATTACGGCCCGGAAGATTTAAAACCACTTCTGAAGTCACCTTCAGTTACCCACACGGTCATCGTTCAAGCAGTTTCTTCACCCGACGAGGCAAGATGGCTCTTGGAGTTAGCGGATGAACATGATTTCATCGCAGGAGTAGTTGGATGGGTTGATCTCACAGACCCTAAAGTTGGGAACACCCTAGATGAATTACAGCAGAGCGCCTACTTCAAAGGAGTTCGACATATATGGGAAGGTGAAAAAGACCCTGCATGGATTGTAAACTCGGGAGCGATCAACGGGTTAAAAGAACTATCCAGGCGGAACCTTACCTTTGACTTCCTCGCAAAACCCGTGAACCTTCCATTTATACCGGTTGTTATGGACCTAGTTCCTAACTTGAAGGCAGTTGTTGACCACATAGCCAAGCCGATGATCGCTGACGCTATCATCGAACCTTGGCTCTCCGACATGCGTAAGGTCGCGAGCATCAACGGAATACACTGCAAAATTTCCGGAATGGTTACCGAAGCCGACCACCAAAACTGGACAGTGGACGATTTAAGACCTTACGTACACCATATCCTGGGAATGTTTGGTTCAGATCGGCTTATGTTCGGCTCTGACTGGCCTGTATGTACGCTGGCGGGCGATTACAGTAGAATCATTGATGCTGCCAAAGAAATACTATCTACCCAACTGCCAGCAGTCCAAACGGATATATTCGGCAACACCGCCAAACGCTTCTACAGTCTCAACATATAAACCCAAGATTAGAAGTTTCTAGAATATCCCCGGCCTACCAAGTGGGCTTACCAGAACTCCACGCCCAATTGTCCGGTGGCCACACGTTGCGCCCGACTCTGCTGCCACCGTCACGGCTAGTGTCGTACATATCCTTAACCGTCTCGACCCACTGTTTAATGTGCGGCGTACCTTTGTGATACTCAAAGGCATCGGGGTTCGCATAAACCTCATAAAGATAAATTTCAGTTGGATCTTTAACATTCTGGTATACGTCAAATCGCAAGCAACCTGGCTCTTCATGAGTAGACCCAACCCCGTCAAGTGACACTGCATCTATGAATGCATCCACTTTATCTTCCAGGACAAATTTCGGAGCGTGTATGACATGGAGGCTAGACGCGAAGTAAGGATCCTCCACAATGTTGGTCCGATGCGAGTCCCAATTAGCATCACCTCTTGGGAAGACAGGCTTACAGAACGAAACTTCTGGATCTCCATCAAACATACCTTTAACCGCCGCATCCCACTCTTTGAAATGCGGGTAGGTAGTGTGGGCAGCAAAAGCATCTTCGTCGTTATAAACCTCGCAAAAAGCAAAAGAGGTAGGATCGTCTGCAGCCTGAATAATATCGAATCGTCTACAACCGGGTTCATTCAAGACCGATCCTCTTGCATCACCAATAGACGCAGCAATGAAATCGTCGATACGATCTTCTTTGACCTTCAGTCGCACCATGAGGATGTACATGACAACTCCAAATAATCAATCTTACTAATCAGCCACATCTGTCATTATCTAACAACATTTAATACGTCGGCGGGCGGAGTATACGCGCTACTGACCACCCTGTGAACATAGTTTTGATGAGTATTAACACCCACTAGCTTCCACCTAACTTACATGAGCAAGCCTTCAGTATCCGAACTGCGAATACAAAGAATCATTGAACACCTGGCTTCATCGCCAAGAAATGGTGTTGATAATCCACATCGACATGCTGCAGTTTCAAGATGGATTAGCTCCGAGTTCGATCAAATAGGACTGGATGTGAACCGCCAAGTTTTTAATATCCCTGGACAAAAGCCAGAACGTAAGGGAACGAACGTTATTGGCACATTACATAATTCTGCGAGCGTTTCTACAACAAAAAACATAATCATTGGCGCCCATTACGACACAGTGTCAGGCTCACCCGGGGCGGATGACAACGCTAGCGGCATAGCAGCGTTACTTGAATGCGCAAGAGTACTTAAAGAATCCAAAATCTTCACGCAGATTACGTTTGTAGCATTTGACGCGGAAGAGGCACAACCACATTCGGGTGGGTTGCACGGCTCGACACATTTCGTATCTAATTTACCAATGGAAAAATTCCCATCATCGGCAATTATTTTCGAATCTATCGGTTTCAGCTCACAAACTATAAAGCAACGATTACCTGGCGTGTTTAGATTTTTATTTCCTGACGCGTACAGGTCTCTGAAAGATCAAGGTTTTGCGGGGAATTCTTTGTTAATACTTTCACGACGGAAAGAAAGAGAACTATCAGATCATCTGGAACATGCGGCAACTCATCCAGAGATTTTACTACCTGTATTACCGCTCAAAATTCCTGGATGGATGCCAGCAATCAAACACACAAGGAGAAGTGATCATGCACCTTTTTGGTCGGCCAATATTCCGGCCGTTATGATCAGTGATACAGCGAACTTCCGAAACCCTCATTACCACCAAGCAACCGATACACCTGAAACCCTAGATCTACTTTTGATAAAAAAAGCATCACAAATGGTGATCGCTGCGATTACATCGGACTTGATCTAAACACCTTTTCTGTCTGGTGATTGCGTTTCAGGTTCTGATGGCAACCCATTAGTATTGCCCGATTCCGGCTCAAAAACTGTATCAACTTCGGGCCCTGCAGCCACTACCTGCCCCGTTCCCTTATAGACCCGAGACCATAGAGTTCCAACTGTGAACGAAAGCAACCCAAAGACAATCCATGGTAACGTCTGATTTCGCCATCCAGATTGCCACGATCCTAGCGCAGACTGAACTAATTCCGCAGGGGATTCACTCCCTAGTTCATCAGATAAACGTGGATAATCAACTCGCATTTCCTCACTCACTGGAATTTCCATCGGTAATTGATTTTTCCCAACTGACCATATGAGTGATATCCCCAGGTAAACAATTAAGGCTGAAATCACGACCGCGCCTCCCGCCCATCTCAATCTACCTGGCCATCCTCTACCTCCAGTAAAAGCGATAATCCCTATGGGAATTAAAACAAGAAACCAAAGTAACCATTTCAAAGACAACCAATTCCTTGCTTGGGCACGCAAATCCTCCATTTGTTGAAGTTCATCAGAACCCAGGCTTTTGACGATATCCACCTCCGTGATCACTACTCCCGCAGCCAGTATCGTAAGCTGTTCTTCTGCTCCGTCCAGAGCCTCTGGATCATCTCCCCCAGCAATAAGTCCGATCAGATCTTTTTCAGTAAAACTTATCCCCTCAATCACCTTTTCACGGATGTCGCTAAGCTGCTGATCGACCCCATCACCCTGCCCAGCAAAATCTGACAGTGAATAAGAAATTTCACCAGGAATTTGCCTCATGACAAAACTCTCAACTTGTTGATCCATTTTTGGTACAAACGCCTCTAACGCAAGATTAATCATCGGCCCCCCTGATAAACAAGGCGGCACCTTACCGGAAGCAACGGCCTTTGTTGCGGCGAATGCTGCAGCAGATGAAGTACATGCAGGTGTGGACTCCAGAGTTGAGACCAACTTTATGCGTGCAAGTGCCTGCAACTCCTTAGCAGCTGCAGCTTTTCTAGCTGTCATATCTACAGAGTAATTCAGATCATCCTCATCCCCAAGCAAATAGTCCACCAACGCGTCGATGACACCGTCACCATGGCCACGCACCCATTCAGGAGGTGCTATTAATTCAACCGCATCTGTGACTTCTTGCTCTGTCAGTGAAACCCCGAATCCAACAGATGTCGATTGATCAACGGTTCGCTGAATAGCCGGATCGATTACCTTCGCAAACACGAGTTTATAGAGCGTGTTATCACTGGAAATTTTGTCCTTAAGAATCTCCCCAATAATTACAACGCGGTCTTCCAGCTTTATTAGGACGCTAAACCCATCCGAATCTCCTACAAAATACGTAGTTAACTCATCAACCGTGTGGAATAACTGCTCTTCAACCCATTCCGGTGGAAGTATCAAACGGGCATTTGTCTCGTTTTCTTTTTGCGTAAATTCGATACCGAGTCCACTACCGGATATCTGGGAGTTAAACTCCGACATCTGAGGTACGATCAGGTCATCAGTCAGTTGCTGAACCAGTCGGAGTTCTGTAACTAGGGTCCGTACCGAATCAGGGAGTTCACGCACGCGATCTTGAACTTCTAAGTCGATCTTGAATTCATCAGTTTGGCCAGCGGCGTATGGCACAACTCCATGTAGGCCTTCCTCGATTTTCTCCCTGAGATATTCACGCGGCACCAACTTTTCTACAAATGACGTTATGGCAGCAGCGGCAGTCACAGGATCATCAAACTCAAGAATCGTAGGACTTGATGACTCACCTATCCCCGAATTGACCTCAACTCCTTTTTCGACAACGTCATACACCAAATTGCCAATAATCTCGTCGTACAAGTAATCATATGCCTCTGCATCATTCAAGACGGAGATAATTACATCTGGTTCTGAAATCGTATTCAGAGCGTGATTAGCCGTTACGACCAGGAAAAGTAAAACTACTAATCCAGCTGAAAACACCAATGCCAGAAAATTACGCATCATGGATCTCCGTGAAAATGTTCTTATCCCGGGAACTTAACAACAACGAAGGAAAATCTGACCCCTCGATACCTAGAATCTCGAATCCTTTTGGCACTATCAAATTGTCGATTAACCGCGTCCCAAGTATTGTTGATTAACCGGCAATACTATGGCTTCAAGCATGTTCGCATCCGCAGGGAGAGTAGCCATCAAAAGAGCCGTGCGCCCCATATCCTCTGTTGAAATAAGCGGTTCCGGACCCTCATCGCGACCTGTCGCCGATTTACCATCTCCTCGCCGTTCAACCATCACATTTCCGGGATGGAGCGCACTCACCGCAATACCGTGATCACGGCCTTCTAGTGCCAATGACTGGGTCAGTCCCCAGACTGCATGTTTACTCGTCGTGTAGGGAGATGAGCTATGACGAGGTTTTTGTGCGGCAATACTTCCGATATTTATAATCCTGCCACCTCCTTGTTTTTTCATAATCTTGAAGGCTTCTCGCGCCCCGAGGAAAGGGCCCGTCACATTAACCTGCATCACCCTTTGCCATTGTTCCATAGTCAGGTCTTCTACCGGGCCTCCATCGAATGCCCCAGAATTGTTCACAAGAATATCCAACCTACCAAACTGGTTCATAGTCTTAGAAAAAAGGCTAACCATTTGCTCTTCATCAGTAACATCGGTCGGGATAGAAGTAATGGTTCCTGGCGAACTCTTAAGGTCATCCACCGCATCATCGAGCCTTTGACTATCACGAGCCGCAATCACTACAGAACAGCCCTCATCAACGAAGGCTTTTGCAATTCCCTTACCAATCCCCGATCCACCCCCAGTGACAATTGCTACTTTTCCATCTAGTTGACCCATTTTGCCTCCTATTGACCGCTAGGTCATATTTACAGGTAGAAGATTATTAGAACTAATTACTGTCATCACGGTCACTAACAAACACTCTAGTCTGAATAGCACACAAAAGCGCTATAAATGTGACTATAGCTAGAACTCTGAAAGTTAAACTCCAACCTGCGAGAAAGGCATCAGTAACAGCAGGATTATCCGACTCAGACAACTGATCTAACTGAACCTCTGCACCACGACTAAGCATGATTCCCGCGATTATGGCTGCTGTCAACGCCTGACCAATCACGCTGCCAACATTCCGTACCAGGTTGAGAAATGCACTCATCGAACCATAATCAACACGGCTCACTGTAGAAAGCGTAGCACTCATATTAGGGGCCATCCAAAGTCCCATCCCAAGGCCATTAAGAAATAAAACAGACATCACAATCACTAGCGACGAATCCTTAACGAAAAATGAGAACCATACGTTAGTCATAACCAAAAACCCAAGACCAATAAACGTGAATTTACGGAATCCATATTTATCTGACAATCGGCCAGAAAACTGTGATGCCAACCCCATGCCTAATGCACCTACGAACATAATCATCCCAGCAGATCTCTGGCCATAACCCATAAAACTTTGAACAAATATGGGCATAAGAAAAAAGGTTGCAGAACCACCGATAAAGCCTAGGAACCTAGTGGATGTCGACCACGAAAAAGTCGAATTTTTGAAAAACCGCAGGTTCAGCATGGGTTCAGGTGTCCGCAACTCCCATCGCACTAGCGCCACTAGCAACACCAGGCTTACCAAAAATCCTGCGATTGTTTGTAGCGAAATCCATTCGAACGCGAATGGATTCGAAATGGTCAAAATCAACAAGGATAAAGCTGCTGCTGAAAGTATGCTCCCGAGCCAGTCAAATCGCGCATCAAGTGATCGGGTTTCAGATCCGATTTTTGAGTCCTCTAGTACAACAAACGCAGCAACAATTCCCGCAATAGTGGGCAACGCTGTTACCAGAAATATTGATCGCCATCCCCATTCCTGGATAACAGGGCCTGCCACGATAGGACCTGCAGCAGCGCCAATAGCGACAGTTGTGGTGATCATCCCAAGAGCTTTCCCACGCTCGCTACCCGGAAAAACACCGACAATTATTGCGAACACCACAGCCTGACCCATTGCACTTCCAAGCGACATCACCACACGAGCCAAGATAAGCATTTGAAGATTTGATGCGGAATATGCGAGTAGTGCCCCAACTACGAAAAGCATCATGCCCACGATGTGAAAGCGCTTACGGCCGGTGATATCCGACACACGTCCCAGTGGAAGCATGAATGCACTCATAGTCAAAGAGCTGGCAATTGCAACCCATGTAACCGCCCGTAAAGTGACATCAAATTCATCAGCAATAGACGAGAGTGCAAGGAAAACAATTGAAAAATCCATGACCATCGCAAACAAAGCTATTGCTACGGTCCAAAACACTTTCCAATGGTAGTTACCAGTCACGTTACGGTTAGGATCAGTTATTTCAATTGTCAATGGGCGCGACTGTTCTAAATAGTCAAAATAGGAATGTGGAAACGAAGATAAATTATAGACCGGGGGATGCCTGACAGTAGTAATGTTTTCTCCACTATCGTGATAATCTCTCCGATCTTAGTCTGATTATAAAAATCAAACCTAGCTTCGTTTATTGCTATTGGATCGGAACGGACTATGCCAAATAATTCAAGTGATGTGAAACGACCACTTAAGGTGGTGATTTCACCAGTACCACCAGGAGAGCAAATAAATGACCGATGGCCCGTGACCGTTGACGTCGACTGGATCGTCACTGAATATGTCAACAATAAACCCGAACCATCGGTTTTAGCTGATGCAGATATCTATATCGGGACCGATTTCAACGTCGCTATGGGCAAAGCTGCAAAATCGTTAAAAGCGATTTTAATTCCAGCAGCCGGCTATGATCGAATAGATCCAGACGCCGTACCAAAAAACGTGATAGTAGCCAACGCATACCATCATGAAGCACCGATCGCTGAATGGGTTATGGCAGTAGCATTAGCGTTAGATCACGAACTATTTCTAAGTGACAGGTCTTTTCGCAATGGAGATTGGTCACAATGGCCTGGACGCCACGGTGCATATCGAGAATTGTACGGACGCACTTTCGGGATCATAGGTTACGGAGCGATTGGCAAACGCACGGCACGTCTTGCGAACGCGTACGAAATGAGAGTGATTGCGGCAGGACGAAGAGCAGAAACGTTAAATGAGGCGCAAGCAGATGACGTCGAGTATGGTTCTGGAATAGAAGCTATGGATTGGGTGCTGCGCGAATCAGACTTCGTACTGATTTCCACACCGTTAATTGACTCAACACAAAGCCTGATAGGTGAACGAGAATTAGGTTTGATGCGCCCAAACGCCTATCTAATAAATCCCGCACGAGGCCACATCGTGAATGAAAAAGCACTCTTCGATGCCCTTGCAAGTAATTCTATTGCCGGCGCCGCAATAGACACGTGGTATGAATACCCGATCAATAGCGACGATTCGCCACGACCTTCGAAGTATCCCTTCTGGGAGCTAGAAAACATAATCATGACACCCCACCACTCGGGGGCAACAATTGGCACGCTCAATCGCCGAGCAGAAACCGTAGCATCAAATATCGATCGGCTATCCAGAGGTGAACCGTTGATAAACGTGATCCCTGACTTCAAAACAGGATAGTCTGAGTTTTTTCACGATAAACGAGTTGTCTAACCAGCTTTAGAGCGCTGGTTGAATGCTTCATAGAGAACAATCGCGGCGCTTACCGAAACGTTCAACGATGAAATTTGCCCAGCCATAGGAATTGACGCGACCTGATCGCAATTATCACGCATCAGTCGCGACAGGCCTTTACCTTCAGATCCTACAACGACCAAAACGGGACCTGTAAAATCAATCTGGGTATACTCCGAATCGCCTGCGGCATCGAGACCGACAATAGTTAAGCCATTTTCTTTAAGCTTCTCAACCGTCCGATTGAGGTTACCCACTCTGGAGACCTTGATGTGTTCCAATGCACCTGCCGAAGCTCGCATAGCACCAGGCGTAACACCAACCGCCCTTCGCTCAGCAATTATCAAACCATGTACACCAGCAGCTTCAGCAGTACGAGCGATCGCTCCCAAATTATGGGGATCCTGAATCCCGTCGAGCATCACCAACAAGGGATGTTCACCTTTGAGCCCAGCCGCAGATAATAAATCATCAGGTTGGTGATATCTGGGATCTGGTACGACTGCTATAACACCCTGATGTTTTTTCGTCTGGGATTGAGATTCGAGTTCCCGTCTGGAAACAGCATCTATACGAATGCCCGCTTCAGTGGCTAAAAAAACTATCTCACGAAGCTGTGGCCCCAATTCAGAATCTTCAAGCATGATCAAACGTTCGATATCACGTTTTACGCGCAGCGATTCAAGAACAGCACGCCTGCCTTCTACCGTCTGACCATGAACTTTTTTCGCTCTAGAGAATCTCGACATTTTTTACCCGAACAATCTCAATACGTCTCCTTGCCAAAATATCGCATAAAAATCACAAGCAATTTGTAACAAACCAGTGTACGTTTCATCTAAACAATACGATATCAACACAGGCATTTATATAAGTGCTACAACCTTCACAAGGAAACTCATATGGCGCGCGAACGAGAATATAACCCCAACCAGCTCAAAAATAAGATCGAGAAAGGCGGTATAGGTGTCATTGCGAATGGCCTGAACAACGCAGAAATATGCGACTTTCTCGGGCACGTTGGATTCGATGCTGCTTTTATCGATTTCGAGCATGGCAGTGTTTCATGGTCTGAGTTGGCCGACATAACTCGCGCATGTGAATTGTGGGGGATGTCTAGCTTAGTTCGAGTAAATAAACTGGATGAAGCACAAATATTGAGAGCTCTCGACCAGGGAGCCAGTACTGTGATGGTCCCCCACGTAATCACTTTGGAAGATGCCAAGCTAGCTGCCAGTGCATGCAAATATCCTCCTAGCGGTATTCGTGGAGTTGCGGGAAGCCGGCGTGCTTATGGAGTGGATGACTATTTTCTACATGCCAATGAGCAAGCCCAGTGCATCCCACTCATTGAAGATTTTGAAGCAATAGAAAATCTCCCTGAACTCACTAAAGTCGAAGGGATCGATATCTTTTATGTAGCACCGTCAGACATGGCCGCGTCCATGGGCCACGTAGGCAACCCGGACCACCCAGAGGTCCAAGACGCTATTAAGCGAGCGATTGACCTGATTATCAATGGAGGAGGTATAGCAGGGACACTGGTTAATGACGATAACGTGGAATCATTCCTATCCATGGGCGTGAGATGCGTAGGAGTTGCATGGCCATTGTGGATTAAAAAATATGGCGAAGCATTTATAGAACAAGTACAGGCATACCGCTGATGCAAATCATGAAAAAAATTCAGTCACAAGTACGATAAATATTAAACAGAATTACAAGAAGGTTTTCCTGACAATCGTAAACTGATCGTTGACACTGATGATCTCTAATGCCAGCATTGGGCAATCTCTGGCTGATCACATCACTCGCCGAGGCCGAGTCGAGGATTCGGAAGTGTTCAACCTATAGAAATCCCGGAGGAAACATTATGGCCGAGCGGTATCAAAACTATATTGACGGTGCTTGGGTTGATTCAGCATCCAGCAAATTTACAATCAGCAAAAATCCAGCAGACCACTTGGATGTGATTGGCGAGTTCCAAGCGTCCGAACCGATCGATGCGCACTCGGCTATTTCAGCAGCCTCCAACGTCAAAGAGAGCTGGCGACAGACCTCCTCACTTGCGCGTGGTGGATATTTACTAAAAGCGGCTACATACCTTGAGGCAAATCTCGAGGAATACGCTCAGGCAATAACCAGAGAATCCGGTAAAGCGATCCTTGAATCGCGCGGTGAAGTTGGTCGGGCTGTTGCATTGCTCCAATATTACGGAGTCGAAGGCTCAAATCCAGTGGGCACTGTGGTCCCATCAGTAAACCCAAATATTCTTCTTTACACTGATCGCATGCCCTTGGGCGTCATAAGTCTTATAACGCCATGGAACTTTCCCCTTGCCATACCTATTTGGAAAATGGCACCAGCACTCGTTTATGGGAACACGATAGTCCTAAAGCCCGCCTCAGCAACCCCACACGTGGCAACCTTGATCGCACGTATGTGGGAGTCCGTCGACCTACCTTCTGGAGTATTCAACCTGATCACTGGGTCAGGTGGAGCGATAGGTGACGAATTGATTACCAATCGAAATGTTAGTGCCGTTTCATTTACGGGCTCAACCAAAATTGGCATGCAGATAGCAGCTGAATGCGCCAAGCGTGGAAACCGGTATCAACTCGAAATGGGCGGGAAAAACCCCATAATCGTCCTCCCAGATGCAGACTTAGAACAGGCTGCTGAGATTACTGTTTCCGGAGCGATGAAATACTCAGGCCAAAAATGTACGGCAACTTCTCGGGCTATCGTAGTTGGAAACGTGATGGAAGAATTCACAAGCCTCGTTGTGGAAAAAACCAAAGCGCTAAAAATTGGACCGGGATCAGACCCAGACTCAATAGTCGTCCCGGTTATCGATAAAGCCTCAAAAGACAACATAAAAGCGATGGTGGAGCGCGGTGTTAAAGACGGCGGGAACGTTTTGACAGGAGGTGGGGTTCCAACAGGATCTCCATTCGACAATGGTACGTTCGTAGAACCTACAGTAATGACAAAAGTCGCTGCGGACTCATTTATAGCCTGCGAGGAGATCTTCGGACCGGTTCTATCAATAATTCCTTCTTCCGATGCAGAGGACGCACTGGAGATCGCTAATTCAGTCGAATACGGGCTGAGCGCAGGAATCTTTACACGCAACCTGAACTCAGTTCTGGACTTTGCTGACCGCATTGAAGCTGGCATTGTCAAGATCAACGGTGAAACCGCGGGAGTTGAACCTCAGGTGCCATTCGGCGGTATGAAGTCAAGTTCATCTGGGAACC
>RQOU01000073.1 GCA_008373165.1 SAR202 cluster bacterium | reverse complement strand
AAATACTTTGTCAACGATCACTAACCGACTACATAACCTTATTAACATTTTTTTGATGCGTAGGTAAACGCGGGCACCCCCTGATGCAGAGATTAAAAAAGACGGGGGCCGGAAACTCCGACCCCCGTCTCAGTTAGCTAACTAACTGATTATCACGAGTATGAACTCTTAGTCATTCAGTACGATGAATTCTGGGTTACCAGACACGTTTGAGTAGTGCTGCTGGTATCCATCCCATGACTTGATTCGGTCATTGACTACGATTCCTTTCGGAACCTGGAACACACCGGCGTATTGCAGCCAGAACATGCTGTAGTCGACCCAGTTCAAGTGCTTCTCGGCTCGGACGCTAGCGTCCTTCTCACCAAGAATCTCAAACAGCCATTTCGCACCGGCCTGAGATTCGAAACCAACACCCCAGCCAGGTCGTGACGACGATGTGTCTACCGTCGGCAGCGGCCAGTCTATCGGGTATACGTTGGAGTGAACGTCACCGTTCTTCAAAACAGGCAGGTACTGAATTCGCTGTCGCATGCGTGGGCTGATAACTCCACCGTAGTCTTCAACTAGACCCGAAATCTCGATACCGAGACGTGTCCAGTCAGACATGATGGTGTCAGCAACTTCAAGACCAACAGGTCCTGCTTCTGCTGCGTAAGCCTGCAGTACGAGCTCGCCAAATCCTTGGCGTTTGCCGTCTACCAGTGGGTAGCCAGCTGTCGTAAGGAGGGCTCCGGCAACGTCGAGGTCACCATCAGCGATCTCCCACGGAACAGACTCTTGTGTTCCAGAACAGGTAGTGTCATTACCGAGCCAGTCGAAACAACCGGTCTGGCGAGCTGCATCCCAGCCAGGGTACTCAGGACCCATGTACTCGGAGTAGATCGGCGTGCCAAGGTCGTTCAACAAAGAACTAAGGATGGCACCACGGTCGATAGCGGTCGAAAGGGCAAGTCGAACTAGTCGAGCCTGCTCCATGTCGTCCATACCATCTGGGTTGTTGTCATCCGTGTAAGGAGCGTTACCACAAAGATCGTGGCCTGGGGCATCACCATCTTCACAGGTGTTGCCCTGGTCACCCCAAGGGTTACCAATCCACGGGTAGTCTTCCGCGTACGGAGGGGCATCCCACGGAGCAAGCGGCTCTGCCGTTCGAGCGTGAGAGTGCTCCCAGAGAAGACCCGGGAACAGGATTGACTGACCAACATATCCACCAGGCATGGTCTCTAGGAACCTGAAGCCATCGGCTACAACCTCTGGAAGGAGCTTGTAGTCAAGCGTGACCATGTCAATAGAGCCATTCTTGAGCATTGCGATCTGGGTTGTTGCCTCAGGAACCTGAATTCCTGTGATTTTTGCAACGTTACCAGTAGTTCGCCAGTGGCTGTCAACGGCATGCATTGAGCAGCGGTCACCAGGCTTACAGTCATCACCCTGCACGTAAGGGCCGGTACCAATGTGGTGTGATCGGGCCCAGTCAATACCATGGGTATCGGCTGACGTTACCTTGTGTACTCCACGTGCGGCTGAAAGACAACCGAACTGAGATACGGGGAGACAGTAGTAAACCGGAGCGACAAGGCCGATTTCGATCGTTAGATCATCAATCGCCTTTGCCTCGAGGAAGATCGCAGCAAAGTCACCACCGTCACCGTAAGTGGATTCGGGGTTTGTCGTTGCGTTAGAGCGGTTGAACCACTCAACAAGTTCTGCGGCATTCAGCTCACCGAAGTCCTCGTCTTCGTAACCAATGGGACTCTGCCACTTCAAGCCTGACTTGAGCGTCATGCGAGCACGTGTGCCCGCTGCGTCAATGTCCCATGTGTCAACCAGGAAGGGATTCATCGGGGAACCATCTTCGAAATTGAAGAGAGCCTCTTCGATACCACCAATCTGGTTAGTAGCTGATCCGCGATACGGACCAACATAACCAATTCCATAAACAGACTCAACCGTCGTGAAAGCTCGGACGATTTCGCCCTCAGGGCCACCACTAGCGGTCGGAGCCGTTGTTGCTTTTGCTGAGGCGGCTTTGGCTACCGTTGCGGCAGGCTTAGCAGCTGCTGCTGCCTCACTCTTACCACCGGCTGCTGCTGCTTCAGCTTTCGCTGCTGGGGCTGCTGCTTTAGCTGCCTCAGGGTCTGCTGCTTTTGCCGCCGCTTGTGGAGCAGCTGGAGCAGCTGGAGCGGCTGGGGCTGCAGCTGTGTCATCGGCGCTATCATCGCTACCACAGGCGATTCCAGCAACGACAAGCAAGCCAGCCAGTGCCAATAGCACCGGAGCCCATCGCTTGTTCAAACTAAGATCCATTATATTTTCCTCCCGCAAGGCTTGATATGTAGGCTTCGTCGGTCAAATCGCTTTCTGGTGAAACTGTTCTCGCCGGATTAGCGATTTAACCTCAGTAGATTTGAGCATGAAAGACAAGCTTTCCAACTGCAATCTACCTGCCATATTTTCGTATTTGCCTTGTCGTGTAGCCTGACGAGCAGAAACAATCTCTGCAGCACTGCTACGTGATCATCAACGAAATATACACGCGACTCATAAAAAGTCAACGTTCACTAACCTGTTTTGAACACGGTTCCCGGTAGCTGGATTATCACCACAAAACTGTACGGAAAATAGATGAAGTTCGAGTAGATTTCCTGTTGAATATTGCATAACCAAATATTCAAATCGGAACAAGATGCCCGTCAATACAAGTTTCTCAATTCAATCAATCGAATCTATTCATCTTGCCTTTAAGAACACCGCTTCTTACTGGGAGTCATACCGTGCGAACGAGGGAGATAGACAAACTGATCGCTTTGAATTCAAACAAGGATGGCAAACCGTCTATGCTCGCTACATTGAGACCCCACTGGTCAAGGTCACGTTATCCGATGGAACCATAGGCTGGGGCGAAGCAAACTCTGGAATAGGCCCAGAGATCGTATGCATAATCATTAATGACCTGCTGGCACAAATGATTAATGGCCAAGAATTCGAATCGCCTGCAGCCTTATGGAATTTCCAGTATGACACACAACGTGGGCGAGGTTACTCATCGGGTTACTGGCTGGATGCCCTCGCAGCGATCGATATCGCCGTCTGGGACGCTATTGGGAAGCGTGAGCAGTCTCCAGTAGCGGCGCTACTAGCGCCTAACCCAAGGACTAGATTCGACGTTTATCTATCGGGGATACGCCGTTCCACCCTGCAAGAACGATCGAATCACGTTAACTCATGGATAGACACTGGGCTGAAGGGTGCAAAAATTTTCCTGACAGGCGACGTGAGTAAAGGTATAGATGAACTAGATGGCCTTATCGAGGGATCTCCTGATCTGGAACAATGGATGGTAGACACATTATGGATGTGCTCACCCGAATCAGCAGAATTGGGTAAAAGAGAATACGGGCAAAGAAATGTACGCTTTTTTGAGTGCCCATTACAACCTGAAGATCTGACCGGTCATCAAATCCTCGTGAATAAGCCCGGCGCTCCAATAGCACTTGGCGAGCACTTCAGAACTCGTTATCAAATGGAGTCATGGGTGCAAGAACCACGTGCATTAGACGTTTATCAGCCTGATATAGGGCGAACGGGATTCAGTGATTACATGATTCAAATGCAAATTGCCTCTCAATATGGCATACCTACTACGCCACACATGGGGAGCGGTGTGTCGGTATTTCAGGCAGCGACACTGCAATGTGCAGCAGTCGCATCAAAAGACTATTTGCAAGAATTCCAGGGAGGTCTGTCAGACAGGCTAGATAAGGCTTCAGACACTGGGTGGAAATACGCGGACGGAGGATTCGTGTTGCCTGACAGGCCTGGCATTGGAGTAGAGATAAATGAATCTCTACTCGAACCATTTATCGTAAGAAAATAGCCAACCAAGATTACTGTCGCACCTTTATTTTCATTCATGACCAACGATGAAGAGCAACTGCGCTTCATACGGATACCAAATCCAACAAGTTTTCAATGCAAAAAAAATCGCAAGTAGCGAATACTGCTAGTGAATCAAAAACATCGAGCGTAACTGCAGGCCCAAAAAACCTGCCCGATGGACATGGCCCATTCAGCATCCTGTCGATACGCGACTATCGACTACTGGTTCTCTCGAACCTTGCCACATTTGCGGGATACCAGGTGAGGAACATGGCCCAAGCATGGATCGTCTTGGATAAGACTGACTCAGCAACCTTAATGGGCCTAATCAACGCTATGCCGGGCATTGCGATTATATCCATATCGTTGATAGGTGGTGCCCTAGCAGATAGAACCGAAAGATGGCAACTGCTGTGGCGAACGAAATTGGTTATTGCATCGATGGCATTGCTTACCGCGCTGCTTCTAACAACAAACCTGTTCCAATGGTGGCATTTAATCCCAATTTCGCTCATGACAGGCGCCATGTTCGCCTTACACAACCCAACAAGTCAGGCGTTCGCTTTAGACGTCGTTGGGCGTGAACGCCTAATTTCCGCATCGAGCCTCAATACGGGTATATCTATGACCGCGACGATCGCAGGACCAAGTGTTGGCGGAGCTTTATTACTGCTTGGGTACGACATCGCTTTTTTTGTTCTTGCTGCGTTGTACATGCTGTCAGCGATAATGATTTTCGCTGTAAAAACACGACACATGCCAATCGCAAGTGGCAGGAACATCCTCGCGGATATAAAAGAGGGCATCAAATATGCCTCTCAAACCCCGATCATTAGAGCATTGCTCATCGTTGGCTCAGGAGCGTTATTCATGGGAATGTACCAACCTGCGATACCGGTTAAAGTGCAGGAAGTCTTAGGATTGGGTGAGGTTGGATACGGGGTAATACTCGGGTTAAACGGTGTAGGCGCACTAATCGGATCATTGGCACTGTTTATCCTGAGCAAACATATCCGAAAGGGCTTTCTCCTGATATTTGCATTACTAATGTTCAACAGCGCGGTCTCGTTATTCGCAATAGCCCCAAACATCCTCATTTCGGGATTGGCCATGGTTTTGCTAGGTTTGGCGTTTTCAGCATGGATGATCTCCGTACCTGTTTTGCTTCAAACTGCGTCATCAGAAAAAATGCGCGGGCGTGTGATGAGTCTTTATTTCATGGTCGTGCTTACCCACCAACTCGGATGGGTTGTGGGTGGAATTGGAATTGAAGCATGGGGTATCCAGACAACCATGTTTATTGGAGTGGTAGGCGGGCTTATTGTGGCAGGATCAGCAATAATCATGACTCCGGAACTCAGGAACGCTCGATAATTCGGTAACGGTAAGCAAAACGCTGTCGTGACAAAATCAACACTATGTCCGATTCCAGACCAAATACCAGCCGCCATGATTACAGCACACCGTCTAACGACCTTGCCAATGTCGGGAAGTCCAGCCTCAACCCGTTTAAAGTTCTGAGGTATGGTGACTACAAATTCGTTTGGCCAACAGAAGCGCTCAGCTTATGGGCTATGGAAATGGAAATAATAGTGCTCGCAATATTTGTTTTGCGAGACACTAACTCCCCACTATTAGTCGGACTGATAGGCGCTGTAAAATTCGCCGGCACTCTCTTCGGTCCTCTTTATGGGTTGATGGTGGATCGGTTCAACCGCAAGTTACTACAAGTGGGAGTGAGAGTCTTTGGTGTCGCACTAGCCATAACCCTAACGACGCTAATAATTACGGATAAACTCGAATTGTGGCACGCATATGCAATCGTCACTGCCGGCAGCATGGTGCGGATGCTCGATCTCATATTAATCCAGACATTGACCGCCGACGCGGTGCCTTCCCATGCCTTGCATGGAGCTATAGGACTCTCAAGATCAACATTAGATGGTGCAAGAGTAGTTGGATCTATCGTAGGCGGCACCCTACTCGAACTACTTGGACTCGACTGGGCTTACATCACAATAACCGTGCTTTATCTAATGGCAACAATTACTGCTATAAAAATCGATTCAAGACCTGTGAAAACCGATAGCGAGACTGCCAGCATATGGCGCGGATTTAAAGAAGGATTACATTACATAAAGGAGAGCCCTCTCCTGCCAGGACTAATCTTCTTCTCATTCCTGATCGAGTTCACAGCTTTCCCACTTGTAAATGGCTTAATGGCAGTTATTGGTAGCGATCTGTATAACCAAAACGGAACCGGAATTGGCCTGCTAGCCGCCATTGCTTCTGCTGGTGCGTTGTCAGGAGCCGCATTACTTGGCATCAAACAAAGCGTAATCAACCCCGGTCGAATCATGATTCTCGGCTCAATCACCTGGCACGCCTTAATGCTGTTGTTAGCTCTCACACCGCCCCTCTGGTTGTTTACAGTGCTTTTGCTTCTTTGGGGATTTAGCGGAGGAATCACCTTTGTCGCAATGGTGGTCGCACTACTTCGAACAGCACCAGCAAAGACCCGCGGTCGTGTAATGGGAATTAGATCTCTCGGTATATACGGATTATCCCTAGGCTTGTTATTCGGAGGTTGGATATCGCAAGAAGCTGGACCTGCAACAATGATCGGTGTACTTGGTGGAATTGGACTATCAGCTACATTGATTGCGGTGATTAAATGGCCCGCTTTATTTCGAAGTGAGTAACCAAAGTTCCATAGAAAAGGAAGGTCCTTGTTGAATCTTCCTGATTTTTCAACTCAAACTCCCAATGCGATTGCTCTTGATTTAGACGAAACAACATTAAACTCAAGCGGCCAACTGGACAATCGTACTCATGTTGCACTGCATGCCATATACGAATTAGGCATCCCGATTATCATCGCGACTTCAAGGCCTGAACGTGTGTTGCCAGCACTAGTTGGGAATGACATTCTTCGAATATCTTCGCTTGTACAAATGAACGGAACGGTTGCATGCGGAAGAGCAGGTCTTAATGGAAACCTAAAAATAAATATAGATCTGGATGACGCCCGAAAATGCTGGGATCTTGCGGAAAAATACGCTCCGTGGGCGCACAGAACACTAGAGGTTGATGGAACTCAATTCGCTGTGAATAACGAGGATATGATCGAAGAATTATGGGCTTTCGACCAAACGACCTCTCCAACGGTCATCTCTTTTGAAAAAGCAATGAAAATAGGTCCCGCGAAAATCTCAATCAACGGCATAAATCGAAACTTAGAACCATTGGCAATCAAGTTAGATCAAGAACTATCTAATAGAACAATTGTTTTCCGCGCAGCAAGCGAATTATTTTTAAACGTGGTACCTATAGAAGCGACTAAATCCAAGGCGGCCGCCTGTTTACTTAAAAGTGCAAGAATCTCTCTTGCAGATGTACTTTCCTTCGGCGATGATTTCGTTGATATAGACCTTATCCAAGACTCTGGTTGGTCTGTCGCCGTTGAAAACGCAATCCCCGAAATAAAAAGCATCGCTAAATACCGTACAGCCTCAAACGACGATAACGGAGTTGCAATTGTCCTTGAGCGCCTCGTCTTCGCCCTTTCATAATTGTTGAAATTTAATCCAAAAACAACGGAACTTCTTTCCGACGCTCAATTCCGTACGCTCGTAATTAGTCAGGGCCTGTTCGACTTAGCGATTTTCATGCGAGGTTCAGCTAATTCCTGGGTGATTTTTGAGATGACTCAATCGCAACTATGGGTTGGAGTTGTGGCGGGAGCTCGCGCAATTCCATTTTTATTTTTCGCTCTGGTAGGTGGTGTGATTTCAGATCGTTTCGGCCGTAAAAATCTGATGGTCGGTTCACTCTGTTTGTTCGCACTAGCCTCAGGTACTACCGCCATTCTGATCACTAACGAGCTCCTAGTAGCATGGCATATGATCGCAGTTTCACTAATAGGAGCCATCGGCGGAGCACTTTACGGACCAGCATTCTTTGCACTGGTAGCTGACATCGTCCACTCAGATAAATTGTCTAATGCCAATGGAATCTTATCTGTCGCCTATACAACGGGAGAAATGCTTGGTCCGATGATCGTGGGTTTCATCATCGCAGTATCAGGGGCAGATACTGTGTTTTGGCTCATCGTTGTAGGGAATTTTTTCGGACTGCTTTTGCTGACGCGAGTAAAAGAGCCAAATCGGATTGAAAACTCGAGCAAACCGACCAAATTTGCACTTTTCACCCAAATGGTTGAAGGTCTTCAATACGCTCGAAATACTCCACCACTTCTATGGCTAACACTACTAGTAATTGCTCAAAATTTATTTGGAAGTGCCATTTTCGCTGTGATGCCTACTTACGCCGTAGACATCCTAAAAATCGGGCCAACTGGATTCGGATTGATGGGCGGGGTATTTGGAGCCGGAATGCTAATTGGTGCAGTGTTTATATCTGTATACGGAATCCATCGTCGACACGCGTACGTAATGTTATCGATGGGCGTTGTTTGGGACATCGGAATGATTGTATTCGGTTTCTCACGCTCAATCCCCCTGAGCTTGGGAGCCTTATTTTTCATGGGTTTAATCTCCATGCCGTGGGTAACCGCAGTACTGACGATGTTCCAGCAAGCTTCAATTGAAAAAATGCGAGGTCGCGTGATGAGTCTGTATGTGATCGCAATCAACACATTCCCATTAGGCTGGCTGTTCGGAGGTGCCGTAGCTGAATGGCTCGGCAATGAAGAAGCATTGGTAATCAGCGCCGCATTTGGAACTCCAGTAGCCGGCATAGCTTTAATTCTTTCCAAAGAACTTAGACGAGCTTAGTAAACATCTTCCACCAAACGACGCGACATCTTTATCCTGATTAATCTCCGTAGCGAAAACGATTTTAGGAGGTTACTATCGATCTGCTCCTTTAAAGCAGCTACTATCTAGCAGTCACAACCCCAAAAATAGACATGAATATTAAGCTGGTTTCACATTATGAAAATTACAAAAGTTACACCGTTGATGTTGGATCGTTATCTGTTGGTCAAGATCGAGACCGATGCAGGCATCAGCGGATTAGGTGAATCGGGAGCGTGGGGCTATCTAGAAGCATCAAAGTCAGCTATCGAGAAGTACGGGCGCTATCTAGTCGGAGAGGATCCACTACGCATAGAACATCATTGGCAATACATGTACCGCTTCTCACACTTCAGAGGTGCGGCAATAATGGGTGCCCTGAGCGCCATCGATATTGCGCTTTGGGACATCATGGGCAAGTATTTCGACACCCCAGTCCATCAACTTTTGGGTGGCAAAGTTCGAGACAAAGCACGTGTCTACTACCATGTATTTGGTGACACGACCCAGGTTCTGACCAAAGGCATCGTCAACGCAAAAGAACAGGGATTCACAGCAGTCGGTCACCTCACACCATTTTTAGATGAAAAACGAGATGTACCTTACTTTAAAACCCATGCAGACAAGATCGGCGACGCAATAGAGACCGTGAGGGGCTATCGGGACGCAGTCGGCACTGGTGTGGATCTGTGTATAGAAATCCACCGACGTATGACCCCTACTGAAGCAGTGCAACTAGGGCTTGGTATAGAGGAATTCCATCCCTACTTCTTTGAAGACCCGGTGACGCCGGATAATTTCGACGAGATGGCATATGTAGCCGATAAAATTAACATCCCTATCGCTACCGGTGAGAGATTCTCATCGATATGGGAATTCGAGATGGCACTGTCCCGTAACGCCGTACAATACGTGCGACCCGATGTGTGTCTGGTCGGTGGAATCTCTGGAGCAAGGAAAATATCTGCCCTGGCTGAAGCCCGTCATGTCGGCGTTGTTCCACATAATCCTCTTTCTCCAGTCTCGACAGCAGCGTGCTTACAGATCGCTGCTACAGCTCCCAACTTCGCACTTCAGGAATACCCGATCGGTGAAGATGCCGCGCCAAAAAATAACATGGTTACAGGAATGGCACAGCATGATGGAAATGGTTACCTGACAATATCTGACGCTCCAGGAATTGGACTCGAATTAAAACCAAACGCCATAGAAATGTGCCCTGAAACGCCCCGTGAAGTTGTTACAAGACTCCATGCTGACGGCTCAGTAATCGACCAATAAATCAAAGGTTGAAATTGGTCAGAATTTATAAATGGTTTTAGTCCATTAAAGTTGGAATTCCAAGTCAAACGCGACCGTCGCTGCGCTGTATTTTTTACGGCGAACCTAAAAACTCATTGAACTCCAAAATTAGATAAATCATACTGACACTGAATTTTTTGTTTTGATCCACTATCCAAAAACCCAATTCTTATGCCTATACCAACTTCTAACCCCATAATCGTTGCTCCGAGCCCTACACCATTCAAAGCAGATGATTCGGTCGATCATGCAGCTATCGAACGCAATGTCGATAAATGGGTAAAAACACCACTTTCGGGCTTTGTGCTGAACTCGGAAAACGGCGAAGAGCAATTCCTCTCTGAGGTCGAGCGATTTGAGATTGTCCGTACAGTGAACAACGCCCGAAACGGTAACAAATTCATCATAGGAGGAGTCGACAGTTCATCGGTCTCGGATTCGATCCGTACCGCAGAAGCATTAGTTGATGCTGGAGCGGAAATGATCCGTATACGAATCCCTCGTCTAACCAAATTCGTTACAAAATACTTCGAGCAGGTAGTGCCGCGTGTCTCAGCACCGGTTGTCATTATTCACCAAATGGCTCCTGGCATGTTCGCCGGCGGCGATGCACCTATCGGAGAAAAAGCAGAAGTCATCGGTGACCTTGTTGATATGGACAATGTATTCGGATACATCGCCTCGGGGAATGTTCGATTCGAAGCTCGTGTTCGTAACTTCGTGACTACCGAAAAACCGTTCTGGCTTGGCAACGGACTTCTTCTACTAGCGATGAGTGCCATTGGAGCAAATGGCGCATGTCTGATGTTCGGTAACGTTGCTCCAGCCCAGTGTCACGAGATTATTTCCAACGTGATGAAAGGCGATTTGGCAGCGGCTCAAGCAATTCACAGTCGAATCGTCGAAGCAGACCATCAGATTTTGGATCATGGTGCAGCAGGAATTAAGGCTGCGCTAGATTTGCTTGGATACGACGGCGGAGCGCCACGATTGCCCAACCGTTCGGTTTCAAACGAAGACAGAAAAATTATAAAAGCAGCAATGAAACACGCTCAGCTAATTTAACCAACTTCACATCTCAAATTGATGGCGAAGCTTGAGTGTACGCTCTGATGGTTCATACCACCCCTGTTCTGCAAATTGATCAGTATGCAGATAACACTGCACCCGAACTTCGTCACTACCTTCAGTGAAAGTAAAAAAACGGCTCATCGGGATTGAATTCCGTTTGCCGTGATACTTAGTTATCGCTGATACATTCACAAAATTCGCACCCCATTTACGCTCTATATGAGTCCGGCCACCTGTTGTGTCATCTGGATGAGTGTGAGTATGTGCGCCAAGCCACAAATCTATTGCCGGTTCATTTTTGGCCAAGTGATCCTCTAACCGGCCAGAATCCTTTTGACCACCAACCCAATATATGAACGATGAACCTGGAGCTCCTCCATCTGGCATACGGCCGTGATAACCCTGATCACAGCCTTCATTTAATCCCGATGCAACTGTGGTTCCCTTGACCATGTGGTGGTGAGCAGTGACAACAATCTTATCTTTGTTCTCCGATACCTTCTGAACCCACCACTGAAAAGTCTCCTCTGAAATAGCACCTGCAGGATATCCACCAAACTCGCCCCTCCCAATAGGTGGGCCACCATCATTTCGGTCAGCAAGCATCAAAAAAACTATGTTGCCAACTTCAAATGAATAATTTTCCCACGTCCCTGTTGTCGGGTATGGTCTCTTGGAATTATCGACTTGCGAAAATTCCGTGTTACTGCCCACAGGGTCTATCCATTTCTTAAACCACCACTGCGTTGACTCTTCGGCACCAGAAGCATCATGGTTGCCAATCACATCGTAGAAATGCTCTCTGCCGTGATACTTAGCAGACGCATATTGAGAAACAACCAGTTCACCTTCTTCATCATCGGGAGGTAACTGAGACCCCGAAAAATCACCGAGGTTCAAAGCAATATCGAAACCACCTGATTGCTCCGGTCGATTTGGCCATGCTTCGGCATGCTGGATCACCTCTTCAAGCGAACGTCTGCCGAATTTTATATCGGTCCCAACATGAGTATCAGAAAGTGCCCACAGGCGTAGCGTGTTAGTCAAAAATAATCACCTCGTCAGTGTTTAATACGACCGAAAACCAAACCGCCAACATCATATCTGCACCTGTTTCCCGTGTATCGATCAAATAGGATGTTTCAGTTACCAACATGCCGACAAAACCAGCGTATACTCCCCGCCCAATACACTATTTAGAAAAAGCTAGAAAAGATCCAATTAGATATGCCAGCGATAACAAACGTTGAATTCAGACGCTTCTCAGCGAATCACCACAATGCTCAGCGTAACTGGCTTTTGGTCATATTAAACACTGACAATCCGAATATTTCTGGTATCGGCGATGCATCACCCATGGAAGACGATGATCTCGTAATGGCCATGATCGAAGCGATGGTACAAAAGCATCTATCCGGTAAAGATCCTCTGGAATCTGAAGTCCATTGGACAAATCTCTATCAAGATTTCCAGGCACGAGGCGGACGGATAGCATCAACGGCCCTGTCAGGGATTGACATCGCGTTGTGGGATCTTAAAGGTAAGCTTCTAGACCAACCAGTATGGAAGTTACTAGGGGGTGCCCACAGAAAAAAAATTCGAGTTTACGCAAATGGTTGGTATACCAACCCCGGCACACCAGAACAAAACGCAGAAGAAGCAAAGATCGTCATCGACAAGGGCTACACTGCCCTTAAGTTCGATCCGTTCGGCCAAGACAACTTTTATAAATTATCACTCCAAGAATCTCAGTTAGCCGAAGAACGCGTCGCCGCTGTTAGAGAATCTGTCGGACCATTTGTTGACATCCTGGTTGAAGCACACGCCAAGTTCAACGTAATGAATGCAATTCAAATAGGAAAACGCCTGGAAGAATACCGACCACTTTTTTACGAAGAGCCAGTATCTCAAGAACGGGTCTCCGAACTACTGGAAGTTCGAAATAAGGTCAACATCCCGATAGCAACCGGCGAACGTCTCTACACTAAATTTCCATTCGCAGAATTAGTCGACAGGCATGCCGTCGACGTGCTTCAGCCAGACATAGCAAATGCCGGTGGCATTACTGAGTTAAAGAAAATCGCTATCATCGCAGAAGCAAAACATATAACAATGGCTCCGCACAACGTGTGCTCACCTGTCGGAGCAATGGCAGAAATGCACCTTGATGCATCGATCATCAATTTCGAAATTCAGGAGTATCATGCTGAGTTTTACACTGAACACTATTTCACCGTTCTAAACGGGTTTATCCGCCAACAAAACGGTTACGTTGAACTCACTGATGCCCCCGGCTTAGGACTTGAACTCAATGAAAAAGAAATCGCAGCGCATCCGCCTCTAACAAAAGTAACCTCGGCTGGAGGCAGAATAAGAGGAATCTGATGACTTCACAGCTTGTTCTTCGACGGTATAAACCGGCTGGAGCGTACACATCATTAGCCAACAGAAAATTAGAAATTTCACAACGACATATTTGAGAAACAACCAAGTAACTCGAATTCCGAAAAAAATAATTCCATCAACAGGAGACCTTCGTCATGATCAACAACACTATTATTGAAGCTAATAAAGAAGGCCGAAAAGCTACAGTTTTCGCACTTGCACATCCGGCTTTGTACATGATCGAAATGGCAGCGCATGTCGGCTTCGACGCTATATCGATAGATGGCGAACATGGTGGCTTCCCGGAAGAGGCGATCGACGATATATGCCGTACAGCAAACGGCTACGGTATGTCAGTTATTGCACGAGTTCCAGACAATGCTGCTTACCAGATCAATCTGTATCTCGACCGCGGAATTCAGGGAGTTACCGGCCCTCACATTAACTCGGGTGAAGAGGCTCAGGCGCTGGCCGATGCATGTCTCTTCCCAGTGGAAGGCAAACGATCGTGGGGCGGGGGCAGAGGTACAGAATTCAATGATCAGACCGTTCTAGATGAGAAGTACGGAGGCAAGCTGGGATTCGCCAAATGGTCAAATGAAAATATGCTTGTAGTTGCACAAATAGAAGACAAAAAGGCGTGGGATAACCTCAACGATATCCTTGCCGTCCCTGGCCTTACTGGTGTGACAGGTGGTCCACACGATTTCGCCCAATCACTCGGTCACCCTGGTGAACCCAATCATCCTGATCGTGTTGCCGCCACACTTGATGTGGAGACACGAGCAAGAGCCGCAGGTAAAACTGCCGGGGGTGATCTAACAACGGGGATTGGTATCGCAGAGTTAATGTTAGGAGAAGCGCGCGCCTTCGTGGCCGCACATAAGAATGACAAATTAGATTAGCGGATAGTGATTAGTCCTGATCAAACATTCCTAATATCCAAAGCTAATTCAACTTAATCAAGTTACAAAAAAGGGATTCAATTCGTCTAATCATGTGACTAAATGGGTACAGGAACTTGATGAGTCATAACTCAAAATACATCCAAAACCTACGCTATTGCCTAAACATTACAAATCACTTGCAATAAAAAGTCATGCGGAGGTTAAAACCCGATATCTCTAACCTGAGATAGCATTACATGTATGGACAACGATAAAATCCAAGAAAGCGATGAAAAATTTGGCACCGGCATTAACCAAACATCCAACGATTCTTCACTGATAAACCATCAGCTATTACCAGGTGAGCGAGTCATATCTAAACTTAATTCAGGTGATGACGGAGGATTTCAGCTTACTCACAACAGGATCATATATACCCGGGATTCACGATCAACGGTTGTGTATTCATCGATCCAGATCCAAGATATTTCGTCAATCCAGATCTTCAAGCGCCCGCGAGCCCGTAGAAGCGCTGTATGGGGCATCATTGGATTATTCAGTGCTATCGGCGTCTGGCAAGTTACACCAAATTCCATCCCTGGGATCATAGCTTCCCTGACTGTGGCATTAATTTCACTGATTTTGATAGCCGATTATTGGTTACGTCCAGACGGAGTTCATATTGAATTCCAAACCACGGCAGGAAAAGTCAGCGGCGAGGTTGGCAATAAATTGTCGGAAGCTGTGAAGTTTCTTGAGGAAGTAGAGGATACAAGACGACGCCTCGTACCAAGACGAATCGGGTCCCCTTTTCGCAACTACCCATCCAATCAGATCTAAATGACGCTACCAATCCTCAGGTTGGGTGTCACATCCAAATCCCATTGATCACGCCTACCTAAGCGATAGTTGATAAGGCCGGCCATAGCAATCATTGCTCCGTTATCAGTACAAAACTCAAAAGGCGGTATACCGACAGGAAGCGGCGATTTCTTCACGAGGGTTTCACGCAAAGCTTTATTCGCCGCCACTCCACCCACTAACACAATGCCCGCACAATCCTCCCGCACAGCCGCCTCCACCGTTTTGGTCACCAAAACATCCACAGCTGAATCTTGAAATGCTTTTGCGAGACCAGCAATGATCGTATCGTCAACTTCCTTAAGAGAATTACCTTGTGGGTATATTCCTAGTGAACGGGCACGATTGAGCGTGGCTGTTTTAAGCCCACTAAATGAAAAATCATCTGTCCCTTTCATCCACGCTCTTGGTAACGACTCAATCGTCGGAGCATTTTGAGCTACCCGCTGTATTTCAGGACCGCCGGGATAACGAAGGCCTAGTACACGCGCTGCCTTATCAAAAGCTTCACCTGCGGCATCGTCTCGAGTTTCACCTAATAACCTAAACCTACCATGGTCTTCTAGTAGGACGAGTTCAGTATGTCCCCCCGACACAATAAGACACATAATTAACTTTTCACCGACATATTGCTGGAAAGTTTGGAGATCGTTTTTTTGAGTCCTGATCCAAGCCCCGTAAACATGTCCTTCTAAATGATTGACTCCAATCAATGGCACCCCAATCGCAGATGAAAGGGCTTTTGAGAAATTCAATCCGGTGATTAAAGAGCCAGCAAGTCCCGGACCATATGTAACTCCTACTGCATCAATATCGCTCCAATCAATCCCTGACTCCAAAATAGCTTGTTCACAAACAGGGCGAATATCTAAAACATGCTGGCGCGACGCTACTTCCGGGACAATCCCGCCGTACCGGGCGTGAACATCAACCTGTGTAGCTACCACGTTAGCTAACGCAAAGCCATCCCCGTCAACCAGCCCAACGGATGTCTCATCACAACTTGTTTCAATTCCTAGAATAATCATGCCAATATGTTCAATGTAACGCTAAAGTCAGTGTTTTTCCCGACCGTCGGATAGTAGTATGCTGAATGGTCAAGGATAAACGTGTCTGGCATTATTGGTATTCACCTAGAACGCCTAAAAATGCCAAAAGAAAAATTGAAATACTTCCTTTTTCGAAGTGGGTAACAAGAGGAGCGGTAAGAATTTGGATTCAAACAATTGGCCGGAATGTATGGCGTGTAACGTAGGAGGGGTTTTGGTGCCTTTGTCTGATTTCGGCGCTCAGGGAGCCCCTGTGCACTATAAGGCTTGGGTATGCACCAATCCAGAGTGCGATTTCAATTTAAAAATCCGAAACGGAGAAATCCATTTAGGCGAGGACATCCACAAAGGCGCTAGAGTCCGCTAGTATTCTTTCGTGTAATTCAAATTGAACATTGAATTACATGGAAGAACAGAAATGGCTAAAACACCAATTCCTGCGACTGGTAAACCATCAAGGTTTTCAGCGTTAGCAATTTCTTCATATGCAATTACGCTATTGGGTCTAATCCTCATAGTTGTAGCTAGCTGGTATTTCTACTCCAGAGAACGCTCAGGATCAGACGCTGATAAATTCACTTACAGCATCCCGGAAAAATCTCTTGGTAACCACTTAGGCCGATCGGTTTCTGCTGTCTCAGAGGTCCCTGTAAAAAGCAAAGCTCCCGTCCCGTTTGCTCAACCAAGAGCTAATAAAGATCAATTCGCCGATCTTTACCCTGGTGCACTGTTAAATCCTAAGTACTGGTCTCAACCAGAGTGGGCAGGTTCAGATCCATATGGGGGCCCGACCATTCCAGGCGAGTTCGTTCCAATTTTATCCACCGATATTTTCCATAATTTTAACCCCAATTCAAAAGCAACTGGAATCAGAATTCCTTCTATTAACGTTGACGCAACAGTGGTCGACCTAGGAATTATTGATGTAGCAAATGAACGATCTTACGAAACACCAGACAACACGGTAGGACATATCCCCGAAACACCAAACCCTGGCCAACAAGGGAAAGGTTGGTTCTTTGGACATCTTGAGAGCTTCACAGCAGGCGAAGGGAACATATTCAGGCATCTACCTGAAGTTACTGACCTTATCAAAGAAGACCCTGTAGACATTTATCTTCAGACCAACGATGCAGAGTTCATTTATAGGGTCACAACTACCAGCCAGATGCATGAAGAAGACCTCCAACTGACCACCTCAAATGACGCTCAAATTACACTAGTAACATGTTGGCCTCCCCGGATATATGACCAACGAATAATTGTTAATGCCACCTTGATTGCCTATAGATATCTGTAAACAGTAACCACGTGAGAAAAGTCTCGTCGCCTTGTCATTAATGACAGCAAATTTCTCACCATTTTTATCACTTATGCGCGATCATGATAAAGGGGTTTTTAACGCAAAATCCCGCCTGCCAAAAATATCAGTTTGAACTAAGTCAATATCTGAATATTGGAAGTCAAATAACAATGGAATCATACCGGCACTCGTCACATACGACTTCAGATAAGTTTCCTATCGTAAAAGACAAACTGCTACTGTTACTGCTTTCATTAGCTGTCTTGGGTGCAATACTTCAAATAACAGTTGGCGGAGTAGTTCGAGTCACTGGCTCAGGAGATGGCTGCCCAGATTGGCCCACTTGCTATGGGCAATGGATACCACCATTAGATCAACAAACGATCGATAAATTATGGACTGGGTCACCTACCTCCATACCACGGCCACATCATGTATTGTTGGAATACAGTCACCGCTCAATTGGAACATTACTAGGCCTCACAATCGTAGCTGCAGTTGTAAGGCTTTGGCTCCGACACCGATCAGAATCAGTCGTAGCATGGCTCGCAAGTGCGGAACTTGGTTTGATCGCCATAGTTGGAATGCTAGGTGGTTTGGTGGTACTGAACGACCTGGACCCGGCACTTCGAACTACACATCTATTTCTAGCTGAAATCGTGGTCTGCTTGGGTGTATTAGCTTTGGTGGCTGCTTCGCATTCAAGAAATGGATCTATTGGCGATAGTTCACGTTGGATATGGGGAAGAGTCAGTAACGAACACCGGAGCGCACTAAATCTCGCCGCGGCTGCAGCGATTTTGTCTCTGGTCGCTTTACTTTCTGGTTCTTACGCTGTCTGGAAAGATGCAGGAGCTGTGTGTACCTCTTGGCCACTGTGTGGACCTGACCTCATCCCCAAATCCGGCCTTGCATGGATCCACATGTCGCACAGATTGGTGTCATTAGCATCTGTAATAGCGGTACTTTTGGCAGGGCACCGTGTGTGGCGCCTGCCGAATACCAGTAAAACTCTGCGTGCAGCAGCTTTAGGATCGGCTATTCTTATTTTCGCCCAAATGCTGATGGGGGCAGCTAACCCATGGACCGCATTTTCTGTTTGGGCTCGCGCTGGGCACCTCAGTCTGGCTACCGTAGTGTGGATCGACATGGTTCTACTTGTAGCATTAATATTGCGTCCAGTTTCTAGACACGATCACCATATGATGCAAACAGACTCTGCCCAGTCCATAACGACCGGTTAAGATTCAAAAATGGCAACTAACGAAACAGCCAATCGTAGAAACTTACTCCCATTACTAGGGGATTTTTTAGCCCTGACAAAACCGCGAGTCATGTCACTACTTCTCGTTTCAGCGGTGGCAGGAGCATTTCTCGGTGCTCAATCAACGCCCAGCTTGAAAATAATAATAGCGGTCATAATTGGTGGGGCACTAGCATCTGGTGGAGCGGCTTCTTTGAATATGGCTTACGAAAGCGAGCTTGACAAAAAAATGGGACGGACAAAAAACCGTCCTGTCGCTGAAGGCAGAATAGCGTTTAATACAGCGATACTTTTCGGAATCGCACTCAATGTAGGGTCATTCGTGATACTAACACTGATGACCAACATCTTGGCAGCTTGCTTAGCAATCGTTGGAACACTACTCTACTTCGGTTTGTATACCGTAATACTCAAACGCACGACAACCCAAAACATCGTAATCGGAGGAGCAGCTGGAGCTGTTCCTCCGCTTGTGGGTTACGCTGCATCAGCAGGCACAGTTGATCTTGCAGCCTGGTATCTGTTTGTAATCATATTTTTCTGGACTCCTCCGCATTTCTGGGCACTGGCCATCATGATCAAAGATGACTACGCTCGAGCGAATATCCCAATGCTACCTGTGGTTATGGGTGTCAAACACACGACTAATCAGATACTTCTATATACGGCTGTACTTTCTGTGTTAACCATTCTGTTCGGATTTGTTTCACAAGCTTTAGGATGGATCTACACAATTGGATCAGCATCATTGAATTTAACTCTGTTTTGGTACGCATACCGATTATTCAAAGACCCAGATCGCCCAACAGCTATCAAACTCTACAAATACTCATTGTTATATTTAGCATTGTTTTTCTTATTGGTGATGATCGATTCCGTGTTGGAATAAGATTGTTCACCAATCTGGTGCTTCCAAGCTAGAATCTAAACATGGGACTGCTGAAAACAACTTTCACTCTTCTCGCAGTAATTGCCGGCAGCTATGTCGGCGTCTCTTCCGCAATGGCATCTGGGCTGACTCGCAGCCCTCGGCTTAGACCAGAGAACACCCCGGATTCAGTGGGTCTTTTCTATCAAGACGTAACGTTCAACAGTCGTGGCAGTGAATCGAAACTTTCGGGCTGGATTATCCCGCCGCACCGTGATTCAAATCCTCAACACACACAAATAAAAAACCACTCTTGGATCGTGATGGTGCAAGGAAACAATGCGAGCCGGAGTGATCAAAAAATCGGCATGCTTGATATCGCTCGTATTCTGGCAAAACACAAATTCGGAGTGTTAATGTTCGACATGCGCGCCAGAGGAGATTCTCCGTCTTCTAAAGCGTCTGCGGGATACTATGAAAGGTTAGATCTTCAAGGGGCATCCGATTATCTTGTGAGTCAAGGATCGGATCGAAACCGAATCGGGGTGTTGGGATTTTCATTGGGTGGGGCCGTAGCTTTGATGGCGGGTTCAAATCCAAATAATTTTGGGGCTGTGGTATCCGACAGCGCTTTCGCTGATTATTCATTAATGCTCAAAAGCTCAATGAAAGGGCTTAAACGCCCTCTTAACTTATGTTTTCCAGGCATGAAATTCATGGCAAAAACCATGTACGGAATCGATATCTCAGATATCTCTCCCGCACGATCCATAGCACAATCTGACACGCCTGTTCTGATCATTCATGGGGAGGATGACGTTTTAATTTCTCCGGACCACGCCCGACGACTTGGAAGAGCAGTAGGAGCCAGCTTCGATGAGATTGACAACGGCAAAGAAACAGTCTGGATTGTCCCAGGAGCAGGACATATGGAAGCGTTCAAAACCCAGCCTGAAACATACGTTCGAAACGTGATAAATTTCTTCACTAACCATTTGTACCCGCAGGCACCTAAGTAATTGATGCTGCATAAATTCAGCAACGTGTACATCAGATTACCTTGGGTATAGAAAATAGCAGCGAGAAGTTAATCTACAGGGCAGATTGCGCGGCCTTAACGATCTCCGTAAACCCTTCAGGTTCTCGAATTGCCAATTCAGCAAGCGACTTACGATCTAACTCGATTCCCGCAAGTGCCATCCCATGAATCAAGCTCGCATAGTTGATTCCATTCGCTCGCGCTGCAGCATTAATTCTGATTATCTGCAGTGAACGGTTGGTACGTTTTTTCAGTCGACGATGCGCAGTTGAATATGCTTGTGCATGCGTTAAAGATTCACGAGCAACACGATATCTTCGACTCCGTGAAGCTCTATGCCCGCGCGTGGCCTTTAATACAGCTTTATGCCGCCTTCGTGTAGTAGTTCCACCCTTTACCCTAGCCAAGTTACCTAATCCTCCGTGAAACGAACTAAGAACCGTGAATCAAGTTCGTACTGAATATAAATATCTGAATAATTACTATTAATGAAGTGCCCTGATAGCCTGCTTAATAGTCTTAGAAAACGTCTTTGAATCAAGAGCTACCTTCCCACCGAAAAGGCGTTTGACTCTCGCAGCCTTACGGCGGCGAAAGTGGCTCTTAGGACCCTTTGTTCGTAAAACCCTTCCAGTCCCACTGATGTGGAACCTTTTCTTAGCACCTTTATGGGTCTTCATCTTCGGCATTGTGAGGTAATTCCCGTTCTAAACTTTGAGCCTACGAATTACTAATTTCTTCGTAGGGTTATTCTGCTTTCATTGTGCCCTGATCATCACTGGCACTGCTTACCGTAGTCGAAACCAACTCTGCGCTTTCCTGTCGCTTTCGGTCTCTTTGCTGGTTTTGCTGAGATGATGGAGCGAGCAATATGCTGAGAACTCGACCTTCCATCCCTGGTGGTTTCTCAAGTTTTGCAACCGTAGCGACCCCTTCGGCAACTTTCCTTAAGACCTTCATAGCTATTTCGGGATGCGCACGCTGCCTCCCTCTAAATCGAACGAAAACCCTGACTTTTGCGCCTTCAGAAAGAAGATTCTTTGTCATTCTAATTTTCGTTTCGATGTCGTTATCCGACATGACAGGACTGAGTCGAACTTCCTTTTGCTTACTGGCACTGCGAGAAACTTTGCGAGCCTCTCGTTGTTTCTTACCTTGTATATATTTGAAACGGCCATAATCGAGAATACGACAAACCGGCGGGCTTTGATTAGGCCCGACCTCTACAAGATCTAAACCTTCTCCCTCTGCCATATCAATAGCATCGCGTATTGACATCACAACTGACTCAGTCGAATCCTCGCCACGAATAACACGAACTTCATCAGCCCGAATTCGGCGATTTACCCTAAATTCTTTTGCTATGTTCACTCTCCGTAAGACACGCGGAGTGGTTATTCCACCGAACCATACTCTGAAGATTCGAGTGCAGTTAGTACCTGTGTCGCACTGGTAAGTCATCCAATATATCAATCAAGCCAAAGATACTCAATTAGAAGCCAATACGATTCTCTACACGATATCGCCTGATTCTACTTGCCAGATCAGTACTTTAAAAACCGAGTTTTATGTTAGAATCAATAGTCCTTAACAAGGTGATTTGACTTGGCATTTTCTCACTTTGACAAGCCATATAAAACGAACAAAGTGAAATACAGCAACCACGTTTTATTTAGTAGTAATTGGATAGATAAGGTAAATGAACAACCGCTGGGTGCGAAACAGCTTATTGTATTTGGTGATCATCGTTGCTGCGATCACCATTTTCTTCATGTTCTCCAACCAACTAGATGACTCTCAAGAAATCGGTATTAACGAAGTCGTCGAATTAGCCAAAAACAAAAGTGGCTCCTCCAAACTGGAAATCGAAGTTCAAGGAGATACCCTCACCATCACTGATGGCGTTAGTGTATTCACGTCACGCAAGGAAGAAGGCTCAAGTGTTGCTGATCTCCTTAGTAGCGCAGGTGTGGACAACTCAAAATATTCAGTCAGAGTAAAAGGTTCTAGCGGTTTTTCCAACCTGTTCGGTATATTGATAGGATTCCTACCATTAATACTGTTCGGTGGAATCCTATTATTCATGATGCGACAAGCTCAGGGTAATAGTAACCAGCAGATGGGTTTCGGTCGTAGCAAGGCTCGTATGTTTGTAGGTACGAAAGCAACCGTCACGTTTTTTGACGTGGCAGGAGTACCCGAAGCTAAAGAAGAGCTAGAAGAAGTCGTTGAATTTCTAAAATATCCTGAACGTTTTCAGGCATTGGGTGCAAAAATCCCATCAGGCGTTTTGTTAGTAGGGCCTCCTGGTACTGGTAAAACATTACTGGCTCGAGCCGTTGCAGGTGAAGCGGGCGTTCCATTCTTCTCTATTTCAGGTTCTGAATTTGTTGAAATGTTCGTTGGTGTAGGCGCCTCGAGAGTACGCGATCTCTTTGAACAAGCGAAACGCCACGCTCCATGCATAATATTCGTTGATGAGATAGATGCCGTGGGTAGACATCGTGGTGCAGGTCTTGGCGGGGGCCACGATGAACGCGAACAGACTCTAAACCAAATTCTCGTTGAGATGGACGGTTTTGATTCTGCAACAAATGTAATTGTCATTGCAGCAACTAACCGTCCCGACATACTTGATCCTGCCCTACTCCGGCCAGGTCGATTCGATCGACGCGTAATTCTAGATAGTCCGGACATCCGCGGGCGTACTGCCATTTTAGATGTGCATGCTAAGGGCAAACCAATCGAAAAAAACATAGATCTCGCTGACATTGCCAAGCAGACTCCCGGTTTCTCAGGTGCCGATCTCGCAAACCTAATTAATGAAGCTGCACTAATGGCCGCAAGAAATAATCAAGATTCGATCAAATATGAAAATCTCACCGAATCAATTGATCGCGTATCCATGGGTCCCGCACGTAAAAGTAAGGTCATTAGTGAGAAAGATCGAAAGACAACCGCATACCACGAATCTGGACACGCTCTTGTAGCCCACCTAATGCCGGGCGGATCGCCTATCGGGAAAATATCCATAATCGCGAGAGGCCAGGCTGGTGGTTTTACTAGATGGCAGCAGGAAGATAAGTCTTACGCATCTCAAGAGCAACTTGAAGCTCAAATCGCGGCTGCCATGGGAGGAAGAGCTGCCGAGGTAATGAAAATTGGAGACGTGACAACTGGTGCTTCGAATGACTTTGAGCAAGCTACTGGTATTGCACGAGAAATGGTAATGCGCCTAGGGATGAGCGAAAAGCTGTCTAATCGTTCTTTCGGTAAGCGACATGGAGGAGCAGTGTTCCTTGGACGGGAGATGTCAGAGGAACGAGACTATTCTCTGAAAACTGAAAGCATCATCGACGATGAAATCAATCGCTTATTATTGCAGGGTGAAGAAATGGCAAACAAACTGCTAAAGGATCACGATAAAGAACTAGAAGCAATAGCCGGTTTCTTGCTGGAGCACGAAACAATCGATTTTGATCAGTTCGTAGCAATTATTGATGGCAAAGACCCCTTGCTGGCGAGCCCAATGGCCACCGAAACACCAAATTCTTCTGACGACCCTCCAATGCCCACAAATGAAACAGAGAACGAAGTACCAGATAGCGCAGATCCGGAGCCTCAAGTCACTTAAGAGCTGATGAGAATTAAGAGTATTTAAGAAGAAACGGCGCTTAATGCGCCGTTTCTTCTTAAATACTCAACCTAAATTTGAATTCCATCAAAGAAAATAATGAACACAATATTCAGAGGTAAACATTGGTCAATTCAGAGATTCATATCTGGATTCGCTAACAATGCCTTCTTGATCACATGTAAACAAACTAATAAATCTGTGATCATCGATGCGCCAGCAGAACCAACATCTCTGATAAGTGCAGCGAAAAATACCGAAGTGACCGCGATATTGATAACCCATGGTCATCGCGATCATGTTGACGGGCTCATGGACGTCACTGGGCATTATGATGTACCAATCGGTATAGGGATTGCAGACAGGGGATCATTACCAGAATCAGCCCAAGCATCGATCAATCTCGTCACAGACCATGACCTAGAGATTGGAAATATTGTTATTCAGGCTGTCGCTACACCTGGACACACTCAAGGGTCGACTTGCTTTATCGTCCAGCCAATTAACAACGATAATGAACATGCCCATATTTTCAGTGGCGACACTTTATTTCCTGGTGGCCCAGGAAAATCGACGTCGCATACACGATTAATACAAATGATCGATTCGATTAAAACGCATATATTCACCCTCGAAGAATCAACCATGGTATTGCCAGGGCATGGAGAATTCATCACTGTTGGTAACTCGAAGAAAGAATATGAACAATTTTCATCAAGACCCCTAGACTCAACAGTTTACGGAAACGTCACGTGGCTGCAGTAAGCATCTAAATCAAGAAATGCGTTCCAACCATTGACGTTATCAGATAAGCCACGAGATGATTTTTTTGTTCCAGAAGTAAAATGGGGACCGTTAAATGTGATTGTTGCATCAACAATCACATTGCTGGTCTCAATTGCGATCCTCAGCTTAGGTGGTGTTTTAGGTACAGATACCGGGTTTGAGACATCGATAACTTCTCCAACTGGATATTTCATAGGCTTTTTATCAGGTGCTGGGGCGGTGATTCTCCTACTACTCACGCGATCCCCTTTATGGCCAGTAACTTCGGCACTTCTATTTGGGGTAGTGATCATATGGATTAGCTATTTACTAGCCGTAGATGCAGGTAATGGAGTGGCTGAAGTCATAGGTGTGCCTTTGGCAATAATTACGGCTACCGTCACATCAGGAACTTTCGCTGTTACCGCACTAAGTTTCTCAATTGTTCTATACCGCCAACGACTCAACAGTCTTGGCGTCGTAAAAATCCACGGTTTCAAACCATATTTTTTTGCGATTGGCATGTGGCTCATAGCTCTGACTATCTTAATGGTTTGGATAGCGGCGTTAAGTTGGCTCAAACTCGACTTCCTTTTACCACCAGACACCGCACAACAAGTGATAGATACGGCAGGCGGCAACCTCATTACAACCCTGATATTAGTAGGATTTTTGGGTCCAATTGCCGAAGAGATATTTTTTCGTGGCTTTGTTCTTCCAGGACTGATAAAACGATTTGGTGTAATACGATCCCTTTTACTCTCATCCTTGTTGTTTGGGATTTTCCACTTTGACCCCGGTGCAATTGTCCCTACGTTCATATTAGGACTAGCGCTCGGATGGGTGTACCTTAAGACTGGCGCATTATGGCCTGCGATTTTTGCCCATGGCTTGCACAATTCGCTAGCGATTATGCTGGCAAAATATGCAAATTAAATTTGATTGCTGAATAAAGGAACCAACAAATATGACGACAGACAGAATCCGTCAAGCAATCGATAAAGCTAAGAACGAAGGTCGTATTGCATTAGTGCCGTACGTAACAATTGATTTTCCTGTACCAGGAATAACGAAAGATATTGTCAAATCTATTGTGGAAGCGGGAGCTGACGTCATTGAGCTGGGTATGCCGTTCAGTGATCCATTGGGAGACGGACCCACTATCCAAGCGTCCGGTCATCAGGCCCTTGAAAATGGTGTCACACCAAAAACATGTATGGATACAGTAAAAGAAATTCGAAACGCTGGGATTGATATCCCCATTGTGATCATGGGTTATTACAACAATATTTTATCTATGGGTCTTGATGAATTTTGTTCAAATGCACATGATGCGGGTGTCGATGGACTTATTGCTGCGGATCTCCCTGCAGCAGAAGCAGATCCACTGCAAGATGCAGTAGATCGGGCAGGGTTAGTACTTATTCCTTTGCTGGCACTAACATCTACCGAACGCGCTATTGAACATGCTTGTAAAAGAGCAGGCGGTTTCATCTACTGCATATCAGTCCTAGGGGTCACCGGGGCAAGAGCATCTACGTCAGAACGCGTAAAGATACTCGCAGATAAAGTACGCCGTTTCACAGACTTGCCAATCGGTATCGGGTTCGGGATATCAACTGCAGATCACGTAAGCAATGTAGCTGAATATGCTGACGGCGCTGTGGTGGGAAGCGAACTAATTAATAGAATCGCTTACGGAGATGTAGCCGATGCACCACAACGTGCTGAAACATTTATACGATCACTAATTCCCGGCACGATAAGAAAAGTCGTGGCAAACTAAGGTATCTGTACTGGTAGCCTGCCGGGGCGGTTACCAACAAGTCATGCGAATACGTTTTGAGGAAAATATTGGCAACAAAGGTTCGAGGTGTAAAAGGCGCGACGACGACCAAAGGGACATCAGCAAGAGACGTGCTGGATGCGACCGAAGAGTTATTACTGAAGCTCATCCAAGTTAACAGCATCGAGCAAGATGATGTCGCATCTGTGCAATTTAGTACGAGCCCTGATTTAATCGCCGAATTCCCAGCAGTTGCAGCTCGCGAACGCTTAGGCTGGAACGATGTGCCACTGATGTGTAATCATGAAATGGCACGTCCCGGAGCGTTGACGCGTTGCATACGTATACTTATTCTGTGGAACACTAACAAAGTACAGAACGAGATAATGCATCTATACCTTCACGATGCTGCTAAACTCCGTCCCGATCTTTCAAATTCAAACACTTAAGTTGTGAGAAAACATAGCTTGCACGTAATTTACTTACATAACTCCCGCCACACACCCGCATCAACCCTAACCCAACTGGGTTCACGTTGCTTTACAAATTCCTATTTTGGTTATACAAACGGGCTGTTTACATGTGGACATCCATACCTGAGCTAGGTGATCTCACAGTATTTCCACCTGATCTCAGTTTGGAAAACGATTAGATCAATACTCTGAAATTGCGATTTTTAGCCCAAGCCAAACAGCCCACCAATCTTCGACACATCTAATATTTATACAGAAACCAACCTAAATTATGACCACATCAGACATACGAATCACGGATCTCAAACGGCTCGGACCTCCACGCTCATTTCTAGAGTCACAGCCAATTACTCCTGAAATTGCAAAGGTCGTTACCGAAACGCGTACCGCTATAGAAAACATCGAAAACGGAACTGACCGCCGTATGATGATGCTCGTTGGACCTTGTTCTATACATGACGAAAAAGCAGGACTTGAATACGCAAAGAAACTTTACCCAATCGCCCAAGAAGTCAAAGATACCATCCTGATCGTCATGCGGGTCTACTTTGAAAAGCCACGCACGACAGTAGGTTGGAAAGGACTTATAAACGACCCCAATCTGGACGGGACATTCGATATACAAACCGGTCTCAAACGCGCTAGGGATTTTTTGTTACAAGTCGGTGCGATAGGTCTTCCGTCAGGAACAGAATTTTTAGATCCCTTCACGCCCCAATACATGGCAGATCTCATCTCATGGGGAGCAATCGGTGCGCGAACAACCGAAAGTCAAACTCATAGGCAAATGGCAAGTGGATTATCAATGCCGATCGGATTTAAGAACGGTACTGGAGGCAGTTGCCAAATCGCAGTGGATGCTATGGTAGCGGCACGTTCACCGCACGCGTTTCTCGGAATCGACCTCGATGGTCGAGCTTCAGTTGTAAACACAACAGGTAACAAAGCCCAGCAACTAATTCTACGAGGAGGGTCAGCAGGACCAAATTACGATGAGGCATCGGTTAATTCAGCAACATCCCTACTTGAAGCCGCAAATCTACGGCGCAACGTCGTAATTGACTGCTCACACGCAAATAGTAATAAAGATCATAACCGTCAGCCAATCGTATTCAGAGAAGTGATTCGGCAACGTACCGCCGGTAACAAAGGGGTTATTGGTCTAATGCTTGAAAGTCACCTCAATGAGGGCAATCAATCCTTAGGCGATCCTGCGGACTTAAAGTACGGTGTATCAATAACTGATGCATGCATTAATTGGGAAACGACCAAAACGCTGCTACGTGAAGCGCACGCTATTCTTAGCTAACAAAACGAATCTCAGTGACTAGGCTAATCTACCGTCGATTATGTCGATTTCAAAACTGTTCGCATCAATAGAAATCCACAAAGGCCCGACTGTGGCTACCGTAGGCACGTTTGATGGGGTTCATTTAGGGCATCGAGCATTGCTCGAACAATTGCAGCATGAAGCAAAGGCACGTGGGGCAATATCAGTAGCCCTCGTATTCAAAGAACAGCCTAGGGCTTTCATAAAACCTGATTTTAATGTTTCGTATATAAGTAGTTTAAAAACTCGAAGAAACATTTTGATGGAAATCGGAATTGATCAGATCATAGAACTAGATTTTGGAACAGCCATTCAGAAATTATCCGCCGAAGAATTTGTATCCGAACTTCAACATCTAATTGAATTAAAAGCATTAATCGTTGGACCAAATGCAAAAATCGGATTTGACCGGTTGGGAATCGAGAAACTCTCATTATCGAAAAAATTATGTAATGTAGATTTCATAGAAGCCCCTACTAAAATCGTAAACGATTGCGCAGTCTCTAGCTCGGCCATACGCAATGCAGTCATCAAGGGTCATTGCGAGTCCGCCGCCGTAATGCTCGGAAGAAATTACTCTATCTCAGGAGTAATCGTAGAAGGAGATAGGCGTGGCCGAGAATTAGGTTTCCCAACTGCCAACATTCAACCAGATTCAACGATCACTGTACCCGGGAATGGAATTTACGCAACCATAGTTGAAATTAACGGTAAGTCACATAAAGCAGCTACAAGCATAGGTGTACGACCAACCTTTGAAACGAGTGGGGTTCGTACAATTGAGGCTTTCCTTCTAGACTATAGTGGGGATCTATACGGTCAGCAAATGGAAATTGAGTTCATATCTCGCACCAGAAGTGAAATCGCTTTTGAATCGACCGAAAAACTAATCATCCAAATGAATAAAGACGTTGATGAAGTCAGGAAAATTCTGGCGAAATAAGTAACGCAACTCAAATTCCAATAACGGAACATGCTTATGACCACACATACAGAATTTGCAAACGTAGCAGAAGAACTCGAATGGCGCGGGGCGTTATTTGACGCAACTCCAGGAGCCCTGCACGTTCTGGCGACCAAAAAGGTTTCGTGCTACAACGGCTTTGACCCAACAGCTAGCAGCCTTCACATCGGAAACCTAGTCCCGATCATGGGTTTAGTTCGCCTCCAACGTCACGGCCATAGCCCAATAGCTCTAGTGGGTGGTGGAACTGGAATGATCGGAGATCCCTCTGGTCGAGTAGAAGAACGCACCCTGATGTCAGTGGCACAGATCGACGAAAACGTGGATGCGATCCGCCTTCAGCTCGAACCGTTTCTAGATTTCGAAGTTAAATCCAATCCCGCTCGTATTGTTAACAACGCTAACTGGCTAAGAGATACCAACCTATTGGAATTTCTCCGAGACATTGGTAAACACTTCACGGTAAATTCCATGATGGGACGAGAATCGGTTAAGGGTCGATTTGATCGCGATAGTGGAATTTCATTTACTGAGTTCAGCTATCAATTACTACAAGCCTATGATTTCCTGAGACTGTTCGAGCAAGAAAAGGTTGGTTTCCAAGCTGGTGGCAGCGATCAATGGGGCAATATTCTCGGAGGCGTTGAACTGATTCGCAAAATTCATGGAGCTGACTCAGACGGTAGACCGCGAGCGCACGGGATTGTTTACCCACTGGTCGTCAGCTCAACAGGTGAAAAATTTGGCAAGTCGATTGACGGAGCTCCGACGTTGGACCCCGATCAAACGTCGCCTTACAAGCTATATCAGTTTTTTTTAAACGTGGCTGATGCAGATGTGGTGGCATATACAAAATTGTTTACCCTATTAAATCAAGTTCATATAGGAAACTTAACAGAAGCTGTCAGTGTTGAACCCGAAAAACGTGAAGCCCAAAGAACTCTGGCTAAAGAAGTCACACGAACTGTCCATGGAGAAAACGGACTCGCTCAAGCACTAAAGGTTACTGAGGCATTCTTTGGCGACAATATCTCCGCGTTATCGTCAGACGAGATGGAAGATGTCCTTAGCGGATCGCCCGTAACGGAAATCAATCGAGATCAACTAACTGGCAATGGAATGAAGTTCTCTGAACTGGCTATCACAACTGGATCTGGAAAATCTAACGGAGACGTGCGGCGTACGGTAGAACAAGGCGGCATGTCACTCAATGGAGAACAAATCAAAGATGCAGGTCGAGCGGTTCTAATGAGCGATCTTGTTGATGGTCGACTAATGGTCATACGTAGAGGGCGAAAAAACTACGCTATTGTAAAGCTGGTAAATTAGGTTTTCCATATACAGATAAATACCATTTGCTATCGCCCTGTCACCAAGCGTCTGATTTCTGTGTAGATTTTTGCAACGAAATTGCAACCGTTTTATCTAACGAGAGTTAGAATCTTTTATAGCCTTTAGTCAAGGCGACCACTATCTATAAAAATCACCATTCAGTCACAAGTACGGAGCACTTTATTGGCCAGCCATAATCAGCCAAACCTTAGAATTCCAGGACCTGTACCGCTACCTGACGATGTGCTGGCGGTGGCAGGCTCTCAAATGATCAATCATCGCGGTACAGAGTACGCAGAGATGCTGGATCAGATGTCTTCAAACTTAAAAACCGTTTTTATGACGAATAATGACGTTTACTTCATAACGGCTTCTGGGACAGGAGCGATGGAAGCAGCGGTGGTGAATACAATTTCACCAGGAGATAAGGTCTTATCAATAATAATTGGTGTTTTTGGTGAGAGATTCGCGGAAATCGCAGAAGCATATGGCGCTGATGTAGACAGGCTTAATTTCGAACTAGGCAACGCAGCTGATCTGGATGCAGTGCGAGAAAACATAAGAAAAAATCCCCATATCAAGGCTGTAATATTCACACATAATGAAAGCTCAACCGGCGTCTCTAACCCTCTAAAGGAACTGTGCACAGTCATACATGAAGAATCTGATGCGCTCATCTTAGTAGACGCTGTTTCAAGTGCCGGAGGAGTTCCGATCGCGGTAGATGCTTGGGGCGTAGATGTCGTAGCAACCGCATCACAAAAAAGCTGGGTTTCGCCACCAGGAATCGCAATGATCACGTTTTCGAAAAAAGCCTGGGCTGCTTATGCCAAATCGACAATGCCAAAATACTACCTTGACGTACAGCAGTACGAAGATTACCTCAAGATAGGACAACCACCCTTCACCCCATGCCTCCCGGCTATGTTCACGCTGAAAATAGCCTTGCAATCAATGGTCGATGAGGGGATAGAAAACGTATTCCAACGACACCATGAAATTGCAGAACACACCCGTAAAGGAGCCTCATCTATAGGACTAGATCTGCTACCAGACCCCAAGTTTGCTTCCAACACCGTAACGGCCATCAGACTACCCGATGACGTAGACGGGAAAAAGTTTTTGAGTAACGTAAATGACAACTTCAACGTCGTATTGGGAGGCGGACAAAAATCCTTAACGGGAAAGATTTTTAGGATTGGACATATGGGATGGGTCGAAAAAAGTCATATAGACGAAGCTCTAAATGCTGCCAGTGAAACTCTCAATCGTATGACTTCATAGTTCAATTTATCGTAATGAACTTCATCAGCACAAGGCCTGAATTTAATCACAACTTAAAATCAGGATGGATTATTTTAATAGCTCTAATCCTTGCGCTGTCGGTAGCCTGCGGTAGTGAAAGTGTCGACCAGTCGAATAATGTTAATCTCGATGATAATTCTTCGGCTTCAGAAATAATTCAATCCGAAAAAATACAGACGCCCACACAAACAGCATCCATCACCTCAAACAAAGCACCAGATTTCAGCCTTCCGTCAATCGAAGGTCATACATTCACTCGTTCGAATTTCGAAGGTGACAAAATCATTCTCTTAGTTTTTTATAGAGCGTTTTGGTGAGCTGCATGCAAGAGACAACTCGTGGAGTTGCAAAAACAAAAACAAGTCTTTGACATCAAAAACGTTCAAATTCTTGCAATAAGTACTGATGACCTGACGGGCTCATTAGCATTGGCTTCCAAAACAGATATCGAATTCCCGTTGTTGTTTACCTCCGAAGACTCTGCTGTGCCAGATTCATACGGGGTTTTTAACCTGTTTGGAGATGGGTTGGCCTCAGCCTCAATGTTCCTGATAGATAAAAAAGGTGAGATTGTGTGGAAAAGTATCGGCGAAAAAACTGGTCACTTCGTAAGTGCTGAAAAAGTATTAAAACAAATCGACTCCCTCAACTAAGTCAGTAACAAAGGATCTTCGACTGTTATAAAGTTTCTCCGAATTGCTGAATCACCGCACCTGCTGGAGGCTTTGGGAAGAAATTCGTCGTTTTAGCAGGTAACCGCCAGCCACGGGTAACGATCGAAACAAATTCATCAAGCGGTACCGGCCGCATAATGAACGCCATTCGAGCTGATCCATCGTCAACGCGACGAGCTATCAATTCAGGGTCATGATGCGGACTAATGATCTGCTCTTCACGTTCTTGATCGACTACGGGTCGAATCACATGCGAATGTAAATAGGAATATTCAGAATGCTCGAGGGCGTTCTCTGCCTGGGGTGGAGATTTCATTGTTGCTATATGAAATTTCCCACGCTCTTTACCGTATAGCCCAAACACAACTTCATCACCTTTACGCTCTCCTAACTCTATTGCAAACCGCTCAATACGGTCGGTCGCTGTAGCAGCATGAGGAGGATCCCATTCCTCTATATGGCAAGTTAGCTCTATAGATTTGATAAGTTCTGCAAATTCATTGTCGGTAGCAGACTCAACGAGTCTGTGATACCCGCGTGTTATCAACCCTGGTTCATCAAACGATACCAGCAACATCATCCGAAAGTTTACCGATTCATCGAATCGAACTTCTCGCTCAGATCTCACTGCGCTACGATATCGCAAAGCTGCTTCATAACGGTGATGCCCATCGGCTATGAATATTTCTGAATCGCGCAAAACGGATTGAATCACATTAATGGTTCCAGGATCCGTAACGCGCCATAACCGAAGTTGAGGCATATCCGGTGGTTCGAACACAACTGTGGGCTCCCCACCAGCTATAGCCCGTATGAGATTCGTGACACTGGAGCGAAGATCATCACGATATATCACGAGCAAAGGACTGTAATTCGACTGCGCTGCCCCCATAAGTCGAACTCGGTCCGCTACCCATTCTGATCGAGTACCTTCGTGAGGCAGTACGACTTTTTGGTCATAATCCTCTAACCTGACACCCGCAATAAACCCCCGCCTTCGAAGTATTCGACCGCGATACTCAAATTCTTCTTCCGTTACATATATAGATGGCTCTTCATCATGTTTAAGAACACCCGAATCTTTCCAAGTTTGAGATGTCTCCGCAGCACGTTCATATGGATCATCTGAAAGCCCACGCCGTGCCAGTTCTAGACGAACGATATTGTAAGGAGAACGGTCGTAAAGTTCATGTTGAAGTTGCGGCGTGATCACGTCGAATGGAGGGCAAACGTGAAGACTCACATCCCCTGCGATATCGAAGTTATAACGTACTGCCCTGAAGGGCTGAATATCAGCCATGTCTAATTACGGATTCGAAACGCTCGAACACTAATACATTCACAGTTATTACTACGAGTATAGCCCTCTCTGTGTTGTTGATATGTTCACTAAACAGAAGTATCTGGTAAATATTTAGATTCAATTAGTACCCACGCAGCATTGATATACTTTAGGCAACGCAGTTCACGCTGATTTTTCGATGCTGGGATTTGGAATCCTGAAGCCTGTTAAAAACACGAGTATATGAACACGTGAGCGATCAAGACTCCCCACTTTATATCGAACCTAGTTCAGACTCCTCACCCTCTGATGAAGTCATAAAACGAGCAGCCCGGCTAAGGGTTGAAATCAATAGAGCTAACACCCTCTATTACATTGAAAACTCTCCTGAGATTGATGATGCTCAATGGGACGCTAGAATGCAGGAGTTACTCTCACTCGAGGCGACCTATCCGGAACTTCAAACTTCTGATTCCCCAACCCAAAGAATTGGCAGCGCACCTGCTTCGGGATTTGAAGAGGTCATGCACCGATTGCCAATGCTTAGCCTCGGAAACGTATTTGATGAAGCTGGTTTAAGAAATTGGTATCGGCGTACTCTCGCCTTTCTTGAAATCGATCACGCCTCGATGGTATGCGAACTAAAAATCGATGGACTAGCTATTGCAATAACCTACGTTAATGGCGTACTCGACCGAGCGGCAACCCGTGGAGATGGTATTAGAGGGGAGGACGTTACTACAAATGTCCGTACCATTCGAAGTGTCCCATTGAAACTCAGTGGTGATGTTCCCTCAGATTTGGAATTACGTGGCGAAGTTTTCTTGCCGAAATCGAAGTTTGCATCACTCAACAGCGAACGAGAACAATCTGGACTACCAGCTTATGTGAATCCTAGGAATTCAGCTTCAGGATCCCTGAGACAACTTGACTCTACTGAAACCGCAAAACGCCCATTGGACATGTACTTCTATTCGTTAGGCTACATCGATAACGCCGTTGAACCCAAAAGCCACAGCGAAGCTCTTGATGCGATTAAAGAATGGGGCGGTCGAGTAAACAAATGGACGCGTAACGCAGAAACAGTCGAAGAAGTAATGACTGCAATCGCCAACGCCAGTTTAATCCGGGATACCCTTGATTATGACATAGATGGCGTTGTGATCAAGATCAACTCCCTTGCATTACAAAAACGCCTCGGCTATGTGGGCAGAGATCCCCGATGGGCTATCGCTTTCAAATTCCCGGCTGAACGTGCAGAAACCACACTTAAAGCGATTCACGTAAACGTCGGTCGCACTGGAGCACTGACACCTTGGGCGGAATTAGAACCAGTAATGGTTGGAGGAGTTACCGTTGGGCGAGCCACGCTCCACAACAAGGATGAAATAGCCAGAAAAGATCTGCGGGAAGGTGATCGTGTAATCGTTCAACGAGCAGGAGATGTGATTCCTCAAATAGTAAGTATCTCATCCAGAAATGAACGTAATACCCAATCAGCACCCTTTCAATTCCCGGAAACATGCCCGTCATGCCAGGCAATAACAATCCAGAGCATAGACGAAGCCGTCACTAGATGTGTAAACGGGGCATGCATGGCTCAATTTGAACGCTTACTGCAACACTTCGCTTCACGAAGCGCAATGGATATCGAAGGGCTCGGAGAGCGAGTAGCGCAAGATCTTCCACGCTTAGGGTTTGTATCGAATATTGCCGATTTGTATCGACTGCATAATCGAAGAGATGAACTTTTAAAGGTTGACAAGATGGGTGAAACTCGTGTGGACAATTTGTTGCAAGCCATCGAAGCCTCGCGATCACAATCGCTACCTCGTCTCTTGTTTGCACTCGGAATATCAGGTGTGGGTTCGGAAAGTGCTGAGTGGATTGCACACCGATTCCGTAACTTAACAGCCATACAAAAAGCTACAGAAGAGGAATTACTGGCAATTGACGGGATCGGCCCAACAATAGCGTCAACTTTATGCGAATATTTCGCTTTGGAGCAAAATCAAAAATTAGTCGAAGACCTCATGAAGCTAGGAATAAATCCCTTCGACCAGACCCCCAAACCGGCAGACGAACACCCAGTAAACGGAATGCTGTTTGTTATCACCGGTAAATTAGAAATAATGTCGCGCGCTGAGGCGCAAAATCAAATAAAAGAACTGGGGGGCAAGGTCACTAGTTCAGTTTCGAAGAAGACCGACTATGTGGTCAAAGGGACCGACCCAGGCTCTAAACTGGATAAAGCCCAACAAATCGGCATTCACATTATTGATGAGGGACAGTTCAGAGCATTAATAGGCAAAGGCGTAATACCGGTCGACTAAACAACTTAAACACAAAAGGTATTCCTACAGGTATTCAGGATATTTATACGTAACCCAGACTTCACCCGTTAATCTCCATTCATCAACTAAATTCCAAAGATAATTATCCAACACTATAATCCGGTCCGACGATAACATCTTATATATCCTTTAAAAGTTGCCTGCAAGCTCCAGCGGAGATCCCAGCGATTGAACGTTTCCTCGATCTTAGAAAAACTGTTCCCAGGTGGCGACGGCGGTGGATCAAAATCTCCTCCATGGATAATTATTGGGCTAGGTAACCCAGGGAGCAAGTACAAAAACACCCGCCACAACGTAGGTTGGTGGTGCATGGATGAATTTGTGCATCGCACAAAAACTCAAATGAATAACAAGCGCAAGGAGCTAATATTCGGAGAATTGAAACTTAATGGCAAGCTCGTAGTGCTGGCATATCCCCAGACATTCGTGAATCGCTCTGGCGCGGCTTTAAGGTACTTGATAAACCGTTATAAGACGAGCCCGGAGAAAATACTGATCATAAGTGATGATATTAACCTGCAGCCTGGTTCATTAAGAATCCGAAAAAAAGGTGGCCCGGGTGGGCATAACGGCCTTAAATCCATAATCGCTACATTAGGTACCAATGAATTTCCTCGCGTGAGAATAGGTGTGGGTAATCCAGAATCTATATCTAGCCAAGTAGATCACGTTCTAGGCACATTTAAACCTGACACTAAAGAAAAAGTAATTAGAGCCACCAATAAGGCAGTAGATGCAATCGAGCTGATCATACTCGATGATCTTGAAAACGCTATGAATAAATTCAACGGTGATGGCGAAGCTACAAAAGCACATTGACATTGCTCGATAAAATCACAGCTGACTTCGACACGAAAGCTCTCACCAGCGCCCTAACTGCAATAATCATTCTCTGTTCCTCTTGTACAGGTGATATTGAAGAGTTCACACCTACGATAGTCGGTGACTCTCAAACCAAAATCAAAGTAAACACCGGGGGCACCACTGATTCAGGTGGTTCGGATATCACGATAATAGAAAAGCCAACGGCTACAGCAACGCAAAAAAAAGCCGTAACCCAGCCTAGCGGTGTAAAGTCCCCGACCACCGTATCTTTGCCTTTACAAGACTCGCTTAAGCAATATATTCCTACGCCGCCAGACCGCGATCTTCCAGCACTAGCGAATCGGCTCATCAAAAATTACGTTGAACCTAAAAAAATACTGTCTCCACAGCCATTGGCTCTAGGTCAAAAAGTTCATTTCTGGATCCTCCGCGATAGCGGTAACACAAAAATCAATGGTGAGGTTTCATATATATCCGAAAATGCTTACTGGATCTTTGAAAATGGTTTCATCCCTGATAGAGACGATATAAAAAAAGTTGCTCAATCTTTCGAAAACAACATATGGCCCGCAGTAACCAAAGTATTCGGTTATCCGGTTACACCCGGAATCGACGCAGATGAAAGGATAGTCATTTATAACGGCATCTTAAAATCGGGTATGGCAGGTTATTTCTCTGGGGCTGATTCCTATTCCAAGGAAATTCGCAAACACTCAAACGAGCGTCAAGCAATTTATATGTCGGCGGACCGACTAGCGTTAACCAGCAAACAATATTTAAGTGTTCTAGCCCATGAGCTACAACACGCAACACATTTCGCCTCAGATTCCAGCGAAGATTCTTGGGTTAATGAAGGGCTATCAGAAATATCAGCTGAGATCGCCGGTTTTGACAGAAGCGGAATTTCTACTTTCATGCTTAACCCATCAACATCACTCATTGAATTTGACACATCACCGGCGAACTACGGAGCTGCAAACCTATTCTTTGCATTTCTCGCCACTCATTACGGAGGCACAAAAATATTGTCGGCTGTGTCCCAAAATAAAAAAGACGGTATGGACTCAATCGACAGTGTACTGGCTGATCTAGGTTTCGATGCTACAGGGCAAGATGTTTACGCTAACTGGCTTATTGCGAATTACCTGAATCCAAAAGAGGGACCGTATAGGTATAAAAATCGTTCGCTTCCACCTATAAAACAAATATCCACAAAAGTACCTAGCTCACTGAATGGTGAAGTTAAATCATTTGGCGCAGACTACGTAGTAAGTTCAAGTGAATCTGAGCAAATCACAATTGAATTCAAAGGTGAACCAGAAACAAACTTGCTGACTCATCCGCCACGCTCAGGTAAAACATGTTGGTGGTCTAATCAGGGAGATTCGATCAATTCAACTTTAACCAAGCGTGTCGATTTATCAGATGTAGACGCTGCTACGTTAAGCTACTGGGTTGACTACGATATCGAAGACTCTTGGGACTATGGATATACGATGGTCTCAACGGATAAGGGGGCAACATGGGATATCCTCCCCACCGAAAGATCAAGCAACCTCAATCCAAACGGCAACTCTTACGGTCCCGGACTCACCGGAAACAGCATGGGCTGGGTTCAAGATTCCGTTGATATCTCCAGCTACGCAGGTCAAGAAATATTAATACGCTTTGAATACATCACCGATGACGCAATATTTGCTAAAGGCATCTGCCTCGATGATTTTGAAATTAGTGCAATTAATTGGACTGACGACACAACAACAACAGGCAACTGGATTCCTAAAGGTTTCACTTTAGTACAGGCCACGATTCCAACAGATTATTTGATCCAAGTTATTCATAAAAAAGGTGCAGGAGATTCAATGGTGTACCGTCTCCCCGTCGATAAAAATGCTAACGGAACTATTAAACTGAGTGATATCGAAAAAGATGATCTCATAATTACAATCGTAAGCGCCGTTACACGCCAATCAACCACCCCAACAGAATACACTTTGACCATCAGTCAGTGATATTCGTTTGCAGATAACACGGAGTCGATCCAATTAGCCAACTCTTCAATCCAATAACAATAAGAGGGCAAACCATCCCAAACCGCGTGTTTGTTTCTCCGATGTGCCAGTATTCGAGCAAGACCGATGGTTTAGCTACACCCTGGCATATGGTGCACTTAGGCACTCGAGCCGTCGGTGGTGCGGGATTGGTAATGGCGGAAGCTACCGCGGTTCTGCCTGAAGGTCGAATTTCTCAATGGGATCAGGGCATCTGGTCAGATGCCCACATTGATGTGCTACGACCTATAACTAAGTTCATTGAATCCGCGGGATCAATACCAGCCGTCCAACTTGCACACGCGGGTCGTAAGGCCTCTCATGCGGCTCCATGGATCGGTTCAGGCCTCTTGAGTGAAGACGGTGAAGGTTGGAAACCTGTGGCTCCAAGCGCACTCCCATTCGACGAAGATTATGCAATCCCAGCAGAACTTTCTGAACAAGAAATTAGCGATATTGTCCAAGCATTCGCTGATGCTGCAGTTCGATCTGTTGACGCGGGGTACAAAGTTATAGAGTTACATTTTGCTCACGGATATCTTGCTTGTGAATTTCTTTCACCAATCTCTAATCAGCGCAAAGACAAATACGGTGGATCGCTCAACAATCGAGCTGCTTTTCCGCTAGAAACCATCACGGCAGTTCGAAACGTTATCCCAGAATCAATGCCACTGTTCGCTCGTATCTCCGCGACTGAATACGTAAAAGGTGGCTGGGATCTTGAACAGTCGATTCAACTTTCCAAATGGATGAATGAACTAGGAGTTGACTTAGTCGATTGCTCTTCAGGAGGAAACTCGCCTAATCAGTTGTTACCTATACCTGTAGCCAATCCTTCGACGGTAACGGCGCCGGGGTACCAGGTTGCATTCGCATCTGAAATTCGCAAGCAAACAGGAATATTAACCGGAGCTGTGGGACTCATAACAGAAGCTCAACACGCTGAAGAAATTCTCTGCAAAGGAGACGCTGACGTCATATTTGTCGGTCGCGAACTACTACGAAATCCCTACTGGCCTCTTTACGCTAAAGCCCAACTTGATGGAGTCGCAACCTGGCCTGATCAATACGCAAGATCTGCATTTGAAGGTAGCTACACAGGGCTAAACATGTGAAACGAATCCATCAGCTTATTAGCTGACGGACTCAATCTGATCCCATCCGGTATACGGCACCAATTCATCTGGAATAACTACTGAACCATCCGGCTGAAGGCCGTTTTCTATTATCGCTATCCATATTCTCGGCAAAGCTAACCCAGAACCGTTCAATGTGTGAGGAAACTTAGTAGAATCCCCGGCTTCGCGCCTATAACGGGTGTTATTTCGGCGTGCCTGAAAATCGGTACAGGTCGAAATCGAACTAACCTCTAACCACTCAGCAGATCCAGGGGACCAAACCTCTATGTCATAAGTTTTGGCTGACTGAAATCCAATATCACCGGCACAAAGTTCCAAAACTCGATGAGTAAGATTAAGACGCTTACATAATTCTTCAGCTTCATTAAGCATCTCTTCCAAAGCAGCCTCGGAATTTTCAGGTTCAACGTAACGAAACATCTCGACTTTTTCAAACTGATGAACCCGTTTGATACCACGGACATCTCGACCTGCGGAGGCATGTTCCTTCCTGAAACTAGGAGTTTGGGCAACATATTTCAAAGGTAATATGCCGGGGTCAATAATTTGACCCTGATGTAATCCATTTAGCGCAACCTCGGCCGTAGGGATGAGCCAAAGATCTGTTTCCTCATCCCGATACAAATTGTCTTTGAATTTTGGAAGGTTGCCTGAACCAGTCATCGTCTCCGGACGCACGAGTAAAGGTGGATCAATCTCCATATATCCATGCTGTTCGGTTTGGACATCGAGCATCCACGCAGCCAATGCCCGCTGAAGCTTAGCGCCTTTACCCTTGAGAACAAAAAATCTTGCCCCCGCGATACTCGCACCGGCCTCGAGATCCAGTATGCCAAGCCTCGGAGCTACGTCCCAATGTGCGTTGCCATGGCTTGACGTGTCACCTTCAGATGTGCGAACGATGATATTTGATTCTTCATCCATCCCGTCAGGAACGCCTTCAAGAGGCATATTGGGCAACGACAACAAGACAGCGTTCATCTCTGATAAAACCGATTCAAGATCACTTTCATAGGACTTGATACGATCCCCGGTCTCACGCATTTCAGCAATCTCTTTGGTAGTTGGCTTACGTTTCTCTCTACCAATCGTTTTACTCACAGTATTTCGCAGAGCTCGATCAGTATCTGCAGCCTGAATCAAACTTTTTCGCTGTGAGTCCAATTCCAAAATCTGATCGATCGGAGGGTCTTCCCCTCGTCGCACCAAAGCAGAACGTGCATCTTCAGGATTTCGAACAATATTTTCCAGTGAAAGCATTAATTGTTTCTCTTACGAAAATTTATCACTACCAATTACTATCAACACATTTAATTTGAGTGCCCAGATCAGATATTGCGCATAGCTGGAAACAGTAAAATTTCTCGAATAGATTCTTCACCAGCAACGAGCATAGTGAGCCGGTCGATTCCTAAACCTAAACCTCCGGTGGGTGGCATCCCATGCTCAATTGCAATCAAAAAGTCTTCATCTAAGCGATCAGCCTCATCATTGTCGAATTCTTCTCGCAAACGTTCTTGTTGCTCGAAACGTTCTCGCTGATCAACCGGATCATTCAACTCCGTAAAGGCATTCGCAAGTTCGGTACCCATGACGAAAGCTTCAAATCGTTCAACAATATCGGAGGAGCCCGGTTTACGCTTGGCTAGTGGAGACATTTCAACGGGATAGTCAATCAAAAAATGTGGCTGAATAAGATTCGGCTCAACTTCTGAGGAAATCACTTTGTCAAGCAAACGACCCCAATCAGATCCAGGTTCAACGTGAATCCCACATTCTTGCATCGCCTTAGAAAGGGACTCGATATCGCGTGTTTCAACAAAATCAATTCCAGTGCGTTTCATAATTTCGCTTCGTAGATCGAGACGAGGCCAAGGTGGAGTGAGATTAATCTCTGGCCGCTTTTCGGATATAGCGGGCAATATCATCGATCCAGTTGTGTCCTGCGCAATCTGAGCGATCATCTCCTCCACCATGCACATAACATCATTGTAATCAGCATAAGCTTGGTAGCTCTCGATAGTAGTAAATTCCGGGTTATGATCGTGATCAAGCCCCTCATTACGAAATAGACGCCCGATCTCAAACACCCGTTCGATCCCGCCTACTATCAACTTTTTCAAATATAGTTCGGTAGCTATTCTCAAATACAAATCGCGATTTAGTTGATTATGGTGTGTTGCGAATGGAGTCGCTTGTGCTCCTCCAGCAACAGGCACCAAGATCGGAGTTTCAACCTCTATAAATCCACGAGCATGCATGAAATCACGCATTGAACGAACAATTTTCGTACGCAATAACGCGTTCTGCATAGCCTTTTCATTAGATATGAGATCTAGATATCGCTGACGAAAACGTACCTCTTGATCCTGTAATCCATGCCATTTATCTGGAAGTGGACGAATAGCCTTCGTCAACAATGTGATGGTTTTTGCCTCCACACTAATTTCACCTCTCCGAGTGCGTATCACCACACCTTCTATACCAATAATGTCTCCAATGTCGAGTAAGTCGAGAATCGCATAGGACTCATCTCCCATCGTATTTTGGCGAGCAAAAATTTGGATCGATCCATGACCATCCCTAACATCAATAAATGATGCTTTGCCTTGCCCTCGTCGAGCCATTACGCGCCCAGCCACTCGAACACTGTGGCTATCTGAATGATCAGACTCTGTGCCACCCTCCTCAAGAGATTGGAATAGAGCTACTGCTTCCACTGAGGTATGAGTTCGATTAAATCTTGGAGGGTAAGGGTCAAGACCACGGGAACGAATCTCAACCGTCTTGGCTAAACGATCTTCAATAAGTTTTCGCTCACCAGCAGCCTGAGATTGCCCGTTAGGTTGATTTGCCTGGTTTTCTCTCGTCATATTTTCAGGGGTAACTTATTACGACCAAATACTCACTGAGCAAAGCTCGTCTGCCAATTCGGGAAACTTGTTGAATCATTCGACTGTACGTTTACATCTACATCGACAAACTACTCACTTTCGTCGATGCATCGGTTTATTCTAAGGCAGAGCCAGTTCATATTCAGCGTCAGATGGTTTAACCATTACATAAATATATCGATTCCGTGTAAAACACCCGAAATCGGTAACAACTTACGATGGTCAATAATCTGCAATCTGAACCATAATCGTTTTTCATCTAAAGTTCATCAGGAAATCCATGCGGAATTCTAAGGCACTATGAGAAAAAGACAGAAAGGGTCTTCGGATTTTAGGCGATCTAAAGGTACCAGTTCTCTACGTCCTACAACTTCAAGGGTCCGATCGGCTATGTTTTCCATGCTAGGCCCAGCCGGATCTCATGGTCTTCAAGTACTCGATATCTACGCAGGAACCGGAGCTTTAGGAATTGAAGCCCTGCAACGCGGGGCCGAAAACGCATCGTTTGTGGAACAAAATTTGAAAAGTTGTAACGAAATTAAAAAAAATCTGGAACGACACAATTTGACGTCAAAAGGAACAGTACATAGGTGTAAGGCACTTCAAGCAGTCGGAAGACTGGAAGGAGAATTCGAACTGATTTTCGCCGATCCACCCTACGAATTGAATGAGTTTGAGCCTCTATTCACACGTGTGAATGAGGCAGGATTAATTGCACCAAGCGCTATTGCGTTCCTTGAGCATTCAAAAAAGACCAAGCTACCAGACATGCTCCCTGGCCTAACGTTATCGACCCATCGGCTTTACGGTGATTCAGCAGTGTCGGTATACCGGTCAAATAAATTCATAACAGGCGCAGGGGTTGAATAGATGTCAATAGCTATATACCCGGGCACGTTCGATCCAGTAACCAACGGTCACGTCGACATCGTTGAGCGGGCATCGAAAACAGTTGATCACCTGACAGTAGGTGTTGTTGAAATTTCATCAAAACGAACAATGTTCACTATCGACGAACGAATATCAATGTTCACTGCAGCAGTAAGTCACGTACCGAACGTTTCTGTAGAGTCATACTCAGGTTTAACCGTCAATGCTGCACGTGAAATTGGTGCAGATGTCATTGTAAGAGGACTTCGGATAACCAGTGATTTCGAATACGAAAGTGAAATGGCGCTAATGAACCGCAGGATGGCTGAAGACATAGAAACGATTTGTCTTTTCAGCGCTTTGGAATACCAAATCCTGAGTTCATCAAGAGTAAAGGAAGTGGCAGCACTCGGCGCTGATGTGTCGGGACTGGTTCCGCAAAATGTATGGGAGCCTCTGTCTGAGAGGATCTCGCAAACCAAGCAAGACAACGATAGTTGAAAAGGAAACATGGAGGCGAAAATGACACTAATGGCACAACTCGAAAACCTGGAGGCAATGATCGTTAAAGGACGCGTGCCTGGTACTGCGCGCACCCTGGTCAACCAGCAAAAAATTAGTACGATCATTGATGAGATGAAAAAACATCTTCCTGATGAAATAACCGAAGCCGAAGGCGTAGTAAGACAAAAAGACGCCATCATCAAACAGGCTGAAATCGAAGCTCGGAGAATTCGTGCTTACGCTGATGAGGAAGCAACAACGATCCGCCAGTTAGCCGAAGAACAATCAAATACCTTGCTCGCCACATCTCAAGAAGAAGCCAAAAAGATGGTTCAGGATACCGAAATCATTCGAAAAGCCAATGAAAACGCTATCGAGATCGAAGCAGCGGCAAACACTCGTTCACAGAAACTCATCGAAGACGCAGAAAGCCGAGTAAACACGATCTTGCATGACGCAGGGACCTCTGCTGAAGAACGTCGCAAAGGTGCAGACAACTACGCTAGAGAAGTCTTATTCACTCTTGAAGAACGAATCGCCGATACCCTTGGACAAGTCCGTGGCGGCATCGACCTACTCGAGGCTCGACCAACAGCCGATGTCGCTGATTAGTTATGTTAAAAACCTAAACATTTACAAGTTCTATAAAGAAACCCTACTAAACTTGGAAAGTCTTCCGCGTTTTAGAAAAACTTAGCCAATACTTATAAATTAACTTTGTATTAGTAAAACCAGAGTAGGTGAAGCATACAAGATCGCGATCTAGAAATTTCTAAATAAGACCGTTAACCCAATCGCCTGCAAGAACACGATCAAACATCTCGGCGTTCTCATCATTCCAGCCAAAACGACTAACGAGGTTGAGGCGGTATACCAGTTCCAGCGCACTAAGCCGAGCGCTCAACACCTCGTCACTTAAGTCACCTTTGCAAAGTTCTAGAATTGGTTTCAACAAAAAGATATCGAGTGGCTCGTTGTAAGTCTCTTCTAATTGTTCGGGAACGAAATTCCAAGGATAATTCCAAAATCTCAAAAGCATGTCCAGTTCATAATCCGACGGTGCCAAGGCAGTTCGATCGAAATCTATAATTCCCGATAATTCCCCTTGATGGTTAACCAAAATATTCCCAAACCAAAGATCACCATGGCAAAGTACCCTGGGACGATCTTCAAGCGCTTCAGCCCAGAGAGCAAAAGCTCCCTGTGACTGTGTCAGTATCCTCCCAGGAACAATAGCGTCTACAGACCTCAGCGTCCTATTAAAGGACTCACGTACATGCCTGCTCCAATTTTCCGTCGTGGCGTTAAGCATCGAAGCATCAGGTCGAAATTTTTGTAAATGGCTTAATGCCGTAGCTAGTTGAGCAACCAATTTTTCACGAGCCTTGGCATCAAGGCCAGGCCAGACGTTATAAGCAATAGAACCGTCAAGTCGATTCATGATGACCCACGCCCTACCTTCAAGCGTACCGGTTTCAATCACATGTGGAGTAGCGACTCCAGGGAGGTCCATTGCTGTTACAGCGAGCTCATGACTAAACCGACCCGACCGACCAACCTCGGGATCAACCTTGATTACTGTCTCATTCCCAATGAATACCCATGTCCCATAACCAAATCCATAGTCGACAGTACTGCCAAGTTTATTTCCAGCCCATTCACGAACGCGACCCAAAGCTACATGATCATCTTTCTCATAATTTCGCGCCCATGGATTATTCAGCATAATGGCTATTACTCGAACGAATAAAACTAAGTGACTTATGACAAAGCAAGTGGATATCTAAGGAGAAACGCAGAGAAAACTTCATACTTTCTTGAATGCTCGAACAGTCAAATTTATCAATAAATCACGCCACGCTTCAGCGCCACTTGAACGAGTCTGTTTTTCTAGCACCTCGACATCTAGGAATCCTGCATCTGCAATCATCTCAATGTATTCGCTCATGACAGCAGCGCCACCTACGCAATCAACCCACTCTGCGGCTGACTTACGAACGTCCCCTGGAAGCGGTTTTTCGGTCACAACATCTGAAATGACAAATCGACCGCCAGGTTTCAATATTCGGAATATCTCAGAAAAAACCCGACTTTTTTTCTCCGAAAGCGCTATGACACAGTTAGAAATTACAAGATCGACAGAATTATCTGACTGAGGAATCGACTCTATATGCCCAAGCTTAAAAACAACATTATTGGTACGAAGTTTCTCAGCATTGTCGCGCGCTAGAGTAAGCATTTCAGGAGTCATATCGATACCTATCACGTGACCAGTATGACCGACTTCTCTGGCGGCAATAAAACAATCGATACCACCTCCTGATCCAAGATCTAAAACCGTCTCTCCAGGTTTAGCATCAGCAATTCCTACAGGATTTCCACAACCAGCTGAGGCTCCTGCTGTTTCGTCAGTCAAAACGTTCCGCTGTCCTTCTGTGTAGAACGTATCAGAGGCCTTATCAGATGAAAGAGCCCGTTCAGCCGCCGTTGTTGCTAATGCACCATAGCGATGCCGAACAGCCTCGGTGATCGAATTCAGGTGTGCATGAGTAATTTCTCCACTGACCTCACCACTACAGCACGATGCAAATTCGTCAGTTGAAACCAAGGTCCCGAGCGGATTTAAGTCAGTCATCAAGCATCCTCAAAAACAATTGGGCCAATAAAATCTGTTCCAGCGCAGTAATTATTTGTAATCAATATTCACTTCAAGACCTAATCATATTAGTTATACAAACAAGATATCTGCTAATAATGTGTAAACAATCAGAACAACTAACTCTTCAAGCTATAAACTTCCACCTCATACAGTTGAATGACTCTGGCAGTAAATCCACCGGGACTAAAGGCTTCCCGTCACCTAGATATGGCAACTCCTAAAGCAATAACCGATGACCAGTTATTTTTACTAATCGATGGTCACGCGATTGTTTTCAGGGCGTGGTTCGCTATGCGAGATCATCTAATCACCTCTTCCGGGCAAAATACCACCGGTGCTAGTGGTTTCATGACAATGCTGTTAAAGACCATACGTGAGCAAAATCCGACACATATAGCGGTTACATTCGATACAAAAGCTCCAACATTCCGCAAGGACCTGTTTCCTGCATACAAAGCCCAAAGACAAGAGGTCGATCCCGCTCTCCATGAGCAGATTCCAATTGTTAAAGAGATCCTCGCACCAATGGGTATACCAGTCTATGAATACGATGGATTTGAAGCGGACGACCTGATCGGTACGCTTTCAAAACAAGCAAGCGAAAAAGGCATGAAAACCCTGATCCTAACTGGTGACGCTGACCAGTTACAGCTTGTCGACGAAAAAACCTCATTACTCATGTACACCGGCTTCGGCGAAATGCGAACGTACGACCCTGCGGGAGTAGCTGAAAGATATGATGGGCTGGGACCTGAATACATCGCCGAAATCAAAGCCCTCGAAGGGGATTCTTCAGACAATATTCCCGGTGTTCCAGGAGTGGGGAAGAAATCTGCCCGAACCGTACTAGCGAAATTAGGGCATTTCCCTTCTTTATTCAGCAACCTAAGTGAAATCGAACGGATCGAAGGACTTCGTGGCGCAAAGCGCGCTATGAACTTACTTGACGAGCACCGTGAAACTGCAGCCGAAGCTCTGGTTCTAACGACCATTGTTCGTGATGTCCCAATTGATTTCGACGCTGAAAAATCTGAATTCGGTCAATTTGATCGGGAGGCAGTAATCAAGGTTCTAATGAATTACGAGCTACGTCTAGTTGCCAATCGAATGCCACGATTCGAATCGGATCACTTAAACGAAATGAAAGCTGACAATAGCAATATTGCAGAAACTTCTCCGAAGGGCGCTTCCGGCCAGTTGGAAATGATCGATGATATCTCACCATCATTAACGGTCGAGGCACTGACACCGCCTGACCCGCCGAAACCACTCGGTGAGTATGAGATCGTCACGGATACGCCCACTTTCCAGTCAATGATTGACCAACTTCACAAAAATGGTGAGTTTGCATTCGACACAGAAACAACCGGCCTTAACTCAATGACATCTGATCTGGTAGGTCTTTCGTTCGCTATAAAAACAGGGCATGCCTGGTACGTTCCTCTTGGACACACTGAAGGCACACAGATCTCATTCTCTGATGGACTTACACTATTACGCCCACTATTCGAAAATAAATCCGTTGGTAAAATCGCACACAATGCCAATTTTGACTTGATGGTGTTAAGCACCGCAGGTATTGATGTAAAAGCCTTAACCTTTGACACCATGATCGCTGCAGCGCTGTGCGGATATCGCTCCATTGGTCTGAAGCAACTTGCTTTCCAACTTTTCGGTCAGAATATGACTGAGATTAAGACACTTATAGGAGTTGGAAAAAAACAAATCACAATGGCGGAAGTGCCAATCGAACAAGCAGGCCCGTACGCAGCATCGGACGCTGACTTTACATGGCGTCTGTATGAATATCTCAAGCAGGAGATACCCGATCATCAAGCCGATTACGTAAATAAAGAAATCGAAATCCCGTTACTTCCAATCATCATCGAGATGCAACGTAATGGCATGATCATCGACAAAGCCGCGCTTGCGGATATGTCGGAACAACTCGGGACTGAAATAGAGCTAATCAAACAGGCGGCAACCAGCGTCGTCGGAGGTCGCGAACTTAATCTTGCTTCAAACCAACAAGTAGCCAATCTGCTGATTGATGAACTAGGGGCACCAAAAACTCGGAAAACCAAGACCGGCTGGTCTATGGATGCTAATGCTTTAGAGAAAATTCAGGAAAGCCGAGGACTTGACGATAGGATTTACCAAATCGCCGATGCAGTACTAAAGTTCCGTGAATTGACAAAGCTGAAATCTACATATGTTGATGCCCTACCGCTGTTGGCAAATCCCAATACCCAACGGGTTCACACCAGTTTCAACCAGGTCGGCTCAGCCACCGGACGACTTTCAAGCAATGATCCTAACGTACAAAACATCCCTGTACGCACAGAACTTGGCAGAAAAGTTCGAAAGGCATTTGTTACCGATTTCGAAAACGGATGGCAATTTCTGGCAGCAGACTACTCCCAGATCGAATTAAGGATCCTCGCACACCTATCACAGGATCCTGGTCTCCTAGAAGCATTTGGAAACGGTGAAGATATCCACGCTTCCACTGCACGCGCAATGTATGGAGTGCAGGATGTAAGCGCCGATCAACGCCGAATAGCTAAGATTCTAAACTTTGGGGTGATCTACGGACTTGGACCGATCGGCGTAGCTCGTCAAACAGATCTGACTAGGAAGCAGGGACAGGAATTCATCGATCTTTACTTCGGCAAATACCCAGGAATTCGTAACCACATAGAGCAAGCTAAACAATTTGCTCGCGACACTGGTTTCGCGCAGACCGTCACCGGTCGGCGACGGTACCTGCCAGATATCAACGCTGGCCACCCAGGTCACCGAGCAGCTGCTGAACGAGTATCCGTAAACATGCCAATACAGGGAACGGCGGCAGACGTTATTAAGCTTGCCATGATTAATATTTCAAACGAAATGAAAACGCAAAAAATGCAGTCAAAAATGTCCATCCAGGTTCATGACGAACTAATATTTGAAATCGCCCCTGGAGAACTGATGGAAATGCAAATGATGGTGACAACCATGATGCCAGAAGCCATGGATTTAACCGTCCCACTGCTGGTAGAAGCGAAAACTGGACCAACCTGGGGTGACATGGACTCAGTTGACTAGCTCCGGATCAAAATACGACAGGTAACAAACCGCAATTAATTAAATCCAACGTCATCAAGATCTTCTGTCTTTCGAGCTCGCAATCGATCACGCAGCACTGACCAGAAAAGAACCCCTATACCAATCAACACTACCGCCCATCCAAAACCATAAAAGAACGTATTTTCAGTCACTATCAACACCACCAATCCCAAGCCTGCAACCACAAAACCCAAAGCAACAATCCACATTCCTGACCACTCAAGAACCTGTTTCATGATCACTCTCCAACAATTCAAACCAGAGAAAATACATGTATAACCACATCAGAACAGATCAAATAACATTCGATACGAAGATTATCAACTTGAACGTTATTGTCGGCTACTAGAAATCACAATTTCACTGTTTCGGATTACCAGAATTTACAATTAGACTTATATTTGGTGCGCGACCTGAGGTCGTAGCGTCAGCGGAGGGGTGGCAGAGTGGTTGAATGCGCTTGTCTTGAAAACAAGTATGTCCGCAAGGGCATCGCAGGTTCGAATCCTGTCCCCTCCGCCATATTTTTTCCCACTATTCAGATGAATGCTCGTTGAGGATCATGGAACTTCTACCTCACAACAACCATCTGTCAACTAAATATCTCAATCAGGCACAGGTAAATGTTCGTCGGAACCCAATATCCAATCCACAGTGATAATGACTACAAATTACTTGCACAATTGGGTGTCAACCATATCAACGGATTCCCCCCGGGCAGTGCAGATACATGGACTACCGATGTACTTAGCAAATACCGCCAAAAGGTCGAATCCTATGGCATTGCTGTAGATATGATCGCTCTGCCCATTGGCACCAAGCCAGAAGATAACCAATCTCCGAATATCACCTTAGGTATATCACCTGACCGTGACCGAGAGATCGAAATATGCCAAGACATTATCCGGGCCTGTGGTCAATCGGGGATTCCCGCCGTCAAGTACCGTTTGTTCATCATCGGTATTACCAGAACCGAACCCAAATACGGTCGGGGCGGTTCATTACGCTCCAGTTTTCACTGGAATGAAATCGACCAAAATGAACCGCCTGGTGTATGGGGAGAAGTTTCGGCGGACGAATACTGGGAACGCATAGATTATTTCCTCGAACGCATCGTACCCGTAGCAGAAGAATATAAAGTAAAGCTTGCATGCCACCCGCATGACCCCTACACCCCTGATGGTTACCGTGGAGTGAGCAGGGTTTTAGGAACAGTCGACGGGATGAAAAAGTTCGTGCAAATGCATGAAAGTTCTATTCATGGCCTTAATTTCTGCCAGGGAACTGTTTCAGAGATGCTAGATGATCCATCTACAGAAATATTCGATGTAATAAGGTGGTTCGGCAAAAGAGATAAAATTTTCAATGTGCATTTCCGAAATATCTCAGGCAAAAAACTCGAATTTGAAGAGACTTTCCCTGATGAAGGCGACGTAGATATGCTGAAGGCAGCCAGAACCTATAAAGAAGTGGGTTACAAAGGCATGTTGATGCCAGATCACGCCCCAGCGGTAGCAGGAGAAAATGCAGCCACCGTTGCGTTCGCCTACTGCTACGGATATATCAGGGCCGTTTTACAATCGATTGATGCATTGAATGATTAATTAACTTCAAGAAAATATCAGAACAAATAAAATTCATCTTAGATCGTTACAACTAACGATAAGCTCCAATAATTACACAATGTATAGATGCACTGTACAAAGAGTCGTGGACACTTCACGTAACCCTCGGTACGATAATTTATAACTTGCAGCAACAACACATTTGAGATCAGCTGTTTTGTAAGGCACGCTCAATCGAATTGGACTTGAATAAGTGAACACCCATTCGTGAATATACACGAGTATCAAGCAAAAGAAATCTTCGAAAAATTTGGTGTGCCTACCCCAAATTCTGGAGTAGCCTCGACAGCCGAAGAAGCAATAGAAATTGCAGATCGAATCGGTGGACGCGTTGTAGTTAAAGCACAAGTACACGCTGGAGGACGAGGGAAAGCTGGCGGAGTAAAACTTGTTGAGTCATCTAAACAGGCAGGCCAACTCACAGAGGAGCTGATCGGCACCCATCTCGTTACCAATCAAACAGGACCCACTGGAGTGCCAATTGAGAAGGTGATGATTGCCGAGACACTCGATATCAAAGATGAGCTTTACCTATCAATCGTAATAGACGGAGATTTAGGTGCTCCAGTCGTGATGGCCAGCAGCGAAGGTGGCATGGATATCGAGGAAGTCGCAGCCACAACCCCAGAGAAAATCTTCCGAGTAATCGCTGATCCCTTAATTGGACTTTCCCCATATCATGCCAGAGATTTAGCCATCGCTTTAGAGGTTCCATCGGAATCGATAAGAGCAACTACGAAACTAATAATAGACCTGTACAAAGTATTCATTGAAAATGATTGTTCACTTGTTGAAGTAAACCCGCTCGTAGTAACGAAGGATAACGCGATCGTAGCCTTGGACGCTAAGATCAACCTCGAAGATGATGCATTGTTCCGTCACCCAGAGCTAGCAAATTTAATTGATCCGAACCAATTGGACCCTCTGGAACAACGTGCTTATAAATCCGATCTCGCATATGTGAAACTCAGCGGGGGACGTGTTGGCTGCATGGTCAATGGCGCGGGGCTCGCTATGGCTACTATGGATATAACTAAGAACGCCGGGGCCGATCCGGCGAACTTTCTTGACATAGGAGGATCAGCCAATCAGGAGCGCATCGAGGAAGCGTTTAAAATCATAGTAGATGACACTGATGTCGAAATAGTCTTGGTGAATTTATTTGCGGGTATAGCCCGTTCAGATGTCGTGGCCGCAGGTATCGTAGCAGCAGCAGCAGAAACAGCCGCCAAAATGCCATTAGTTGTTTCCATGCGTGGGACAAACGCAAAAGAGGGGATCGAGATACTCACAGACTCCGACCTTGATATCACGGTTGTAACAGATCTTGCAGGCGCGGCTGATGTATTACAACAAAAGCTATTAGAACTTGAGCGTTCAAACTAATGGCAATTCTTGTTGATTCGGAAACCCGTTTACTTGTTCAGGGCCTCGGCCGAGATGGAAGTTTTCAAGCAAGTAGAACCCTTGCATATGGCACAAACATGGTCGCGGCAGTGCACCCTGGCCGCAATGGACAAAAGTTCGAAAACAATGTCCCATTCTTTTCACAAGTAGCGGATGCAGTAGACCAAACGGGGGCAAACACCGGAATCATATTTGTCCCCGCACCGTTTGCTATGGATGCGATAATTGAACAGGTCGATGCAGGGCTGGAACTCGTTGTCTGCATCACAGAAGGTGTCCCGGTAATCGACATGGTGAAGGTCATGGCCTACATCAAAGATAAACCAACGCGATTAATCGGATCAAACTGCCCCGGCGTATTGAGTCCTGGATATAAAGCCAAAGTAGGCATCATCCCCAGCAATATCGTAAAACCCGGTAATGTAGGTGTCGTCTCGCGGTCTGGAACTCTTACCTACGAAGCAATTGCACAGTTGGTCCAACATGGAATGGGTCAATCCACATGCGTCGGGATCGGTGGAGACCCTGTGCACGGAACAACATTCACTGATGTTCTTGAACTATTTGAAGCTGATAAGGAAACCGAAGCTATCGTTTTGATAGGTGAAATTGGAGGCACGCGCGAACAACTGGCTGCCGATTACATCAAAAAACACATAAATAAACCTGTCGTAGCTGCGATTGCTGGCCAATCAGCTCCAGCTGGAAAGCGTATGGGGCACGCGGGAGCCATTATCACCGGCAAGGCAGCTATGGCTTCTGAAAAGATCAAAACACTCGCGGAGGCCGGGGTACATATCGCTGAATCGCCTGCATTAATCGGTGCAAAAATGAAGGAAGTACTTGGCTAGTTCGAGCTTTGCCGCATGAAACTCACCGAACGGTATATCCACACAGGCAAAATCGCACTAAATCTGTCTGAGTGGGCTGCGCCGACACCAAATGCACCGCCAATACTGCTTTTACATGGATACGGGTCAAACTCGCAAACCTGGGGCCGTGTAACCGATAAACTTTCGAGGTCCTTTCACCTGTTTGCTCTGGATTTAAGAGGGATGGGCAGATCCGGGCGTTATGGCCGGAATTCCGTTCGCCAGACATGGGCGGATGATGTGATATCGGCAATCAAAATAATCACTTCAAAACCGATAATGATTATCGGTCATTCACTCGGAGGATGGGTAGCAAGTGCAGTATCCGCCCAATGTCCCGAACTGATATCGAAGGTAGTGTTAGTGGAACCCTATTCCGGAGTCTATTCCGAAGTACGCAAACAGGCAGCGAAACGACCTCCTGAACAGCGTAGCCTTAGAGCAAAACAGATCCGGAACGCATGCAGACCTGAAGATCTATCTCTTGCGGTTTCAAAACAGTACCCGGGAGTTTCTGAAGACAGCATCAAACGCATTGCTCATATGTGGTTTCAGATGGATCCCGGATTAGAGGAGGCCCCGGTCAGTTCGTCAGAAGAAACGGAAACCTTCGACGAAATTTTCCGCAACATAAAATCCTCGACCCTGATCATAAACGGATCCGTGGTTGAAGGTGGAATCCTCTCAGAAAAAGAAACTGCACGTATCGCCGGACTGATACCAAACTCACGAGTTCTCTACTGGCCCAAAGTCGGTCATTCACCCCATATCGCCCGTAACCACGATTTCATCCGTGCAGTTCGACGATTCTCGGACGAATAATAGTAAAAAAATGGTGTCGAAAAAATATTTAGAAAAACAATTCTCATGCAAGACCATCAAGTTAAACTACGCTGAGGGTCAACAAAACGGTCCTCCAATGATTCTCCTCCATGGATTGGGAGGCAGATGGGTGAATTGGGAATCGGTCATAGATCAGTTCGCTGATACATGGCACGTCCACGCTATCGATCTCCGTGGCCATGGCGACTCGGGTTGGGTTCCAAACAAGTACGCATTTATTGATTATCAATTAGAAGTGATTGAATTCATCCAGGAAGTCATCAAGCAACCTGTATACGTGGTCGGACACTCATTGGGTGGTATCACAGCGGCTGAACTCTGTGCCAGAAAGCCAGAGATGGTAATAGCAGCTGCGCTGGAAGACCCGCCACTTTATATTAGTGAATGGTTTGATGAATCGAACTTCGCCCCAATATTCCAGGCCGTGCTTGATATAAGAAAACAAAACCTTGATGAACGCGGAACAGCAGTTGAACTGCGCAAGATCGACCCCGAGTCTTCCGACGAAGCAATATTTACCAGAGCACAAGCCGTTAACAGGGCAGACCCCGGGGTATGGGATGCCGCAATCAGCGGTCAAATCCATGAAAAGTGGAACCCCGACGAAGTGCTCCAGGCCATAAAAGCCCCCACCCTTTTGATGCAGGCAAACCCCGATAAAGGGGGAGCACTAAGAGACGTTGAGGCCAGCCGAGCAGATGAACTTCTCGAGAATGGTAGATACGTAAAGTGGGACGATGTAGGGCATGGAATGCACAATGAAAAACCGAAAGAATTTGTAACTTTGCTGAACGCTTTCTTCGGACAGATTTTACGAAAACGGCAAAGCCCACTCTGATTAAGTCCTAATTATCACTGATCAGCGCGTAGTCTGAGCTAAACTTCACAATCGCAAATTACGTGAATCAATCCCAAGTGAAACATCTATAAATCCAATGACTGTTGAATTCTTACCTGCACCAGGCACCCCTGTGGAATTAATCGATACCCCTGCAATGATCGTAGATCTAGATGCAGCTGAAGCCAACATCCGCGACATGCAACAGGTCGTTGCATCAGGTGGAGGATCAATGCGTCCGCATACCAAGACAACAAAAAGCCCTTACTGGGCGCTGAAGCAGATCGAAGCTGGTGCCATTGGCGTATGTTGTGCAAAAGTCGGAGAAGCGGAAGTGCTGGTAGAAGGCGGAGTCAACGACATACTTATCACCAGCGAGATAGTCAGCGTTTCCAAAATCAATCGCCTGGCAGCACTAGCGCGTCATGCGTCGATTAAAGTAGTGGTGGATAACGCCGAAAACGCACGTGAGATATCTGAAGCTGCCGTTTCCGCACAATCAGAAATTGGGGTCCTCGTAGATGTCAACATTCGAATAAACCGTTGCGGAGTCGAACCTGGAGAACCGACAACCACACTAGCGAAGATCGTTGACAAGTTACCCGCCCTGCACTTCGCAGGCTTGAACGGGTACGAAGGCCACGTATTTGGCTTTGGCGATGAACGTATTCCCGAAACGCTTGAAGCACTGGAAAAGCTGCAATACGCAGTATCTGAGGTTAACGCGGCAGGGCTACCTATAGAAACAGTTAGCGCGGGAGGTACGAGCACCCACGACATCACCTGTAAAGTTCCCGAAGTAACCGAAGTACAGGCCGGCAGCTATATCTTCATGGACGGTCAATACGTTGACCAAAAATTATCTTTCCGGCCCGCACTAACGATTATGACCCAAGTAATCAGTAGACCCGTACCTGATCGAGCAATACTTGATGTAGGACTTAAATCTATTGCAAATGATTACGGACCACCCCGTGTCTTGGGTCTCGACGGAGCCGAATTTACAAAACTCTCCGAAGAACACGGCACACTTTCTTTAACAGGATCCGCCCAAAAACTAAAGCATGGCGATGTTGTACACCTGCTTCCCAGTCACGCAGGCACAACAATCAACATCCATGATCACTATTTTTGCGTTCGAAATGGAATCCTTGAAGATGTGATCGAAGTCGCCGGTCGAGGGAAGTTCAGATAGCACTTAGTTTTAGAGTCTATTGATCAATGTGCCTATTCGATCATGCACTCTCAAATCGATAATGAGGATTAATTCGATTGAAATCGCGCAAGTCCACCACTAAAGACCAAATAAGAGTGGGGGCGGACATTGGTGGAACGTTTACCGACCTCGTTATGTTGAGGTCTGATGGTAATTACTCTGTACAAAAAGTACCGAGCACTGTGGAAGATTTCTCACGAGGTATTGTGGAAGGTCTGGATGCGTTTCTTTCAGATAACAAACTCAACTCCGATCTGATCTCCGAAATTATTCACGGAACAACCGTTGCTACAAACGCTATCCTCGAGAACCAGGGAGCACGAACTGCACTGGTGACCACCAGAGGGTTCAGAGACGTTTTAGAATTTCGTCGATTGCGATTCCCAGATCTGTTTTCGCTGGACTACACTCCACCCAAACCGCTGGTACAGCGTCGACACAGATTCGAAGTAATCGAGCGAATCATGCCGGATGGTTCGGTCAGGCAACCACTCGATGATGTCTCGGTAGAATCCGTGCTGGAGAAACTGGAACAGCTGCAACCTGAAGCCATCGCTATATGTCTCCTTCACTCATACGCTAATCCGATACATGAACGCAAAGTTGTTGAAGCGGTAAAGAATCGCTTTCCGAATTTATATGTAAGCGGATCAATCGACGTACTACCAGAAATTAGAGAATACGAGCGCACAAGCACAACGGTAATCAATTCTTACATTGGTCCGATTGTCGACAATTACTTGGAGTCAATGCAAAAACGCCTTGACCATGCAAACATGGCGGTGCCAATTTCGATCATGCAATCGAATGGTGGTGTTATGTCCTATGCTGCGGCTCGTCGTTCTCCGGCACGGATCATCGAATCGGGCCCTGCGGCCGGCGTAGTTGAAGCTATCCGCCTTGCAGACAGAATTGGGCTGAAGGACGTGATCACGTTTGACATGGGCGGTACAACGGCCAAGGCATCTTTGATTGAACAGGGCAAGCCTAGTCTGACAACTGAATATGAAGTCGGTGCAGGCATTCAGCTTTCTAACCGCTTGGTTAAAGGCCGGGGTCACGCTCTAAAACTGCCCGTAATTGATATTGCTGAAGTAGGGGCAGGAGGAGGAAGTATCGTACGGGTTGATCCCGGAGGGTCTTTGAGAGTAGGACCTCAATCAGCGGGAGCAAAACCAGGACCGGCTTGCTATAGCCAGGGTGGAACAGAGGCGACAGTCACCGACGCTAACGTGGTGCTTGGATACATTAATCCAACATCAATAGCCGGCGGAACAGTCAGTGTTAATTCTGAAGCGGCGAAAGTAGCTCTCAACCGCTCGGCAGCGGAGCATCTCAAACTGGAAACAAATGATGCAGCTTACGGGGTTTACGCTGTAGCAAACACTACGATGATCAGAGCGATCAAGTCAGTAACAACATACAGGGGGCGCGACCCGAGAGAATTCACATTGATGGCGTTCGGCGGCAGTGGCCCACTTCACGCAGCCGAAATGGCCCGGTCGCTTGGTATTAGACAAATCATCGTCCCCGCGTCTCCCGGAGTATTCTCGGCACTCGGACTACTAGAAGCATTACCTGAATACGGCTTCTCGAGAACAATGATCACTGATCCCATGAGCGAAGGTGCGGACAAAATTATCAACGCCTTTAATGAACTTGAGTCATCATCAATCGAACGGCTAAGAACCGAAGACCTAGGCAAAGATGTAATTGGCTCCTGGTCAAGAACAGCTGATCTGCGATATCGGGGTCAGGCATATGAACTGACTGTAAATGCGAACGCCAGACCAGATGATGATCTGGCCAATTTCATCGTTGAAAGATTCCACATCGAACACGAACGAACATACGGACGACGCGCATCGGATGAACCAGTCGATCTTGTCACAATCAGATCCACTTACAGGATCGATTCAGACAGAATAGTACCCAAGTCAGTGAATGAAACAGAAGATAAAAAACCGCCCAGGAACGCATATTTTGGTAAACAGAACGGATGGATGCTAACGCCCGTGATTGATCGAGGAGGGCTTACAAACTCAATCACTCATGGCCCTTTAATAATCGAGGAGTATGACTCAACTACACTGGTTCCTCCAGACACATCAGTTCATATCGACCAAACAGGCAACATCATCATGATCAATACAGATCTGGAAGTGAAACTTGATTAACGATCAGATAGATCCCATTACATTTGAGGTCGTTCGGAATGGTCTCGATTCGATGGTGGACGAAATGGCCATTACTGTAATGCGAACAGCCTACTCGGGAGTAGTAAGGGACGCTCTGGACTATTCAACCGCATTTTGCGCAGCAGACGGACAGGTCATTGCCCAGGGTCTTACGATCATGCTGCACCTGGGTTCATTTCCTGCAGCCATCAACTCTGTACTGACCAAGTTCGATAACCGTATCAAACCAGGTGATGTATTTATTTTAAATGACCCATATACATCCGGAGGCATACATCTACCAGACGTCTACATCATCAAACCCATATTTGCGACAGACTCCCTGCGTGGGTTCGTTGGAGTCGTAGCACATCAGGCTGACATAGGTGGACTGGTACCCGGCAGCAACTCGACGGAATCAACTGACATATACCAGGAAGGGCTCAGAATTCCAACTTCCAAACTGTACGACGCAGGTGAGCCAAATGAAGCTGTGTTCGATTTCATCGCTACCAACGTCAGGCTGCCAATCCAGGTACGAGGTGACATGAGATCACAGCTTGCGGCATGCGATATAGGAGAACGGGCTGTACTTGAGCTAATCGACAGATATGGTGCAGACAATCTCAGCGAATACTTCGACACTCTCCTTGATTACAGTGAACAGCGCGCTCGCAGTGAAATCAAAGCTTTACCAGATGGAACTTTCAAATTTGAAGATTTCATTGATGCGGATAACATCAAAGAAGGACCGGTCAGAATCGCTGTAAAAATCAAAATAGATGGAGACGAAATATTTGTTGACCTCAACGGGTCTTCCCCTCAGGTCCCAGCAGGGATTAACTCCCCGATACCATTTACACGCGCAGCCATCTACGGTGCCGTAAGACTAATCATGGATCCAGATATACCTAATGCAGCCGGATACCACCGACCGATACACATCAGCGTGCCTGAAGGTACCGTTGTAAACCCGGTACACCCTGCTCCTGTTGCAGCCAGAGGGATCACAGGATTCCGTACCATGGACGCCGTCCTCGGTGCACTAGCCCAGGCAATGCCAGATAGAGTTCCGGCGGATGGAGAAGGTGGTAATACACTAATCAGCATCGGAGGAACCCGATCTGATGGCAGCCCATACGCACTGGTTGATTTTTTCGGAGGAGCTCGTGGTGGAGGGCCCAAAAGCGACGGATCAGAGGGCGTTTCTCACCCGGCATCCAACCTCGCCGGTTCCCCAGTCGAAATTCTGGAAGTTGAAAACCCGATCGTTGTGGATGAATACGCGTTAATTCAGGATTCCGGCGGCGCTGGTAAATTCAGGGGAGCGCAATCATATGTCAAACAGATCACCAATATCGGCGGAAAGGCTACCCTTCAACTCCGTTCAGACAAAAGAAAATTCCCCCCATATGGACTGCAGGGAGGATCGAGCGGATCACCCTCTATGAATATTCTTAATCCGGGACATGAGGAAAAGATACTACCCACACTCGCTCAAGTCGAATTACCTAGCAATGGAGTGATCCGCCATAAGATGGCCGGTGGTGGTGGATGGGGTAACCCGATAGAACGAGATCCTTCCAGGGTGCTGGATGACGTGATTGATGACCGGGTGTCAATTCAAGCGGCAAAAAGCGAATATGGCGTGGTTATATCCGAAGGCGAAAACAAGATCGACCGCAATGCAACAAAAATGCTCAGATCAAAAATGCAGAAACAAACAAAATTTCAACAATAATTACTAAAACTTAGTGTCGGCTTCGAGCGGATAAAGTGGTTGACGCCTGTTCACAAATGAAAAGCTCTCCATATTGGCACTTGTTACACCAGGGCTATCAGACACGATAATCTCACGAGCAATCGGCTCGTAAGCGGCTCTAGGCGAGACCGTACCCTTGCAGATAACCACTCTGTACTTTTCCGGGAATATGCCCATATAGTAATACTGCTGGCGACTCATGTTGCCCACACCTCGAACTGTGTGCAGAACTATCGTGTGGCCATCCTCCGTGTCTAAGGCAACCGACGGTCCATAATCCCAGAATCGCATCCCACCATGAACGGCTCCTGATTCCTCAAATTTCCCGTCGGTTATGACCCGGACATAACCTGTAATTTCAACCGGCTCACCGTGAAGATCATCAGTACCGGCACCTACCTTGAGAGTTATGGTAGAACCGATACCCGCACTGATACATAATTGAACGCCAGCGGGATCGAAAAGTGACATCAAAAG
>RQOU01000072.1 GCA_008373165.1 SAR202 cluster bacterium | reverse complement strand
ATTATCGTCGGGGGTTCTTTGCCAGTGGGCCATTCGCCTCCGCCTCCGATAACTCGATCGCCCTCTTTCCAACTCGTGACACCCTTGCCCGTTGCTGCTATTACTCCTGCGAACTCGTGTCCAAGGACTGAGCCGGGCGGAGCGATGTCGTACATGAACGCGTGAACATCGGTACCACATATTGCTGATTGGTTAACCTTGATCAGCACTTCTCCGGGGCCCGGCTCTGGTTTGGGTATATCGGTGACCTCGAACAATTGTTTGCTGCGGTACACGGCGGCTTTCATGTTGATTGTCCTAGTTCTGGCATTTGTTTTAAACTTGGCAGCATCTTACTGAAAAAGAATTTGAGAAAATAGCCCCTTGGAGTTTTAGGACTAACAGGGAAGGTCGGCGCTTTTGTATTTGCGAAGTAGTTCAACACTTAAATCGTTGATAATCCAGGGGATTGCAACTGGATTGTTACTGTTTACTTTTTTTGCTTGCGGAACGGACCCTGATGAGTCTTCAGCATCGAAGTCGAACGAGTTATTACAGCCGGTCACTCCATCCGAACGGCTGTTCACCCATGAAGATGTGGATGGAACAGGATTCAAGACCGCTAAAGAATATGACGTAGAGGGGCTTACCGGAGCGACTGATGTTTTATTCGGCTTCTGGCGTCCGGACGGCTCAGAGGCAAAGGAGTACGAGATTCGTTTTTACCCTTCCCATGATGTTGCCGTCGAGTCAGGGACGGCTTTCGCCGACGAAGCTACCGGTGATGACGCTATTCTGGACAAGGACGAAGCGACCTGGAAGGAAGGTATCAAGGACCGCAGGTATTTTTTTGCCGGTCCAATTGGAACCCATGGTAGTGGGGGGGTTAAAGCCAAGTACGGTGGTTATGTTATTTACGGGAACATGATCATGCTCTGTGAAGGAGCGAACGCTGCCCATTCACTGGATAGATGCGGTGCGCTTCTTGCGGCTATGGGTGCAGATCCGCTTGAGTGATCAAGATTCGATAACGTTGTTTTTCGGGTAATTTTGGATCAAATCGATTTTCCGATAGTGGTAATCAGGAGTTCTGGTCTTCTGCATAAATGGCTTCAGCTAGTTCAAGTAACTTCACGCCATCCTCGAGGGTTGCAGCAGGAGCGCTGAATGTTGTGCCGGATCTTATGCATTCGATAAAGTAACTATCCTGGATTTGCGTGGATGTCATTTGTGTAGGTGGTGTTATGTCATGTGAATCACCCTCTTCCATAACCCATGCACGGTTAATCCCCTCGAGGTATGCAGATATTTGGTTACCATGCATTTCATAACGTTCCAGTCTTCCTCCAGTGGTGTAGTTCGCAGAAAACTGCGCCACTACACCGTTTTCAAACTCGATGAGGGCAGCGTGGACGTCCCGGTATTTGGAATTGGTTTGTCTTACATAACCACTGACTTTCGACACGTTCGAACCAGCCGCAAAGCACACAAGATCCAGAGCATGTATCGGCGACTCCAACATCATGTAGTTGAAAATGTCCTGAGCAAACCTGGGGTCATCGGTGAAATCCCGGATGTCTTTATGAAATTCTCCAGCTATCTGCACGATCGGGCCATTCCTGCGCACTCGGGCTAAAGACTCTGTCACGAGAGGATTAAACCTCCTGTCGAGTCCTACCATTACGTTTGTAGATTTTTTCTGTGCAACGGTTAGCAACCTGCGGGCATCGTCAGAAGAAAGACCCGGCGGCTTTTCGATAAGGGTTGGAATTCCGTAGGAAAGCACATGTAATGCTGCCTCAGCGTTGAGATGAGCTGGGGTGGCCACTACTATGCCATCTGGCTCCGCTGAGTCAATCAGCTGTTCAACAGAGCTGTAGGCTGTTGAACCGAATTGATCGGCAGCAGAATTTCTTGCTGATTCGAATGGGTCGTAAACGCCGCTGATATTAACGCCATCAATATCAGCGAAAGCTGACATATGGTATCGCCCGCGCCTGCCACATCCGACGAACGCAATATTCATGATTGGGCCAGTCGTTACTACTAAACATCTGTTAGGACGGGCGGTAGTCTATTCGCTTCAGGCGGGGCATGCGACGGCAGTACCTGTAGATTTTGTCCTTTGATTTGAAAAAGGGGAGCTATCTGGTGATTTACAACATGCGAATTTATGATCTCAAGCCGGGTAAGCTGCAGGAATACATGTCTGCCATGCGAGAGGTGGCTGTGCCACTTCGTCGAGAGTACGGAGTACCTCTCGCTGGATGGTTTTATACGGAGATTGGCAGTATCAATCGCATTTATCACATCTGGGCCTACAAGGACCTGGAGCATTACGAGCAGAAAAAGCAGGAGGTTTACACTGACCCCCGATGGGTGAATGAATATATCCCCAGGGTATTGCCCTTGATCGAGTCTCAGTACGATCAGATGGTGAAATCTGCTGACTTCTGGAATGGCTTTTCAGAAGATACTGCGTTTGAATCTGATTGAAGGGTGCCCAGTTTATTATTTCCAATCGGGATGGAGTTCAGCCCTGACTCTGTCCATGTCGAGATCAATCCCCAGGCCTGGCTTATCACTTAGCACGAGCTTGTTACCCTGCCAGTTGAGTGGTTCAGTCAAGAAGTGGTCGTATCCTCTTTTGAAGTCAAGAGCGTGCTCAAGCCTGTAAAAGTTTGGGGTACTTATCGATACGTGAGCTCCACCAAGAATCTGCCCTGGCCCCTGTGCATTGTGGGGACTGATCGGGATGTAATACGTTTCGGCCATGGTCGCGATTTTCTTTAGTTCTGAAATGCCGCCAGTCCAAGTTACATCAGGCATTAAGAAATCTGTAAGTCCTTCGTGGAGAATCTGAGCGCAGTCCCAGCGGGTGAACAGTCGTTCTCCTACGCACATTGGAGCACGCATCTGTTTTCGGACCGACCTTAATGCCTCGATGCCTTCGGGAGGCAAAGGCTCTTCAAACCAGTCGATCCTGGACTCGTCATACAACCTGTTAGCCAGTCGTACAGCAGTCGCTACGTTGTAGTGACCGTGCGCATCGATTAAGACTTCAACGTCTTTCCCGACCGCATCCCTGACCGCAGCGGTTATATCGCAGCCGAGGTTTTCGCCATCTGCTGAAATTTGACCATCTTGGTACATCGTGTGGAATGGACCCATTTCAAGGAAGGGATCCATTTTCATTGCATCATGACCTTCAGCAACGGTCCTCTTGGCCGCTTCATGGTACTGCTCTGGGGTTGAACACCCACCGAACCAGGCGTTGGCATACATGCGGATATCGTCTCGCATCTTGCCACCCAGCAGGTCGTAAACAGGGCGTCCTGTGGCCTTGCCTTTGATGTCCCAGAGAGCGATATCTATTCCACTGATGATGGTGGTTGGAAATCCTCGTGAACCCATATAGGTGTAGCGGCGGAAAAGCTTTTGCCAGAGTCGTTCAATATCAGCCGGGTCTTCACCAATCAGGGTCTCTTTGACAGCTCTCACTCCCGTTCCAGTTAAGATTGATCCATTTCGTGGTGTACTGGATGATTCTCCCCATCCCGTGATGCCCTCGTCGGTTTCTATCGTCACGAAAGTCCACTGCCACTCATTCAGATGAAGCGTGCCCTGGTGGTCTTTGAGTCCTCCAAGGTCCGGAACGACTACCCATGCTTCTACGTTTGTTATTTTCAATGTTGTTCTCCGTTTAGTGACAAAGGCGGTCAAGGACTAGATTGGCAAGCGGGAATATTTTTTAGATATTCCAGGTGTTACTGACTGTCTTGACAGTCGGTGAGATCGTTTCGGCGAGATCCATGATGGATGCGAACACTTCATCATGGATTGGACGGGCTACCCATTCAAGCCTCAGCTCTTCGGATTCCCAGTATGAGATGACCTCGATATCTTCTGATGATTCGTCGTCAAATTGAGTGAGCATGGCCGCCTGGACGAATCCAGGTTGCTTGGACATTGTTGATATCCACGGATCGTTAATCTTGGATTTTAATGCTTCGTACTGTCCGGGTTTTGGGGTTAGGTAAACGTGGAGAGTGATCATGTTTGTTCTTTCGTTTGCGCTGGTTAGGAAATGGACCGTCCGGCGATATTTACACGGGTTCTGTAGAGTGAAGTTGAGGCTGTAATGTACAAGGTTTTGAGGTCATCATCACCCCATGTAAAGTTGGCGACAACCTCTGGAACATTAATCACTCCGAGGCTGGTGGCATCAGGTGCGTACACATGGATTCCCCCTGGGCCAGTACAGTACAGGTTATCCTCGCTATCGATTTTCATTCCATCACATCCGCCGTCACCTGCACCTTCGGGTACAGCCCATACTTCACCACCCGAGATACTGCCATCATTAGCGACCTCGAATACCCGAATATGACCCTGGTCGGTGTCGTTTATAAACAGTTGGGTCTCGTCAAGTGAAAAAGTTAAACCGTTAGGCTGTCCAAAGTCTGATGCGACGAGTGATATATCACCTGATATTGGGTCGATTCGGAAGACCCCCTGGTAGTCCATGTCCTGATCTCGTAGAAGTCCAAAACCATCCATCCGGCCATACGTGGGGTCTGAGAAGTAGATTGCTCCATCAGATTTAACCACTATGTCGTTTGGGCTGTTGAGTTCTTTCCCATCGTAATGGGTGGCAATTGGATTGATCGATCCGTCATGCTCCTCGCGGATGACGCGACTGTTAGCGTGCTCGCATGAGAGTAATCGACCTTGTAAATCGAAGTAATGACCGTTTGCTTTACCGCTTGGCTGACGGTACGTAGTGATTCCGTTTAATTCGGACCACTTCCGGACAATGTCGCCGGGCATATCACTGAAGATGAGTTCATTTGACTTGGCATCCCACATTGCACCTTCGGTAAATATAAAGCCTGTTGCAACTTGCTCTAACGGTGCTGTGTCGTTGATTATTTTGCGGAATTGTTCATTCCTGATTTCTACGCTCATTGGATAAATCCTTTATCTGTGAAGGAGCCAGTTGACCGCATTGGTTAGCAGTTTTTGCACTGGTGGCTGTTGCAATACCACGAGCCGATGGCCATTTGCGAGGTACACTACCCGACCTTTTCCGTACTCATGCGAGTAGCCGGATGCTGACTGTCGTCCGTCTTTGCCCTGGCTTACAGCAAAAAGGTCCACGCGGTCGTTGTCGAACCATATGAAGTGCTGCTCGTCTTCGATTTCATAGTCTTCCACCCCTCGGGTGATAGGGTGTTTACTGTCAGTTATGTGTATATCGAAATGCATGTACGGGGGGTGGAACTGAAAGTATCCAGCCACGGTTCGCCTGTAGCCGCCATCCCATGGATAGTTCCACGCAGAGTTATGCATTACCAGGAATGATCCCCCGTTCAGGACGAATTCCTCTATGGCTTTTTCCTGATGAGGTTGCATCCATCGTTCGGGAGGGGCATCGTGACCATTCGGCCACTCCATACCGTCTCGCAGGAAAACTAGAAGTTTTGCGCCTTCGAGCAAATCGGAGTCAATAGACTTGAAGTCGTCGGTGTAGTGCACATCAAGTCCTGCTTTTTCCAGAACAGGACCAATGCCAGCATGTGCTTCTTCTGCCTTGTGATACCTGTCTCCGCCAAGGAACACAGCGTCACTCATAATTCTCTCCAATCGGTGATTGCCCTGTAGGTTGCCTGATGTTACATCCGTATCGACATTCATGAATAGCTGGACAAAGCCGTGCATGGGCTCCCTGGAGAATTAAATGAAACTGATATTTTCTGTTTCAAAACACTCGAGCCAGTTTCAAGAAGGAGATGTTATTCTCAAATGAGCCACTTTTTCCTGGTTACTGCCCGGCCAAGTTTCGACGTTAAAATCATGGTTGGCAAATTTTACATTCGCGTTCATGCACGCAGACGATATCCGTTACGACGAGCCTCATAGACCATGACTAAAATTTTTCGAAATGATCGACGCAATGTCGCGATCATCGCACACGTAGATCACGGTAAGACTACCTTGGTTGATGCCATGCTCAAGCAGTCGGGCTCTGTGAGTTCTCATAAGGAATTGGCCGATAGAGTCATGGACTCGATGGATCTTGAGAGGGAAAAAGGGATCACGATCCTGGCGAAGAATACTGCTGTGCGCTGGGGTGATACGAAAATAAACATTATCGACACTCCGGGTCATGCTGATTTTGGAGGTGAGGTTGAACGAGGTCTTGCAATGGTCGATGGTGTTTTGCTTCTGGTTGATGCCAGCGAAGGGCCGCTTCCACAAACGCGATTTGTTCTACGCAAGGCGCTTGAAGCCGATTTGTCAGTGATTCTAGTGATCAACAAAATTGATCGCCCTGACTCTCGGATTTCTGAAGTTCTCGATGAAGTATATGAGCTGTTCATCGACCTTGATGCTAACGAGAAACAGATTGATTTTCCAATCATTTACGCTAATGCCCGCGAGGGGGTAGCGACAATGGATCTTGATAAACCAGGAACTGATCTCAATCCCCTTTTCAAATTGCTGATGGAAAACATTTCACCCCCCGTTTATGTAGAAGGGCAAGCACTTCAAGCTCATGTCACGAATCTCGATGCTTCACCGTATGTAGGCCGATTGGCGATTTGCCGTGTGCATCAGGGTGTTATCCGAAAGGATCAAATTATTTCGCACTGTCGAGTTGACGGTTCGATCGCGAAAGCAAAGATTACCGAGCTATACGTAACAGAAGGGCTTGATAGGGTCGATGCTAAGGAGGCAGGTCCCGGTGAGATTATTGCTGTAGCCGGAATGCCTGACGTAACGATCGGTGAGACATTGGCTGATGAAGAAGATCCACAGCCACTTCCCGTTATTCGAATCGACGAGCCCAGTCTTTCGGCAACTATTGGTATCAATACTTCTCCTCTGACAGGTCTTGATGGCAATAAGCTAACTGCTCGAATGGTGAAAGAGCGTCTTGAAAAAGAATTAATCGGTAACGTTTCAATAAATGTATTACCGTCAGACCGGCCTGATTCATGGATTTTTCAGGGCCGAGGCGAGTTACAACTTGCCGTATTAGTCGAAACGATGCGTCGTGAAGGATTCGAACTGACCGTGGGTAAGCCCGAGGTAGTTACGAAGATGATTGATGGGAAACTCCACGAACCGATTGAGCGGCTTGCTGTCGACATAAACGAAGAGCACCTGGGAGCCGTCACCCAAATACTCGCTCATCGTAAAGGTAAGATGGTCAATATGGTGAACCATGGTCATGGGCGGGTACGGATGGATTTTGTTATTCCTGCCAGGGGACTAATTGGTTTCCATAATGAGTTTGTTGTTGAGACGCGTGGAGCGGGGCTGGCCCATCATGTTTTTGAAGGTTATGAACGCTGGTATGGAGAGATGAGATCGCGTCCCACTGGTAGCCTCGTAGCTGATAGGCGAGGGGTGACTACAACCTATTCACTGTTGAGTGCACAGGAACGTGGACAGTTGTTTGTACCTGTTGCGACCGAGGTCTATGAAGGGATGATTGTTGGTGAGAACCCCCGACCTCAGGATATGGATATGAACGTTGTTAAGGCCAAGAAACAGACGAACATGAGGTCAGCAGGAGCCGACCATGCACAGCACCTCGATGCGGAAAAGACAATGTCTCTTGAGGAAGCACTTGAATTCATCATGGACGATGAATGTCTTGAGGTGACGCCAAATTTTGTCCGTATTCGTAAGACAATCCTGAGCCAGCAACAGCGCGGCCGGGCGAAGGGTGTTAAAAAGCAGGCAGTAGAAGCTTAAGTACGTGTTGAGTATTCTCACTTTTATACCCAAGTTCAAGTAGTTCTCGGTTATAGCCCATCTGAAGCTATATTTTTGCCCTTGCGGCTGATGAACAGATGCTTCATTCTTCTAGACATAAATTGTCTTGAAACTCAGCATGTTTAGTTCAGGGGGAAATAATGCTCGAACGGTTCCTGGTGCCCGAACAGGCTCGTGTTTTCGTACAGCCCGAGAACATGCTGCAAGCAACGATTGAAATCTTTGAGAAATGCGGACAGTCAGCTGAAGATGCAGCTCTTTCTGCTGAAGTGTTGCTGACGAGTGATCTGCGAGGTTGCGAGTCGCATGGTGTCTCGAACATGCTACGCGTGTACGTGCAAATGTATGGCGATCAGGAGATCAATCCGACCCCTAATGTACGGGTTACACGTGAAACGGACGTCACAGCGAATCTTGACGGCGATACAGGCCTGGGTCTCCATGTTCTCCCCAAAGCGATGGAGATGGCAATTGAAAAAGCCGAAAAGCACGGGATGGGTGCGGTTACAGTGCACAACTCTCGCCACATTGGCATGCTTGCCTATCATTCGATGATGCCTCTTGAACATGACATGATTGGCGTGACCACAACTGCTGGCAATCCACTCTCAATGGTACCAACGCATGCAGCTGAGAAGATGTTTGCAACCAACCCTTGGGCATGGGCTGCACCTGCGAGGAATGAGGTGCCTTTCGTGTTTGATATTGCGACTACCCAGGTTGCCGGAAACAAGCTACGTCTTGCCGAGCGTATTGGTGCTCCTATGGAGCCAGCATGGATATCCGATGTCGATGGAGCACCGATTATGGAAGAGGCTCCATTGCCCGATGATTACATGATGTTGCCGTTTGGAGGTACTCGCGAGCAGGGCTCTCACAAGGGTTATGGTTTTGCAGCGATGGCTGAAATCATGGCTCCAATTCTTTCGGGCATGGGCCCAGGGTTTTTGATGCCTCCTTCACCACGAACCATAATGGGGCATTACGTTCAGGCAATCAAGATCGATGGTTTTATAGATCCTGAGCAATTTAAGGATGATATGGACAAGCTTCTTGGTGGCTTGCGAAATGCTAAGCCAGCGCCTGGACATGATCGTGTGGTATATGCCGGACTACCTGAGGCCGAAGAGGTAGAAATAAGGAAGAAGGAAGGTATTCCGTACCACCGTGAAGTTATCGAATGGTTCGAATCGGTTAAAGCGGAATTCGGACTTGGCTTCGAGCTGGTCTAAGGTTTTAGTTTTGCTAGAGGTTATTTAACCGTCTGTCGGTTTCAAATAGTTATTTCAGTGAAATGATTACTACGGCTGCGACGACCATTGAAGCAGACAAAAGTTTTAAAAGCATGGTTACGCGAGTGAATTTTTCGAAAACCAGTTTTGGTGCCAGCCACGTTCCAAGCGCTGTGAGGCTGAAGACGAATATTGGCCTTGCTCCTCCCAGTGCTGAGACCAACGCAACTGGACCTTTACCTATTGCATAGGTAATCAAGAGGTGTCCAGCGAACGGCATCACTCCTTCAGCCACGATGATCCAGGGTGCTTTTTTTGGTTGCCTGAGGAATTTACCCAGGGTTCTCAGCGCGTCAGGTCTTGCGAATACTGTTGCCATCACCGTGAAAAGCCCCAGTCCCCTTATCGAAACTATATGAAGTGTCGAAAGGTCATCAATGATGGCCTTAGTGATCAGTTGTGAACTCGCCATTAGCAGGGCCCCGGCTGCCAGCAACAGGAAAAGTGGTTGGAAAACCAGTCTCCCACTCGATCCTGCCGATCCGACCGTTACTGATGCAAGAATACTGCCGCCAACTGCCAGCATAACGGCGAGCCAGTGCCAGGCGCTCAATGACTCTCCAAAAATAATCCATGCGAGCAGAGCTACGTATATCGGAGATGTTTGCATAGCTGGTATTACGCGTGAGGGGTCTTCTCGTTTGAGCATCCAGAACATGAATATCAGTGTGAATGCTTGCAAAACGCCTATCGACCAGGCTTGCACAAAAACGATAAAACCTACGCCTGCCGGGAAGGTAGTTAGTAAGACGATCGTTCCAAATATCCCCTGGCTGCCTCCGACCCACAGATTGAAACTTGGAAGAGGCATTCCAAATCCTGACAGCACTTTTTTGTCTACAAGCGTGACTATGGAGAATACGAGTGGGTTTGCAAGTGCTGCAAGAATCCAGAGTTCCAAGGTTGGTTAGCCGCTCCAGCTTTCGTTACGCCTGAAACCTCGTAACGTCTCGAGGTATTGCGGAACCGTCATCGGAGCGTCGAATTGTTCTACTATCTTCTGACCGTGTTTTGCCTCGTTAGCCAGTAGCGATATAGCGGTGAACGCCAGTGCTTTTCCTGCAACGATCACGTCGAGACCCCAGTCGGTTATCTCAAATTCATTACTGTGAGTCCTTCCACTGGCCCCGCCTACGTATGACTGCATAGTTGGCATTATCATCGATACATCACCCATATCCGTTGATGATGTTCGATGGGGCATTCGTCCGGATCCTGATTCGCCCACCAACTCAACTGCAGCATGGTCATATGTCTGGTTTAATTCCTCGCAGAACTTTGAAGGCATATATCCCGGCGAAGTACTGATTTCGACAGTCGCGCCAATTGCCATTGCGCCTGCACGTAGCGCTTGATCTACCTTTATTTCTGCATCCTTCATCCCCTGAATAGAGGCTGCCCGGATAAACATTTCCATGGTGACATTAGCAGGCACCGAAGAAACGGCCGCTCCACCTCGTGTGATTATCGGATGGATTCTTATCTTGTCTTCTTCTTTGAAAGTTTCCCTTTGTAGAGCGATTCCTTGCATCGCGAGATTTGCGGCGTTGAGCGCATTTATTCCAAGGTGAGGAGCACCGCCGGCGTGGGCAGATCGACCCAGGAACCGCACACTCTTGGCTATCATCCCGTTATGGCTTGTGCCTGGTCGCAGTGCGGGTTCTCCAGATGGTTCAGCATGGGTTAAAAGTGAAATATCCACATTTTCCAACTCACCTAACCTGATGAACTCTTGTTTGCCTGAAAGAAACTCGATCTCTCCTGAATCCCTGAGTTTCTCACGGTACTCTATTTCAATATATTCCTCGGCCGGTACGGCCATGAACGAAATGGAACCATTCAGTTTTGCGAGGACTGCAGGATTGGAAAGTCCCACGGCGGCAGCAAGCATGTTCCCTATCTGGATGTTATGGCCACATACGTGGGCGGCTCCGGTTTTCGCATCGGCGACTCGGTGCTCGGGGACGATCAGTGAATCTAGTTCACCCATTATTGCTATGTGTGGTCCTGGTCGTCCAGTATCTAATTTTGCTATGACTCCGGTCATGGCCACGTTCTCACGTGTCTCAAGACCGGACAGTTTCATGAATTCGGCAGTTTTTTTTGCCGTGCGGCGTTCACGAAAGCCTGATTCCGGATGATTCCAGATATCTTTTGAAAGCTGGATCAGGCTGTTGGCTTGTTCATCTATCGATGACGCTGCAATAGATTTGGCTGTGGTGATTTCGAGGGAGTCGTTTTGCATAGCGTGATTCTAGCCCCGAACCGGGGTCCATGGTTTTGACATGATGGTCTCAAATCCTGCGTCATCGATTTCTATACCGAGCCCAGGCTTATCTGGAACATTCACGCAACCCTCTGAATCCAGTACGAATGGGTCTTTGAAGAATCCTTTCCCTATGAATGTCTTTCCGTCAACAATTGAATCGTTCACCTCGTTATGTTCCTGTATTAGGAAATTTGGGCTGCATGCATCTACCTGGATCGATGCTGCAAGTGCGAGAGGGCTGAGCGGACAATGAAGAGCAAGCTTGGCGTATGCTGCCTCGCCCATGGTTGCAATTTTTTTACATTCAGTTATACCGCCAGCGTGGCATATGTCAGGTTGCATGACAGAAATTAGTCCACGTGTAAGGGCATCGAAGAATATCCACTTCCCCATCCATCGTTCTCCGGCGGCGATGGTCGCTGTTGTGCCTTCTACTATCTGTGCCAACGCCTCTACTCGTTCGACTGGCATAGGCTCTTCTATGAAAAGTGGTCTGTGAGGGGCTAATGACTCGATCATCTGTCGACCTATCGCAGGGTTCGGATTATGGATATCGATAGCGATATCTATATCCTCCCCGGCTCCTTCACGCGCCGCACCGAAACGTTCAGCTACAGCGTTGACCTGCGAAGTTACCTCGAGCCCGTCTCCTATAGCAACGTGCATTTTTAAAGCCCTGAATCCCCACTCTTCCGTAAGTATGCGGGCGGCCTCCTTGTACGTACCGGGATCGATCTGTGTGATGTTGTCGAATTTGGTATTTTTTCGTATCAAGGGCGTCCCTGATTCATAAGGATCTCCGGGCTCTACGGTCCACGGCAGCTGGTGCCCCAGTGCTCGATACATTTTTATCCTGTCATGGACCTTCCCTCCAAGCATCTGGTAAATCGGTACACCTGCAGCCTTGCCTGCAAGATCCCAGAGTGCGATGTCTATGCCGCTTAGAGCACTCATCTTGACCGGTCCCCCGAGGTAACCAGTTCCAGATTCATACATTTCTTTCCAAAGCTTTTCGACCTGTGTCGGGTCTTTGCCGATGAGAAATGGTTCTAGCCGTCTGACTTCTGCTATGACGGAATCCGGATGATTCTCTAAGTATGGCTCACCCAATCCCGTGTGCTCGGTATCAGTATGAATGCGGAGCCATACCCAGCTGGGTGGGACTTTAATTATTTCGAAGCTGGTGATTTTCACGTCATCTGCCCATTCTGAAGCTGATATTTATTAGTTAAACGATCGTTCGTCGAGACGAGATGTTATCGCTTCTGGTAAAAAGACGGGGCTATAACGTTCATATCTATCAATCAAATAAGCTGGAGTTTTCATTGAAGGTTCTAACCACCCTTTCGGCCTCCCCGCTGATTCAGCAAATTGTTCCGGTTCTTGAGCAAAGCCATATGGTGCGTATGGTGAATAAAGTCGACTCAACGAGCGACTTTGAGTTCGAGCAAGCCGAACTCGGGCACGGACCCGAAACTAATAAACTCGTATCTGGGATGGATGTGATTATTCATTCGGGCTGGCTTGACCCTGAGTTAAGCGCTTCCGACCAGCTTGACTACCAGATGCGTTGCACATACAACCTACTTTGGGCAGCAGCCGAGGAAGGTGTCCCCAGATTTATCTACCTTAGTTCCCTGAAGCTTATGGAAGGGTACGATCCCGATTTAGCAGTGACTGAGAGATGGAAACCTACCCCTTCGTCCGATATATCGGTCCTTGGATGCCATTTGGGAGAGATGGTGTGCAGGGAATTTGCCAGAGAGAGGAAGATAAATGTTGTCGTGTTGAGACTGGGTGAGATGACGCAAGAGGGAAATCCCTGTCCTTCAACATCTGCACTTTACGCTGACGATGCAATACAGGCTATTGAAAAGTCGATTACGGCTGAGACTTCTGGTTGGCTTGATATCTTTCACATTCAGTCAGATGTACCTGACGCAAGATTCCTAACTGGACAGGAATGGTGGAGCGCCGATGATGTTACTGGTCCAATCAGTCTTGGGTATTCCCCGAAGGCGCGAGGCTAATCATGAAAATACTGCTTCTGGGTGGAAACGGTGAACTTGGACCTCATGTGGTAAAAGCTCTCGAAAAAATGCACACGCTCCGCATAACGGATATCAACAATCTCGAGACCGATCACGAGTACATTAAGGTTGATTCTTCTGATCTCGATCAGGTAGTGCGAGCGGCTGAAAACATGGATGCGATTATTAATCTTTCGGTCCTTCGTCCTGATCGAAAGTTAGCCTTTGATGTAAATGCTCGTGGTTGTTACAACATGATGATTGCCGCAAGAGAGCATGGGATTCGTAGATTAATAAATACCGGTCCGTTTTATGCTGTAACTGGTCCCACATACGAGCGATTTGATCATGGGATTCATGTTGATGTGCCTCATCAGCCTGGTACCTATCTTTACGCTCTTACAAAGTCATTGGGACAGGAGATATGCACTGTTATGGCTCCTGAACAAGATGCGTATGTGATGGATTTACTGTTTTACATGTTTGTAGATGTTGAAACGGATAAAGCTGAGTCAGGATCGCCGATAGCTAACTTAGGGAACGATCTCGTTCCTTATACGGTGTCTTGGCGTGATGCTGCAGATGCATTCAGGCTGGCAATGGAAGTGGATTTAAAAAGTCTCGCCTCGAGGTCGGAGGTGTTTTTTGTGTTTCCTGATCTTCCACATCAAAAATTCTTGAATGACAAAGTGAAGAGAGTTTTAGGTTGGGAGGCACGGGATACTCTGGAGCAATTTTGGAGAAAAAAGGCGACCACTTGATGACTATGAAATTGTTGCGTTTTTATTGTCGATTAGGCGCATTCCGTTGCAAGTATGAAAGGAAGGTGCATTGGGAATAAAAAATCATGCTGGTGAAGCTGACAGCGTTTCTTTTCTCAACATGCATCCAGGACTGTTTCTTGATAGGAGTGCGCGTGTATATCCGGATAAGGTCGCCGTTGTTTACGGGGAGAAGCAATACACGTATCAAGAATTTGATGAAAGGGTGTCACGCCTAGCTGGAGCACTGGTGCAGAGTGGGGTTAGTGCTGGTGATCGGGTTGCTTACCTGGTTCCTAATACTCCACAGATGCTGGAAGGGCATTATGGCCCAATGAGGATGGGGTCCATTCTGGTCGCCATGAACACCCGGCTTTCCAGTAAAGAGATCGGGTTTATTATCCGTCATTCTTGTGCCAAGGCCCTGATTTTTGACTCTGAGTATGCAGAGGTTATTGGTGAAGCGCTTGGAGGTGAGGGAATAGTAGATGTCTTGGTTGAAGTGGTCGATACCAGCGATGCTTCGGGCTTATTTGGTGCAATCGAGTATGAAGATTTTTTAAATGGCGCTGGTGACGTCAAGGTCCCCCAATTTGATTACTCTGAGTTGGACACCATTGCTATTGACTATACCTCAGGTACAACTGGTGAACCTAAGGGTGTTGAGTACACGGGGAGGGGGGCATATCTAAACGCCCTGGGACAGGCTCTTGATGCCGGACTGAGTTCAACCAGCACCTACCTCTGGACTCTGCCAATGTTTCACTGTAACGGTTGGTGCTATACGTGGGCTGTAACTGCAGTAGGTGGGACGCATGTTTGCCTGAAACAGGTCAATCCAGAGGAAGTATTTTCACTGGTCGCTCAGCATTCAGCTACTCATATGTGTGCTGCACCCAGTGTTTTGACTATGCTTGAGGCTTCTCCGATGGCAAGTGAGGGAGCACTGAGCGGTGTAAAGATTTTCACCGGCGGAGCACCGCCAGCGCCGAGAATGCTTCGAGCTATGCAGTCGATGGGTGCTGAGCTTCATCATTTGTATGGATTGACTGAAACTTATGGTCCTTCGACCATAGCAGCCGTTCAGCCGGATTGGGCTGGTATGTCCATTGAAGATCAGGCTCGGATGAAATCTCGTCAGGGTGTTCCGGTCACCACTTTGCATGTTGGTGTAAGAGTTGTTGCTGATGATATGGAGGATGTCCCTATGGATGCCGAGACGATTGGAGAGGTGGTTGTCCGAGGAAATACTGTTATGGCCGGCTATTACCTTGATCCCAAGGCATCGGCTAATGCTTTTCAAGACGGTTGGTTTCATACCGGGGATCTGGCAGTCGTACACCCGGACGGTTATATGGAACTCAAGGATCGAAAGAAAGATGTGATTATTTCTGGCGGTGAAAATATCTCAAGTGTTGAAGTTGAGAAAACGCTTATGGAACATCCTTCGATACTAGAGGCTTGCGTGGTTGGAGTGCCCGATGAGAAGTGGGGAGAAGCGCCAAAGGCGTTTATAACACTCAGGGACGGATACAAGGCGACATCAACAGAGATCATTGATTTTTGTCGAGATCGCTTAGCGCATTTCAAAGCTCCAAGGGAAGTGAAATTCGGACCGTTGCCTAAAACGGCCACTGGAAAAATTCAAAAATACGTTATTCGGGAGGAAGAGTGGTCTGGGCACGATCGGAGGATTGGTTGAAATGCATTGACTTTTTGTAACAATGATCAATATTGGATGTCTCAAGACGACCGGAGAGTTGAATGAACGAAAAACGACTTAGGCTTGAGGGCAAAGTAGCAATAGTTACAGGAGCTGGCTCAAGGGGAGAAGGTGTTGGTAATGGCAAGGCTACAGCGACTCTTTTCGCTAGAGAAGGAGCAAGTGTGCTCCTCGCCGACATGGAAATAGCGCGAGCGAACGAGACACTTCAGGGGATCGAGGCCGAAGGGGGAATAGCCAGCACCATTAAGGTTGATGTAACTAACGACGATGATTGCTTGCAACTGGTTGAAACGGTTATTGAAAGATATGGGCGTCTCGATATCTTGGATAACAATGTCGGCAACAGCTTTCGTAAGTCGGTAACCGAGATTGATCCAGATGAGTGGGACAACTATATGGAGATGAACCTCAAAAGCATGGTTCTGACCTCTCGACATGCGATACCTCGTATGATTGAGACTGGCGGAGGTTCGATTATAAATATAGCGTCCATCGCTGGAGTCAGGGCTTCTAAGGCTGCGGTTTACACAGCATCGAAAGCCGGTGTAATAGGACTCACGATATCGATGGCCGCTGACCACGGGCGGGAAGGTATCAGGGTTAATGCAATTGCGCCTGGTGCGGTGTACACGCCGATGGTGTCCTGGCGGCTTTCTGAAGAAATGCGCGCACACCGGAAGAACACTACGGCCCTAGGAACCGAAGGTACCCCCTGGGACGTTGCATGGGCCGCTGTATATCTTGCAAGCGATGAATCAAGATGGGTTACGGGGTCGATATTAACCGTGGATGGTGGATCGTCGATTCTGTCGCGACATGCTTATACAGACGCCGAAATATCATAGTGTTTTCATTGGAATTCGAATTTGGGGGATTGGACGTTACCAGCCGGGGTTGTCAATCACCCGTTTCGTAATCACTGCCAATTTGGCTGACAGTTCAGGATCGCGCTGTTCTGGAACTGTAGCTATGGCGTGTTCAAGACTTGTATGTGCGCCTGACTCGAACGGTGCCTGTAATGCTCCAAGTCTGGGTACGAGGGCTTTGATGAGTTCTTTAGCATGCTCGGAGTTGTTTTGAAGCACTTCGAGTATCGACGCTGTATTCACGTCGTCGTGATCTTGGTGCCAGCAGTCGTAGTCGGTGACCATGGCGACGGTAGCGTATGCCATCTCGGCCTCTCTTGCCAATTTGGCTTCGGGCATGTTGGTCATTCCGATCACGTCGCAACCTATACTCCGATACCAGTTGGATTCAGCACGGCTCGAAAACTGAGGCCCCTCCATGACCAGATAAGTGCCACTTGTGTGGACATTAAGTGTGATTGATTTAGCTGATTTCGTGATCACTTCAGATGTGGTCGTGCATACGGGGTCTGCCATGCTGACATGAGCGACAAATCCTGTTCCGAAGAAAGATTTTTCTCTGGCGAATGTACGATCGACATATTGGTCGACGATCACGAAGTCACCTGGCTTGTAATCTTCTCTCAGAGATCCTACGGCTGAAAATGAGATGATTCGATCTACGCCGGCTCTTTTCAGTGCCTCGATGTTCGCCCGATAGTTGATTTCGGTAGGAGGTATTTTGTGCCCGCGCCCATGCCGGGGTAGAAAGACCAGTCCATACCCTGCATAGTCACCGATGAGAAATTCATCTGACGGTTCGCCAAAGGCAGATTCGATTTTCACCCACTGGGCGTTCTCGAAACCATCGATATCATAAATTCCGGTTCCGCCGATAATGCCTATAACGGGCTTTTTAATACTGGACATAAATAAATATTAATCGATTGGATAGCTGCAGCGAGGGTCGCAGAGAATTCAATATAACCTTTCAGAGATTGAATTATTGCATGGAACCACAGAAAAATAGTTAGCACATTATTACTTGTGTTTATCTACCTTTTTAGCGGGAGTTCGCGACAATGGAGTAGAGAACATACTTTTTTGTGCTTAAAGTAATTGTTTCTGTGCCGGGGTGGCGGAATGGCAGACGCTGCGGACTTAAAATCCGCTGTCCTTTAACGGACGTGTGGGTTCGAATCCCACCCTCGGTACCAATAAATAAAAGTTTTGGTTTAAAGGCTCTCTTCCCAAAACCGCAGATGAAGTTGACTTAAGGCCCTGCTAGACGCCCAGTGTCTCTCGAGTATCTGCAAGGATGGACTTTAGCGTCTTCATATCAGGTGCCTCAGCGTATATTCTGAGGAGAGGTTCTGTACCTGACATTCGCGCAACAGCCCATGATCCTCCTGTTAAATTGAAACGTACACCATCGCGTCTGTCATCTGATTGAAGATTCAGTCCGCCAAGTGAGTTAGGTGAAGCTGAGGATATTTTTTCTGCTATCGATTTTCGCTGTGACTCGTCATATGAGATATCAAGTCGTTCGAACGTGTGCGGGCCTACTAGTGCGTGCAAATTAGTCAGAAGTTGTGATGGTTTGAGACCGCTCATAACCATTGCCTCGAGGAAGAGCAAACCTGAAAGCGAACCATCACGTTCAGGAATGTGGCCTTTGAATGCATATCCTCCACTTTCCTCACCGCCCATTGAGCAGTTATTTTCTATCATAGTCGGACCGACAAATTTAAATCCGACCGGAGTGCGATAGCTGGGAACACGGTAGTTATCCGATAATTTATCGACCATTGATGACATCGTAATAGTGCAAGCCACCCCACCTTTTTCTCCACGGCGCCCCATGAAATGATCCGTTAACAATGAGAAGACCTCGAGGGTCGAGAAGTACCGTCCAGATTCATCAACGATACCTACTCTGTCAGCGTCGCCATCAAGCGCTATTCCGACATCAGCTCCTAATTCTCGGACTGCCCTTGAAAGGGGTTTGACGTTTCGTTCGATCGGTTCAGGTTGTTCCATTCCTGGAAATGTATGATCCGGATTGGAGCGAATCTCGATGACTTCGATCTCACCTCCGCCAAGGATATCGGGGAGAATTCCAGCTCCAGACCCGTGCATTGCATCAACCACTACTTTCATTTTGTTGGATCTGATTGGGTCAGTGTCGATGACTTTTTTTAGTTGCTCTATATAAGGACCTATTGCGTCGAGCACTGTGTTAGTGCCGGACTGTCGTGTCGTAGCAGGATGACAGGGAGAATTCCCTCCCAAAATATAAGCCAGATGTTTTTCGATTTGTGCAATTTCATGAGGCGCTGCCGAACCACCTGCAGATGACTTTATTTTGAATCCGTTCCATTCGGGGGGATTGTGGCTGGCTGTGATCATCACCCCATTGGCTGCGGATTGATTCACGACCGCAAAACTACAGGCAGGTGTAGGAACTGCAACATCGAGCGTGAAGGTTTTTATGCCGTAGCTTTTAACAGTATCTGCGACCGCTTTTGCGAATTCAGGAGAACCGTATCGAGTATCAAAGCCTATAACTAGGCCTCGCTCAGATTTACCATTTGCTAGAAGATGTAGCGCTACGGCTTCTGCGCATGCCTTTACGTTTGGAATAGTAAAAGTGTCGTCGATGATCGCCCGCCAACCATCAGTACCGAACTGGATCTTGGGGCGATGCAATGATTTGCCTTTTCTACTAATCGGATATCTTTGACATACGATCAGATTTTAGCTTTCAATGTAGCGACTCGGTCAAGTTTTTCCCACGGTAGATCTAGATCGTTACGACCGAAGTGTCCATAAGCTGCTGTCTGCTGATAAATGGGCCGACGGAGTTTGAAATGATCAATTATTGCCTTAGGTCTAAGGTCAAAGTTCTTTTTGACGAGATCAACGAGTTCACTTTCCGGTTTCTTGCCGGTGCCTTTGGTGTCGACTTGTATTGAAATAGGGGTTGATACACCAATGGCATACGATAGTTGTACCTCGGCGCGGTCTGCGAGATTGGCAGCCACAAGGTTTTTTGCAACCCACCTTGCAGCGTATGCAGCGGAGCGGTCTACCTTCGTTGGGTCCTTGCCTGAGAACGCACCACCGCCATGTCGTGCGCTTCCTCCGTATGTATCGACAATGATCTTCCGACCAGTTAGTCCAGCGTCACCCACAGGTCCGCCTATAACAAATCTGCCCGAAGGGTTGATGTAGTACTTGGTGTCTGAGTCGAGAAGTTCAGCGGGGACAACTTCTTGTATCACGTGCTGTTGAATGTCGGCAGCTATTTGTTCGTTAGTTGCCTCAGGATCATGCTGCGCTGATATGACAACTGTGTCGATCCGAACAGGCTGATGGTCCTCTGTGTATTCGACGGTTACCTGGCTTTTGGTATCCGGTCGGAGATATCCGATGACACCGTTCCGCCTGACATCGGTCAATTTCCTGGTTAGTTGGTGAGCAAGTGAAATCGGGAGTGGCATGAACTCGGGCGTTTCGTTGGAGGCATAGCCGATCATCATCCCCTGGTCGCCAGCGCCGACTTCATCAGCTCCAATTTCACCACGTACTTCCAGTGCTTGAGTTACGCCGCTGGAGATGTCTGTGGACTGTTCGTCCAAAGCGATTAGTACCGAGCACCCGTCGCAGTCGAATCCGTAAGCTGGATCGTCGTAGCCGATTTTTCTGATGGTATCTCGTACGATCCCTCGTATGTCAACGTCGGCCTTGGTGGTTATTTCACCGAACACCAATACCAGGCCGGTAGTGACTGACGTTTCACAAGCGACGCGGCTCATAGGGTCTTGTGCAATAACTGCATCTAGAACACCATCAGAAATTTGATCGGCCATCTTATCTGGATGGCCTTCCGATACCGATTCTGATGTAAGTAAGTAATTTGTATTAGACATTTTGTTTAGTGGTTGTGATTTGCGCTATAGGCTTTTTAGCCAGTGGAATAATTGGTTGAATTTTGTTCCCATGACAGCTGTTTTAGGTTCCTGTCTCCCAGCTGTTTAAGTACTTGTCCTGCTCGGCGGTGAGGGTGTCATAAGACATACCCATCGCGTTGAGTTTTATACTTGCGATATCTGCATCCACCTCATTCGGTAGAGTGTAAACACCAGGGTCAAGTTTTGTATGGTTTTCGACGATGTATTCTCCGGCAAGAGCCTGATTTGAGAAACTCATGTCCATAACGCTTGGGGGATGCCCTTCAGCTGCACCTAGGTTGATCAAGCGGCCCTGAGCGAGGAGGAATATTTTACGACCGTCTTCAAGAGTGTATTCCTCGACGAACTCTCGCACGCTACGTTTTGTTTCTGACATTTCCTCTAGTGAATCTACGTTGATTTCAATGTTGAAGTGACCAGAATTGGCTACAACGGCACCGTCTTTCATGTTGTCGAAGTGGTGCTTGTCGATGGCTTTCATTCCGCCAGTGACCGTAAGGAAGATATCACCGATGGTACAGGCGTCATTCATGCCCATTACCTGGTGCCCGTCCATCACCGCTTCGAGTGCTCTTACCGGGTCAACTTCGCACACAATGGTGTGTGCTCCCATACCTTTTGCGCGCATGGCAAAGCCCTTGCCACACCAGCCGTATCCGATTGTCACCACGGTTTTCCCCGTGATTAGCATGTTAGTTGCGCGGATGATCCCATCGAGGGAGCTCTGACCAGTTCCGTATCGGTTGTCGAACATGTGTTTGGTCTGGGAATCGTTGACTGCAACAATCGGGTACCTGAGTTTGCCCTGACTGTGAAGTGCTTTCAATCTGATGACGCCAGTCGTGGTTTCTTCCATTCCTCCTATTACGTCCTTAAGGAGGTGTTGTTTTTCGCTGTGTAGCATAGCGACCACGTCGGCCCCATCATCCATCGTTATCTGTGGACCTGTTTCGACTGTCGCTGCCATGTGGTCATAGTATGTTTTGGCATCCTCATCTTTTATTGCGAAAATCGGGATACCTGACTCGACGAGATGGGCCGCTATGTCATCCTGGGTCGAAAGGGGATTCGAAGCACACAATGTAAGGTCGGCTCCTGCGGCTACGAGGGTGTGCGCAAGGTTGGCTGTTTCTGCCGTGATGTGGAGGCAGCCAGCGAGCTTGATGCCTTTTAAAGGTTTTTCTTTGGCAAATCGCTCCTTGATCGTGCGGAGCACTGGCATTTCCCGTTCTGCCCACTCGGCGCGGAGTTTGCCTTTGCCTGCAAGGCTGATGTCTTTGATGTCGTAATTCATATTATCTCCGGACGTGTTCCATAGTTATCGGTCAGTAATATTTAATTTGGTCCGGGCGATGGGCGCTTTCAATCGCCGTCAGCTCAGTGGGTGTAGGTCGTTTGAGTTCAAGCTCCGTTGCTGATTGAAGCGGGTGGTTTGAAGCGAGTTAATTCTGTAAAAGCTTGGAAGCGTTCACTGATGTCGCTTTTTGTTAGATTTTTTATGCGTTGCAGCCCAAAGTCTTCCACGGCGAACGACGCCATTGTGCTGCCATATATGGTAGCCGTGCGTAGTGATTCTTCGTCAATATTTTCCACAGATGCCAGGTATCCCATGAAGCCTCCGGCGAAAGAATCTCCAGCCCCGGTTGGATCGATCACTCGTTCCAATGGGTAGGCTGGAGCTGCAAACGAAAAGGTTTTTCCGAATAATGATGCACCATATTCCCCCCTTTTGACGACCGTTGATTTAGGGCCGAGATTCATCACGGCTTTCGCTGCATTTGGTAAATTGTTTTGCCCTGTGAGTTGCTTTGCTTCATCCTCATTGATAATGAGCATATCGACTTTGCTTATGAGGTCTATAAGAGTTGGTCTGGCGATGTTGATCCAAAGGTTCATCGTGTCGCTGGCAACCCATTTTGGTCTACTAATCATAGCGTCAAGGACCTTCAGTTGAATGTTTGGGTCGATATTTGCTAAGAACAGATACGGTGCGTTTGCATGTGATTCAGTTAGGGTAGGCTCGAAATCTCCAAAAACGTTCAATTGGGTATCTAGGGTGACTGCGGTGTTGATGTCATCCATGTACTCACCTGTCCATCGGAAGGTTTTTCCATCAACCTCAACAAGCCCAGTGGTGTCGATTCCATGCCTTTCGAGCATCGATCGGTCCGATGGGGCGAAATCATTGCCGACTACACCGATGATTCCTACCTCAGTGAAATAACTCGCTGATGTTGAGAAAAAACAGGCTGAGCCGCCGAGCTGCGATTCCCTTTTTCCTGCTGGAGTTTCAACCGCGTCGTAAGCTATAGAACCTACAACCACAATTTTCAAATGAGCTTCTCCGGTTTTAGTACTTGTGGATAGATGATGAGCTTGCGGTTACTTTGTATCACCGGTGGAATATGGGAGGTTTTTTGCGACCCATGTGCCGGTTCCGTCTTCAACGTTAAACAATCGGTCTGTGTCGGCTCCCATCGCTGCTGCATATTCGGCGGCGAGGCCGGATCGAGCGCCCACTTCACAGATAAACAATAGTTTGCCCTCGGTTGGCAATTCATCAAATCTTGGTATCACATCGTCTACTGGAATCAGCACGGCATTCTTGACGTGGGCCCCTTCGTATTCGTCTGGGCGCCGCACATCAATCATCACTGCGTCACCAGCGTTGAGCATTTCATGCGCTTCTTCAGCTGAGATTCTGGTGTATGGCTCACCAGGAACGTTCCTTGCCATTTATGTATGATCCTCAAAGTTAGATTTGTCAGAGTACAGTCGGAATCGAAATTAAGAATATGCCCGTATTAGAACTTGAGTTTTTTCCTGCCTGCGCGTTAAGTCCTGATTTCTGGTTATTCCTAGTTAAATTTACCTCGATTTGATGACGTTTATCTAGTGCGTATCATCTTTACATCGATATCGAAATACTCTCTAGTGTACTTATTAAGCATTGAATCTTCTGTTGGAATTTAGATCATATTTCTGTTGACACCTTTCAGTTGTGGATCATAGACTTAGTTCTCTGGCTTGGAGATAAACGCGTCTTCTGGTTCAGGTCGCACCTTAACAATTGAACAGTGGACAGAAAGAACGTCAACTTTACGGAGAGTTTGATCCTGGCTCAGGACGAACGTTGGCGGCGCGCATAATGCATGCAAGTCGAACGAAGTCCCACCCTTCGGGGTGATGACTTAGTGGCAGACGGCTGAGTAACACGTGAGTGATCTGCCTTTGGGTGAGGGACAACAGAGGGAAACTTCTGCTAATACCTCATACGATCCAAGATCTAGGGTCTTGGATGAAAGGTGCCGGGTAACTGGTTGCCGCCCTTAGATGAGCTCGCGGCCTATCAGGTTGTTGGTGGGGTAATGGCCTACCAAGCCTAAGACGGGTAGCTGGTGTGAGAGCACGACCAGTCAGAGGGGGACTGAGACACGGCCCCCACTCCTACGGGAGGCAGCAGCAGGGAATCTTGCGCAATGGGCGAAAGCCTGACGCAGCGACACCGCGTGGAGGATGAAGGTCCTAGGATTGTAAACTCCTTTTATCAGGGAAGAGAAAGGACGGTACCTGATGAATAAGGTTCGGCTAACTACGTGCCAGCAGCCGCGGTAATACGTAGGAACCGAGCGTTGTCCGGATTTACTGGGCGTAAAGAGCGCGTAGGTGGTTTGTTAAGTCTCATGTGTAATCTCCCGGCTCAACTGGGAGGGGTCATGGGATACTGGCAGGCTTGAGGGTAGCAGAGGAAAGCGGAATTCCCGGAGTAGTGGTGAAATGCGTAGATACCGGGAGGAACACCAGAGGCGAAGGCGGCTTTCTGGGCTATTCCTGACACTGAGGCGCGAAAGCGTGGGGAGCGAACCGGATTAGATACCCGGGTAGTCCACGCCCTAAACGATGGATACTAGATATTGGGGGTATAGACCCCTCCAGTGTCGAAGCTAACGCGATAAGTATCCCGCCTGGGGAGTACGGCCGCAAGGCTAAAACTCAAAGGAATTGACGGGGGCCCGCACAAGCAGCGGAGCGTGTGGTTTAATTCGATGCAAAGCGAAGAACCTTACCTAGGCTTGACATGCAAATTACCGATCCGAAAGGTGAGGCACCCGTAAGGGAGTTTGCACAGGTGTTGCATGGCTGTCGTCAGCTCGTGCCGTGAGGTGTTGGGTTAAGTCCCGCAAC